>CABWZI010000046.1 GCA_902509905.1 uncultured Gammaproteobacteria bacterium | reverse complement strand
TAAATGGAATATTGTTCATAATTGCTGGACTGGGTTCACTAGTTGTTTATATTTTGCTTGGAGAAACTGGCCTCTTAAGTAAGGCGCATACTGAAAAAATTGCAGCTTATGCGTTGATTACTATCCCAATAGCTTTTATGGTGACTAGAAATGTTGAAAAAAATGCTTTGATAAAAGTTCAGACATACATTGACGCCGGGTTGCTAATGATAGTTATTGGCCTAATTATGGGGCTAGTCTCAGATGCCATCAATAGCGCCGAGATCAGTGCTGAATCTGGTTTCATTGGAGAGGCGATTGCCTGGACAGGCTGGTCAATTATGTATCTTGGAATATTCTTCACTGGATTAGGATACTTATGTACCAACCTTTTCCCTACTTGGCTATCGGGTTTATTATCACTTGTCTCCTTTGTGATGTTTGCTTATCTTGCTATCTTGAGTCCTGAGCAGTTATCAAACAGTGGAGACAGTATTGTGGCTCCACTATGGATGCTTAATAGCTTAGTTTTGGTTATTTTAGGCGTATTTACAATGAGAAGGGTAGAGGAGAGCTAGAGCCATTATTTCAATGATATAACAGATGTCAACTTGACCTAAATTAGAGTCTAGGTATATACTGAGTCTGCAAAGTACTAAAAGCTCTAATAATAAACTTAGGAGAAGATGATGAATACAATGGTCATGATTGAAATAAATAATGGAACGTTTGATGAGTGGAAAAAAGGATTTGATGCCCTAGCTGATCAAAGGGCGCAATTCTCAAGAGATGCTAAAGTAGGCAAAGTGGATGACAATACTGCTATTGTTGTCGTTGATGTTTTTGATCCTGCTGGCATGATGGCAATGTTCAACTCTGATGCGGCTAAACAAATGGCCGAAGAGATGGGCGTAGTCAGAACACCTTATAAACTTCAAGCAATGGGTTAAATTTAGAAATCCCCTTTCAAGATTTACAATTATTGATTAATTTTTCATATAATAATTAAGCTATTACGTTAGGTTTTGTAAACGAAAGTCTATATGAATAATTATGATTATGTAATCGTTGGAGCAGGTTCAGCAGGGTGTGTTCTTGCAAACAAGCTTGGCGAAGATATAAGTAAAAAAATCTTGATATTAGAAGCAGGTCCAATGGATTACAATTTGATGATCCATATACCTGCTGGCGTCTATAAAGCCTACAGAAATCCGAAGATTAACTGGAACTATTCCAGTCAGGACGAGCCAGAGCTTTTTAATCGAAACATACCAATACCCCGAGGTAAAGTGGTTGGAGGCTCATCATCGATTAACTCAATGGTGTATATGCGAGGCCACCCATTAGACTACGATCGATGGCAATCTGAATTTGGATTAAAGGACTGGTCCTATGATCAGTGCTTGCCTTATTTTAAATCGGGTGAATCATCAGATCGCGGTGAAAACCTCTGGCGAGGCGCTAGTGGAAATTTAGGGGTTTCAAAAGGCTCTTTCGACAACCCTTTATTTGATGCCTTTGAAGAGGCAGGTCCTCAGTCTGGACAGGGCTATTCAGAAGATCTTAATGGTTACAAGCCAGAAGGCATCGCAAGGCTTGATGCGACAAAAAAAAATGGAAGAAGGTGCAGTGCTGCAATAGCTCACCTTAAACCTGCTCTTGCTAGAGGAAACATAACACTGCTCACAAGAGCGCAAGTCTTGAAAATAGATATTGAGGGTCATTCAGTCAGCGGAGTCACCTTTAAGCACAAAGGGAAGATTCACTCAGTAGAGGCCAATAATGAAGTAATCCTATCGGGCGGTGCTATCAACTCACCGCATCTGCTTATGCTTTCGGGTATTGGTCCTTCAAAGCACCTAAAAGAGCATGGGATAGACGTTCATTTTGATCTTCCAGGGGTTGGTCAAAACCTACAAGATCATTCTTGCATCATACTTCAATACGCATGCAAAAAAAGTTTTCCTATTCACAAGGTCAATCAGCCTCATCGTAAATTAGCAACAGGCATCAGATGGGTCTTCACCCGAAAGGGGATTGC
>CABWZI010000045.1 GCA_902509905.1 uncultured Gammaproteobacteria bacterium | reverse complement strand
GTGGCTGATCATCCTCTCAGACCAGCTAAAGATCGTCGCCTTGGTAGGCTTTTACCCTACCAACAAGCTAATCTTACGCAGGCTCATCTGATAGCGTGAGGCTCGAAAGTCCCCCACTTTACTACGAATAGATTATGCGGTATTAATCCGAATTTCTCCGGGCTATCCCCCACTATCAGGCAGATTCCTACGCGTTACTCACCCGTCCGCCACTCGACGCCTACTAGCAAGCTAGTATCGTTTCCGTTCGACTTGCATGTGTTAAGCATACCGCCAGCGTTCAATCTGAGCCAGGATCAAACTCTTCAGTTCAATCTTTGACTTTTTAGAACACTTGGCATTTTATAACCAATAGTTCAATTTTTTAAAAAGCTTATCTGCTTTTGTTTTTTATGTGCACTGCACAATTTCTTGCACGAGTGCCCACACAAGTTGCTTGATAAATTGTTAAAGAACTACCGCTCAAAATATGACTGATTTGTGCGGTGAAAGCGGGAAATTATACATGCTCAAATCCTAGCGTCAAGCTATATTGTTAATTTTTATCAAATAAAGTTTAAAGCACTAAAAACCCGAGTGAGTGATTACATAAAATAGTGATTTAAATCAACAATATAGAGAGAAGCGAAGAGCTGGAAAAATTCCTAATTTTTTTCTCTCGAAACAAATAATTGTACTCTATTTCCCTATACAGAATGAAGAGAAGATTTCTCCTAAAAGATCATCCGATGAAAATTCGCCTGTAATTTGGCCAAGCTTTGATCCGGCCAGACGAAGATCTTCTGCTACAAGCTCACTAGATCCTGCATTTAGTTGGCTTATGCCATTATTGATAAATTCAAGCGTTTCATCTATTGCATCAAGGTGTCTTTTTCTAGCTACAAACACACCCTCGATGCTCGAATTATGTCCTGCAAACTCCGCTAGTGCAGCTCGAACTGAATCTATCCCATCTCCATTTTTTGCAGAGATAGAAACCTCCAGATTGTTGCCTATGCTCTTCATAAATGAATGTTGGTCAACTAGATCAATTTTATTTCTAACAATTATTTTTGGTTTATTTTTAACTGAATCAGGCAAGATACCTAAATCTAACTCAGAATCAGTAGAGTCGTAAACTAGCAATATGACATCAGCATTATTAATTTCATTATGTGCCCTTCGGATGCCCTCTTGTTCTATTAAATCATCGCTATTATGAAGTCCAGCCGTATCAATTATGTGAACTGGCATTCCATCTAAATGAATAGTTTCTTTGAGAACGTCTCTTGTTGTTCCAGCAATATCGGTGACTATGGCACTAGACTGGTTTGTTAACATATTGAGCAAGCTTGATTTACCTGCATTAGGTTTACCGGCAATTGCTACATGAATACCATCTCTAAGAATAGCGCCTTGCGTTGCCGTTTTGTGAATGTCTAAAAGCTTCTGCTTAAGATTATGAAGTTTATTCGATACCTCATGAGATTCTAAAAAATCAATTTCCTCATCAGAAAAATCGATGGTGGCCTCAATAAACACCCTCAATGATACTAATTCAGAAAGTATTTCATTTATTTTTTCCGAAAACTCTCCTGTTAATGATCTGACTGCACTTAATGCAGACTCTTCAGAGTTTGACTGAATTAAATCTTGGACGGCCTCAGCTTGCACTAGATCCATTTTGCCATTCAAGAATGCTCTTTTACTGAACTCTCCAGGTTCAGCAAGTCGAACATCTAAGTCAAGTATTATCTCAAGGATTTTTCTTAAAACACTGGCGCCACCATGCCCCTGAAACTCAACAATATCCTCACCTGTGTATGAGTTTGGCCCTGGAAAAAAAATAGCTACACCTTGATCAATAACAATACTTTTAGCATCATAAAAAGCTCCATAGTATGCATATCTTGGATTTAAATCTGTTTTAAGTATTATCTTGGAGATAGATTTGGCAAGGGGGCCCGAAACTCTAACAATGCCTATACCACTCTGTCCTATTGCAGAGGCGATAGCACAGATTGTCTCTACTTTAAATGTCACTTGAAAAATATTCTTCTAAGAATTGATCAAAACTTACCTTGTCATCTGACTCTATCTCTCTTTGCTTTTCAAATGATAGTGTTCTGAGTTTGTCTAACGCAGAAAAGTAACCTTCATTGATCTTCATATTTTGATAGAGTTTTTGATATTTATGACTGAACTGATCCGTATATTCAAAAAATCCTTTTTCTTCATGCTTCATCTCATTAAGCATTTGCGCTGATGGAGTGAGGTCAGGATTTTTAATTCTATTCGAAATTTGATTTACCGAGTCAACATGCGCATCACTGAGAAGAGCTGAGCAATCAGCAATTTTATTGAGGATAGACTGGCCCCAATTCTTTAAAGATACCTCTTCGCCGTTGTACTTCAATTTGAGATTGGGCTCCCTACCCCTGTGAGCTACTAAGTTAGCATTTATATCTATTTCATATATCTGCTCAGTAGAAACAACAGGTGAGTCCTCTAACAGGCAAAACAACATGAATGATTCTAGAAACTGGACCTGTTCTGCATTTATGCCGTCTTTAATTAAGGGGTTCACATCAAGCGATCTTAATTCTACATAACCAACGCCACCTTTTAAGAGTGCGCCAAGAGGTCTATCAATACCATTCATTATTGGCTTGGGTCTAACTGAGGAGTAGTATTCATTAGCAATCTGAAGAATGTTAGTATTGAGC
>CABWZI010000044.1 GCA_902509905.1 uncultured Gammaproteobacteria bacterium | reverse complement strand
TGATCAACAAGAATCTTAGCAATATTACCAGCGGTTTCAAAATTATTACACTTCCAACTTGCTAATGATAACGCGATAGATGGGAGTCCCAAGAACCTCCCTTCAATGGCTCCAGCTACAGTTCCCGAATAAATAACATCATCACCTAAATTTGCACCAAAATTAATACCAGTAACAACTAAATCAATTGACTCTTTAATAAAGCCACATAAAGCCAGATGGACACAGTCACTAGGGGTTGCATTAATAGCATAGACATTATTTTCTATCTGAATTGGTTTTAAAGGCTTTCCTATAGTGAGTGAACTACTAGCGGCTGACTTATTTTCACTCGGCGCAACAACAATCACTTCAGCAATTTCACTTAATGAATTAGCAAGCTGAATTATTCCATCAGCCTGATAGCCATCATCATTACTTATAAGGACTCTCATTTAAGAGATATTTAGAGTAACTTTATCTTTTTTAATACCAACTTTGACAGTTCCGCCATTACTTAGCTTTCCAAAAAGAATCTCATCAGCAAGAGGTTTGCGAATTTCTTTTTCAATCAATCTAAACATTGGCCGCGCACCCATATTTGAATCATAACCGTTTTCAGCAAACCATTTTCGGGCATTATCTGAAACAATTAGCGAGACATTTTTTTGCTCAAGAACATCTTCAAGCTCAAAAATAAATTTGTTTACAACATAAACTACGACCTCTTCACTCAATGAATTAAAGTAGATAATTTCTGAAAGTCTATTTCTAAATTCAGGGGTAAAGGTTTTCTTAAGTTCGCCCTCATAATCCAGGGAATGATCTTGCTCACTGAAACCTATTGATGCTCTCTGAACGCTTTGAGCACCAACATTTGAAGTCATCACAAGTATAACATTTCGAAAATCAACTTCCCTACCGTTGGCATCAGTCAAAACGCCGTGATCCATAACCTGAAGAAGTAAGTTAAAGATATCAGGGTGTGCTTTTTCAATTTCATCTAACAACAGAACAGCATATGGATTGCTATTAACTGCCTCAGTTAAGAGTCCACCTTCATCATAGCCAACATATCCAGGAGGAGATCCAATTAGCTTTGAAATTGAATGCCTTTCCATATACTCTGACATATCAAAGCGCAATAACTTAACACCCATAATTCTAGAGAGCTGCTTGCAAATCTCAGTTTTTCCAACACCAGTTGGCCCAGCAAAAAGAAATGAGCCCATTGGCTTCTCAGCAGGTGAGAGGCCAGACCTAGACAGCTTGATGGCTGAAGATAATGAATCAACTGCACTATCTTGACCAAAAACGCCAAGTTTTAAATCGTTTTCAAGATTTTTAAGCTGAGATTTATCATCACTACTGACCTGTCTCGATGGAATTCGTGCAAGTTTAGCAACAATATTCTCAATATCCGAAACACCGATATTAATTTTGCGTTTTGATTTAGGCATTATTTGTTGAAGTGCTCCAACTTCATCCATAACATCTATAGCCTTATCGGGTAACCGCCTATCACCCATATGACGATGAGTTAATTCAGCAGCTGAAGCTAAGGCTGCAGATGAGAATTTAACCTTGTGATGGGATTGATAATATTTCTTTAGCCCGTGAAGGATTTTAATTGTATCTTCAACCGAAGGCTCTTCAATATCAATTTTTTGGAATCGTCTTGTTAAAGCATGATCTTTTTCAAAAACTTTTCTAAACTCATCATAAGTTGTAGATCCAATACACTTTAATGAGCCATCAGCCAAAGCAGGTTTTAAAAGATTTGATGCGTCTAGTGATCCACCAGAAACACTTCCAGCACCAATTAATGTATGTATTTCATCTATAAAAAGAACAGCATGTTTATCTTTTTCAAGATCTGTTAGAACAGACTTAAGGCGTTTTTCAAAATCTCCTCTATATTTCGTTCCTGCAATTAATACACCAACATCTAATGAATAAATAGTGGTTTTTTTCAAAACATCTGGAACTTGGCCATCAACTATTCTTTTTGCTAGCCCTTGAGCAATTGCAGTTTTTCCAACTCCTGCCTGACCAACAAATAATGGATTATTTTTTCGACGTCTTGATAAAACCTGAACTGTTCGAAGAACCTCCTCCTCTCGACCCAGTAAAGGATCAATCTCTCCAAGCCTTGCTTTTTCACAAAGATTACTTGTATATGACTCAAGCGAAGATGGTTTAGTTGATTTTTCACCGTCAACTTTTTTAGTCTCCTCAGTTGGTGAATCTGCCAACTGTGATGAGATGCCTTCCATGACATCTAGCCTAGAGATGTTATTTAGCTTAAGCATATATACAGCATGAGACTCTTTCTCAGAAAAAATACTAACAAAAACATTCATAGCATTTACAGAATTTTTTTGTGCTGATTGGGCTTGATATACGCTTCTCTGAAGAACTCTTTGGAATCCAACTGTTGGAACAATATCTATTTCCGCATCTTCAGAGATTATTGGTGTATGTGAATCAATGTATTGCTCAAGCTCTGCTCTCAGTTCATCAATATTAACTCTCTTCCCTCTTAAGAAAGCTATAACCTCATCCATGTTCAGAAGCGCTAATAAAAGATGCTCAACGGTAACAAACTCAAGGCGACGATTTCTTGCCTCTGTCATTACCATATTAATTTCTTGTTGTAATCCTTGCTCAATCATAAAATTTGTTTTCTGTAATCATTTTCTTCCTCTCAATTTTAACATTACTAAATGAGCTTTTAATCAAAAAAAAATGGAATTTATGTGGAGGAATAAGATCTTAA
>CABWZI010000043.1 GCA_902509905.1 uncultured Gammaproteobacteria bacterium | reverse complement strand
CTTGTGGTGGAATGTATACGGCAAATACTATGGCTTCAGCAATCGAGGCATTGGGTATGAGCCTTCCAAATTCATCCGCGCAAGATGCAATCTCTGATGACAAAAATAATGACTGTTCAAGAGCTGGAGAGGCGGTTCTGAACCTTCTCGAAAAAGACATTAAGCCTAGTGATATCATGACTAAGGAGGCGTTTGAAAATGCGATCACTTTAATTATCACCTTAGGCGGTTCGACTAATGCCGTACTTCATTTGATTGCTATGGCAGATGCCATTAATGTTGACCTATCTATTGATGACTTTACAAGGATTGGTGCCAATGTTCCTGTTTTGGCTGACCTTAAACCTTCAGGCAAATATATGATGAGTGAGCTGGTTCAAATTGGAGGCACACTACCTTTAATGAAAATGCTTTTAGATGCTGGCATGCTTCATGGAGAATGCTTGACGGTGACTGGAAAAACCCTTGCTGAAAACTTAAAGGGTGTCAAACCATATGAGTCTGATCAAGAAATTATTATGCCTCTAGATAATCCTATCAAAAAGGATTCACACTTAAGAATTTTAAGAGGTAATCTTGCTACCGAAGGAGCTGTTGCTAAAATTACAGGAAAGGAAGGGTTAACCTTTAGAGGTAGTGCCAAAACCTTTGCCTGTGAGGAGGATGCTCTTCAGGCAATCTTAAAGGATCAGATCGTTGAGGGTGATGTCATCGTGATTCGCTATGAAGGACCCAAAGGTGGGCCTGGAATGAGAGAAATGTTGGCGCCAACTTCCGCAGTTATGGGTAAAGGGCTAGGGGGGAAAGTTGCACTCATAACCGATGGAAGATTCTCGGGCGGAACCCATGGCTTTGTAGTAGGACACATTACACCCGAAGCCTATACTGGTGGAGCTTTAGCAATTATTGAGGATGGCGATGAAATTCTTATTGATGCTGAAAGTAATCGACTCGAGCTGATAGTGGACGAATCAATCATTAGCGATAGACTTTCTAACTGGAAGCAGCCAGAGCCAAGATACACTAAAGGTGTTTTAGCTAAGTATGGAAAACTAGCTCAGTCAGCTTCACGTGGTGCAATTACAGAGTAGTTTATTTAGAAACTGGGACAAACTCAATTTTTCTATCATCAAGGTTGACTGACGCCACTTTGACTTTGATCAAGTCTCCAAGTCGGTAGATTCTTCCTCCTCTTTGACCCTTGAGTTGATGGTGGACATCATCATAGATAAAGTAGTCCTCTTTGAGGTCACGAACACTAATTAAGCCTTCAACGAATATTTCTGTCAGCTCTACAAACAGTCCAAAGCCAGCAACTCCTGAAATAACGCCATTAAATCTTTCACCTACCTTGTCTCTCATGTACTCGCATTTAAGCCATTGTTCAACGTCTCTAGAGGCATCATCAGCTCTTCTTTCTGTCATAGACAGGTGAGCGCCCAGTTCAACCATTTTATTAGATCTTTCTCGATGTTTATTAGAGAGCGCCCTCTTGATTGCCCTGTGTACCAGCAAATCAGGATAGCGACGAATGGGAGAGGTAAAGTGAGCATAGTCTTCGAAGGCTAATCCAAAATGGCCCTCATTATTTGGTGTATAGGTAGCCTGCTTCATTGTCCTTAGGACTACTGTCTTTATAATATTTTCATCCTCTCTTCCAGATGCGTTTTTAAGTAATTTAGCAAAGTCACTTGATTCTGGCTCAAGGCCGCCATCCAGTCTGAGATCTATGGCAGTAAGGAATTGCCTAGTTATCTCAACCTTCTCAGGTGTTGGCTTTGGATGAACCCTGTAGAGAAAATCTTCGTTTTCTTTTTGGAGGTATTTTGCCGCTGCTTGATTCGCCATGAGCATGCACTCTTCAATTAAGCGGTGTGCATCATTTCTTTTTCGAGCAACAATGTTTTCAATTTTTCCTTGATCATCAAAGAGAATTTGGCTTTCTATTCTATCAAAATCCATGACACCTCTCTTTTGTCTTGAGATTCTGAGTGTTTGGTAAAGCCCATACAAAAAATCAATGTTATTTTCAATTTTTTTGTATTTTTTTCTGAGCTTACTTTTTTTATTCTCTAGCATCTCATTAACCTCTGTGTAGGTTAATCGAGCATGAGAAAACATCACTGCTGAATAAAACTTATACTCAAGAAGAGAGCCTAACGAGTCAATCTCCATTTCACAGACCATGCAGAGCCTTTCTAATTCAGGATTAAGTGAGCAGAGACCATTAGATATAGATTCTGGAAGCATTGGAACTACTCGATGCGGGAAGTATACTGAATTACCTCTCTCTAGTGATTCAGCATCTAACTGAGAGCCCTCTTTGACGTAATGTGAAACGTCTGCAATTGCAACCATTAACTTCCAACCATTTTTCGATGGAATCGCGTACACCGCATCATCGAAGTCTCGTGAATCTTCACCGTCTATCGTTACTAGCTCAAGGTGTGTTATATCAACTCTTCCTTTTTTATCTTTCGTTAGAACCCTGTTTGGTAGTTTTGCAGACTCTTCAAGGGCCTTATCTCCAAAAATGGCGGGGATTTCGTGACGATGAATTGCTGAATCCACTTCGACCCCCTCATCCAGATAGTTGCCAATAATTGAGGTGATTCTGCCTGATGCATTTTTTTCAAGGGTTGGAGAGTTCAGCACCTCAACTACGACGACTTGATTGTCTGCACAGCCCTCTATCAGCTCTACAATATCAATCTCATGCTTGATTCTTCTATCATCAACTACCACATAACACTCGTCTTGATTAATGTGAAGACGGCCCACTAAAGTCTTAACTGTTTGAGTAACTTGAACAATTTCAGCATCAAGCTTTCGATTCAAAAGACGAACCTTAACCTTATCTCCATGAAAGACCAACTTCATTTGTTGACTTGAAAGCCTTAGATCTTTTCCGCCTTTATCAAGAGAGACAAATCCAAAACCTTTGGGGTTGGCAATTACAGTTCCAGAGATCAGGCCCCTATTGGAGAAAGGGCGATATACACCGTTTTTGTTACAGCTAAGCTGTTTATCGCGCACCATTGCTCTCAGGCGTCTCTCAAAGGCTTTTTTTTGTTCATCCTCTATCGAAAGGAGCTCGAAGAGTTGCCGCTTACTTTTGGGTCTTTTTTGAATAAAACTTAAAATATGTTCTCGAGACGGAATCGGGCTCTCATATTTTTCCGCTTCACGAAGATAGTGAGGGTCTGACATAATGTGCTAAGTATAAAGCAAGCTTAGTCTTTTTTATAACTATTCAAATGGATTTTTCAATATCAATGTCTCATCTCTATCGGGACCTGTTGAGAGAATGTCCACAGGAATCTGGCTTAACTCCTCAATCTTTCTGATATAGTCCTGAGCTTCTTTGGGTAAATCGTCAAATGAGTGGGTTCCGATAGTAGAGGTTTTCCAGCCGGGCATTTCAATATAAATAGGCTTAGCAGCGCTGTAGCCTTCTGCAGAAAATGGAGGAATCGAGGTTCTTTGACCATCAATCTCATATGCTATACAAATCTTTATTGAGTCTAAGTCATCCATGACGTCCAGCTTAGTTAAACAAATACCGCTCACTGCATTAAGCCTGAATGAACGATTCA
>CABWZI010000042.1 GCA_902509905.1 uncultured Gammaproteobacteria bacterium | reverse complement strand
AAATTTACTATTATTTATAGGGAGTATAGCTATGTCTGCAAAAGATGTAATGAAAACGATTGAAGAGCAAAGCGTAAAGTTTATAGATTTTCGTTTTACTGATACAAAAGGAAAAGAGCAGCACGTTAGTGTTCCAGCTCATACAGTTGATGCTGAAAAACTTGAAGAAGGACAGATGTTTGATGGATCTTCAATTGCTGGCTGGAAAGATATTAACGAGTCTGACATGATTCTTATGCCTGATTGTGATACCGCAATCATTGATCCGTTTACTGAAGAGGTAACACTCAATATCCGTTGTAATATCATTGAGCCTTCAGACATGAAGGGATATGTTAAAGACCCTCGCTCTATTGCTCATAGAGCAGAAGCATACCTGAAGGATTCAGGGATTGGCGACACAGCTTATTTTGGTAATGAACCTGAATTTTTTGTATTTGATAGCGTGAAGTGGGATACAGGTCACGGAATGGGAAAAGCTTTCTTTGAGATTAACTCTGAAGAGGCTGCATGGAGCTCTGGTGAGGATATGGAAGGTGGTAACAAAGGTCATCGCCCAAGAGTTAAAGGTGGCTATTTCCCTGTACCTCCAGTAGACTCATTGCATGATCTTCGCTCTCAGATGTGTTTAGCAATTGAAGAGATGGGCGTTACTACAGAGGTTCACCATCACGAGGTTGGAACAGCTGGACAATGTGAAATTGGAGCGTTATTTAATACTCTAGTTAAGAAGGCTGACGAAACTCAGATTCTAAAATACTGTGTTCATAATGTAGCTCATTTATATGGAAAGACTGCAACATTTATGCCAAAGCCAATTGCTGTTGATAATGGAAACGGCATGCATGTTCATATGTCAATTGCGAAAGATGGTAAAAATTTATTTGACGGTGACGGCTACGGAAACTTAAGTGAAACAGCGCTTTACTACATTGGTGGTGTTATTAAACATGCAAAAGCATTAAACGCTTTTACAAATCCATCTACTAATTCATATAAGCGATTAGTACCTGGTTTTGAAGCTCCAGAAATGCTTGCTTATTCAGCAAAGAACCGTTCAGCTGCGATAAGAATTCCATTCGTTTCTAATCCTAAGGGGCGCAGAATTGAAGTGCGCTTTCCAGATTCAACAGCGAACCCATATCTTGCCTTCGCAGCCCTTCTAATGGCAGGGCTTGATGGAATTAAAAACAAGATACATCCGGGTGAGCCAGCTGATCAGGATTTATATGAAGACAGTGATGGTTCCATTCCTAAGGTTAGTGGTATGCTTCATATCGCTCTTGAAGAGCTCGACAAAGATCGTGATTTTCTTAAGGAAGGCGGAGTCTTCACTGATGAAGTGATTGATTCATTCATAGATCTTAAGATGCAAGAGGTTACTGCTATGAGAGCGTCACCTCAACCACTTGAGTTTGATTTATATTACAGTTGTTAATGGTAATAAATAAAAAATAAAAAAAAGCCGCGCTCTGTGCGGCTTTTTTATAATCTATTCATAACTTTATGGATACGTTAAAATACATCATAATTAAATTTATTTTTTTAGAACAAAGATGATTGAACTCAGAAATGATTGGCAAATAGGTGAAATTAAAGCTCTTTTTGAGCTTCCCTTTAATGACCTTCTATTTAAGGCGCACTCGATTCATAGAGAAACATTTGACCCAAATAAAGTTCAAGTGAGTTCATTATTGAATATCAAAACTGGTGCTTGTCCTGAGGATTGTTCATACTGCTCGCAAAGCTCCAAATATGATACTGGTTTAGAGCGTGAAAAATTGATGGAGGTTGAGGAAGTTCTTCAACAAGCTCAAAATGCTAAAAACAAAGGCGCGACTCGTTTTTGTATGGGCGCTGCATGGAGAAATCCGACAGATAAAAGCCTAGACAAAGTGATTCCGATGATTCAAGGGGTCAAAGCAATGGGCTTGGAGACTTGCGTGACTCTCGGCATGTTGTCTCCTAAGCAAGCAGCAGTTCTTAAAGATGCTGGACTTGACTATTACAACCATAATATTGATACATCTAAAGAAAATTACTCTAATGTTGTAACTACACGCCAATTCCAAGACAGACTGGATACCTTAGAGGCAGTTAAGAATGCCAATATTAACGTTTGTAGTGGCGGTATTCTTGGAATGGGAGAAACAGAGACTGACAGAGCTTCAATGCTTCAATCTTTAGCTAACCTTGAAAAGCACCCAGATAGCGTCCCAATTAACTTGCTTGTTCCAATTCCCGGAACGCCATTTGAGAATGTAAAGCCTCCTAGTGAAAGTGAGTTTGTAAGAACCATCGCAGTTGCAAGAATCTTGATGCCTAATTCCGTTGTTAGGTTGTCCGCTGGCCGTCTGGATATGGGAGAAGGGATGCAGGCGCTATGCTTTTTTGCAGGCGCTAATTCTATTTTTTACGGCGAACAGCTTCTTACTACTGACAACCCAACGGTTGCTAACGACAAGCTTCTTTTTAGCCGCCTTGGCATTAATTCAGAAGATAATCAGCAATCAGTCGCTCAGGATATTGCACTTTAAGTGACACAAGGTTTTGACTCATCTCCTTGAGCTTCTCTGAGTCTAATTGAGATATTTGCTTGTCTAACGCTTCAGGTGTGAGATTTTGCTCATCAATTATTATCCCTGCCTCTCTTTTAGTTAAGTACTGAGCATTAACAGTTTGGTGATTATCGATTGCATAAGGAAATGGAATAAGTATGGCAATTGTCTTTGTTGCGATTAATTCAGATACAGTCATGGCTCCTGCTCTGCATACTACTAGGTCTGCCCAGGCGTAAGCCTCACTCATATTGGAGATAAATGGATCCAACTTTACTTGGTGATGGTCACTCTTGCTATACAAAGCCTTGACTTCATCAGAATGACTTTTTCCAGTCTGATGCCAGATATTAACTGGGGTTTTAATGTGCGGAATCACTTCGTTTATTTTTTTTGCGCCTAGCGAGCCCCCAAGCACAAGTAGATTTTTGACCTCTGAGACTGCTTTTTTTGAATTTGGCTCAAACAAAATAGGATTTCCAGTTGTAATAGCATTGACTTCCTTAGAAAAGGAGTTTTCGAATGCTTGAAAATTTAGCGTTGAAATCTTGCTTAAAAGTTTATTAGTAGATCCTGGAATTGTATTTTGTTCATGAAGAAATAAAGGTACAAAAAATATTTTTGCAATTAAGCCCCCGATGCCTGATGCATAGCCGCCCATTCCAATTACAGCATTGGGTCGATATTTTATAAAGACAAACATAGTTTGAATAAAACCAACACTCAGTAAAAATAAGGCTTTAAGTATCACGATTAATTTCTTTCCTCTAATTCCACTAGTATAGACGCCATGAAATTTTATTCCGTGACTTGGAACTAGGTTTCTCTCCATAGATTTTTTGCCTCCAAGCCATTCAACCCTTGCGCCTCTTTTTGATAGCTCTTTTGAAATAGAAAGTGCAGGGAAGATGTGGCCACCAGTCCCACCAGCCATAATTAGAATTTTTTTAGACATAATAACGTTGCTTAGAATATTTGGTTCTGTTCTCCATATCAACTCTTAAAATAATTGACAAAGCTATAATTGAAAAAATCATGGATGTTCCACCATAACTTAATAAGGGTAAAGTAAATCCTTTAGGTGGGATTAGTCCAAGATTCATTGCAATATTAACTGTAATTTGCATAGAAAACCATGTGCATATTCCGAAGACAACATAGGAGCTGTAATGACGGCCTTTTTGAAGAGCAGTTTTAGCAATTGAGAAGCCTTTAAGAAGAATGAATAAAAAAGAAAATAGTACAAAAAACATACCAACCAACCCAAGTTCCTCGCCAATAACTGCAAAAATCATATCGGTATGCCTTTCGGGAAGTAAATAATATTTTTGAATGCCAGCACCTAAGCCAGTTCCAAACCAGTCCCCCCTTGCAATTCCAATTAATGCAGCTTTTGTTTGATCAAGTTTGGCATTATCGCTATTCCAAAAATCTTCAGTCCAAAAAGACATAAATCTTTCAAGTCTATTAGGAATGATACTGACGATTACTCCAATTAAAACGAACAGTCCTGAAGTTACAATAGCGAGTTGTTTTAAAAACACTCCGGCAGCATAGAGCATTGCCATTGCAGTAAGAGAGATAATTAGTGTAGCTCCAATATCTGTCTCTAATAGAAGTAACAGCCCAGTTATTCCAATAATAGCAATTGTTTTTAAAAAACCTATCCAAGGCTTTCGAATGTCTTTTTCTTGACGAATTAGAAAGCCAGCCATAAATAATATCATTGAAAGTTTCATTAATTCTGAAGGTTGGAATTTAAATAAAACAAAGTTAATCCATCTTTTAGAGCCTTTAGCTTGATGGCCAATTGGGTCAGGTAAAAAAACCACACACAATAAAATAAGAGTTAATA
>CABWZI010000041.1 GCA_902509905.1 uncultured Gammaproteobacteria bacterium | reverse complement strand
TATACGCCAAGCCACAAATGGTCGGAAGAGCAGGGCGCTGTATTTGTTGAGGTAGGGATGTGGTACCGATCTCAGTGGTTCCCTCAGCCTGGTGAGACTCACTGGCGTCAATCCGTTGATCGTGAGGTCATTCAAACGCGTTCATCTGTTGGTATTTGTGACGTGACTACTCTAGGAAAAATTGATATTAAGGGTTCTGATGTCTCAGAATTCTTAAACAAAGTCTATGTGAATGCTTTTGCTAAGCTTCCAGTCGGCAAGACTAGGTACGGCTTAATGCTAAGAGAAGACGGCATGGCTATGGATGATGGAACAACCGCTAGACTGGCTGAAGATCATTTTGTTATGACCACAACAACTGCAAACGCAGTCAGTGTATACAGGCATCTTCAGTTCTGCCATCAGGTCTTGTGGCCTGACTTAGATGTTCACATGATTTCTGTAACTGAGCAATACGCCCAATACGCAGTAGCAGGTCCAAACTCTCGTAAACTTCTCGAGAAGATTGTTGATTCAAAGCATGACATCTCTAATGAAGGTTTTCCATTTATGGCTGCAGGCGAGATTTCAGTCTGTGGAGGCATTCCAGCTAGACTCTTTAGAATCTCTTTCTCGGGTGAGTTGGCCTATGAAATTGCTGTCCCAACGCGCTATGGAGACTCACTCATGAGGGCGATGATGGAAGCAGGAGAGGAGTTTAATGTTGTTCCTTATGGAACTGAGGCGCTCGGCGTTATGAGAATTGAAAAAGGGCACGCAGCTGGACCTGAGCTGAATGGTCAAACCAGTGCTTACGATCTTGGAATGGGCGGCATGGTTTCGGGCAAAAAAGACTTTATTGGTTACAAGCTTGGCCTGCGAGAAGAGTTGCAGCGGAGTGATCGCATGCAAATGGTTGGGTTTAAGCCGGTCAATAAAGCAGACCTCGTAGACAAAGGCCACTCAATGGCTGGATCTCATCTGCTTGATCTCAGAGATAAGCCGACCACTGAGAATGATCAGGGCTGGATCTCTTCATCAATCTATTCACCCATGCTTGGTTGCTATATCGGTCTCGGATTTATTAAAGATGGACTGAACAGAAAAGGTGAATTTGTCCGAGCTGTTGATTTAGTTAGAGGAAGTGACATAGAGGTCGAAATTTGTAGCCCGCACTTCTATGATCCTGAAGGAGGGCGTTTACGTGTCTGATTACGAATTATTACCAGAGTCGTCACTTGGCGGCGTTGAAATAGAGCTTGAAGGTTTCAACATAACTGAAGTCACAGATAAATCTCTAGTGATGGTAGCGCTTCCAAGAGACAAGTTTAGCGAAATCGAATCTTCAATTGACAAGTCCTGTGGATTAAAGCTTCCTGAAATAGAGAATTCAACTGAGTCAAAGGATTCATCGATTACGCTCTGGCGTTTACAAAAAAATCAGGTTTTGGCTTACTATACTTATGAGGGCCATGATGCAGAGTCACACCTTTCTAGTCAATTAAATGCTCCGGCATACTATACTGACCAGTCTGATACTTGGGCAATGATTAGGGTAAGTGGCAAGAGAAGCAGAGACGTACTTGAGAGGATTTGTCCGATTGATTTAAGTCCTGAGGTTTTCTCAGTTGGAAGAGTTTCTAGAACTATTATGGAGCATATAGGAACAATAATCTTTAGAGATGGTGATGACTCTTATGTTCTCTTAACGATGCGCTCTTTTGGTCGTTCAATGCTTCATGCTATTGAGGTTTCTGCTGACAACGTACTCTAAAAGCAAAGCCAAAAAATCCTGTTTATAAATCCTGTTTTCTAGCTATGAACAATGGCTAGAAAAATAACACTGGCCAGAATATTAAAGAGCATCCAGAGTATAAAGTTCTTATTTATTTTCATTATCTTTGTCTTTAGATTTATAAACTCCAAAACCAACAAGCAAATATGAAATAAACTGAAAAATAAATTTATAAATGAATTTAACTATTGATAAAAGTTTCTTTATGATTTATTCTTTCACTGCAATTAATCTTAATGAGCATCAGTTAGAATGAATTGATTTTTGAACTGCATCTATATCGTAACCAAGAGAATTTATTTTAGCTAACAAGGCAATGTAGTCAGCTTCAGGAATCGTTGATGATCTCGCCATAATCCATACATAGTCGCGATTATTTCTACCGATAATGGTTTGCTGATATTTGTCATCTAAATAGACGATTCTATAGTCTGCCTTAATTGGCCAAACAAACTGCATACCCCAGATTGCATTGGTGGTCTGATCCATAACGAACCCACGTGGTCGAAATACCTTAGTTGGGCCATCTAAGCTACCTTTATTGAAAGTAAAAGTAGTTGCTATAGTCCCATCATCATCTCTTTTATAAGTCTCCACAGGATTGTAAGCGTCCTTTTCAAGAAACGTTGGAATAGTTGCAATGACGTACCAATCGCCCATAAATCTTTCAAGGTCAACATAGTCAACTACTGGCATTGGTCCTTCATTGCTATCCTCAAGGGCTTGAACACTAGAGCATCCAAAAAAATAAACTAATAGGGTTAAAAATAGTGAGATTTTATTGTTCATACTCTCATTTTAAATGAGAGGTATGCAAACAAGATGAAGATTACAAGTTCTTTAAAAGTAGTTTGATGAAAAGTCTTTAAATATATTATAAGTGTTCAAATTTTGAACTTTGATTACTCAATAAATGGTCTTGTTTCGAGTTATTATGATTTGAGATTAAATGTAAGTTTCCTTAAAAGAGAGGCCTACCTTAATTATTCTCGTACACTCTGTTATGAGTATCATAGCACCGAATGAACGTTGCGCATCTCATTAAGTGTTTCAGTCTCTGGGCTCCTGCATATGTACAAGAACTCCTTATACCTCCTAAGATGTCTTGAATTGTATTAGACACTTCTCCTCGATAGGGAACTAATACTTCTCGTCCCTCTGAACTTCTATAATCCTTAAGTCCGCCAAAGTGCTTAACATTTGCTGCATCTGAACTCATTCCATAAAACTGAATAAATGATTTTTCTTCGGTCACACCAACTTCTTTTGTAAGGTACTCTTTAGTAACAACTTTACCACCACCTTCGTCATGGCCAGCTAACATTCCACCTAGCATCACATAGTCGGCTCCTCCAGCAAATGCTTTTACGACGTCACCAGGAGTCGCGCAACCACCATCAGCAATAATATGTCCGCCCAGTCCATGAGCCGCATCAGCACACTCCATGACTGCTGATAATTGAGGGTAGCCAATCCCAGTTTGAATACGGGTTGTGCAAACGCTACCAGGCCCGATTCCAACTTTGACAATGTCAGCACCATTTAAAATTAGCTCTTCAGTCATTTCGCCAGTAACTACATTGCCAGCAATGATTACCATGTATGGATACTGCTTTCTAAATTTTCTAACAAAGTTACTAAATCGCTCGCTATATCCATTTGCTACGTCAATACAAACGTACTTTAGATTGCCTTTATCGACTTGATTGTATACCTCTTTAAATTTTTCAGAATCATTGTCTGTAATCCCAATGCTCATTGCAACATGCTCTCTTCTGAAATCATGATCTTCATTAAAGTAATTAACTAATTCGCCTACCTGTAATGTTTTAACAAGGCAGGTAAATATTTTTTGTTTGGCAAGGGTGTCTGCCATATCAAATGTTCCCACACCATCCATATTAGAGGCCATGATAGGGACACCTCTGTAATGCCTATAATCGTCTATTGTCTCGCCCTGATAATTTCGAAATTTAAAGCCTCGTTCTAAGTCAACTTCCTTGCGAGAGCCTAATGTGCTTCGTTTAGGTCTAATTAGAACATTGTTATAATCAAGCTTTATATCTTCTTCAATTCTCATCTCTTAACCCCTAATTATTTAATTAATTTAAAGAATGTTTTGTTAGTATTGTTATACCCTTAAATTCTTCCATCTTTAAAACAGTATTCTACAAAAAATGCTAAATTAATTCTCCGTCTTTGTAATTGCCCTCGAATATTTTATTTCCACTTTCATCCCACTTGGTCCAAGTGCCATTCTTTTTTTCTTTCCGAAATAACCCTTCCTCGCATTTTTGTCCGTTATCATGCCATGAGATCCATCTCCCTTCATAGAAGCCATCAACATCTATACTCTCTCTCATTTTTTGACCATTTTCATGCCAATAGGTATGGTTTCCATGCCAAACATTGTTTTTAAATGACTCCGTGCTTTTGAGCTGACCACTCTCATACCATTCATGCCATTTACCTTGTTTGCTCCCATCAACCCAAAGACCTTCTGAGGATTTTTTACCTGAAGGATGCCAGCAAGTTTCAATACCATTTTTCAAGCCATTATTATCTTTTTGCATATAGGGATTATAAGTCAACACAAATTAAAGGCCAAACTTTGTACGATGTGTAAGGGCAAGGAAAAAATAGATGAGAACTATTGGCTCAACAATTCATTCATCAATTGAAGAGAAGTTTCTATTCCTTGATCTATTGGTCTACATAATAATTTTCTCAATATAGGTTCAATTAATGAACTTACCGCTTTATATGATTCAGTTCCTTTGTCAAAGTGGCCTGCCTCCTCCATATGTCTTTCAAGTTCTTCAGTAATATCTTTACTTTCACAATCTTTTGATTGAAGTCGCTCAACTGTAATGCTAGCAGCAGTTTCTTTGACTGGAGTATCGTCTGTATAAGCTGAAAGGCTAGAGGTTAGTAATAGAAATAGTAGTAGTAATCTCTTCATAATATGATTG
>CABWZI010000040.1 GCA_902509905.1 uncultured Gammaproteobacteria bacterium | reverse complement strand
TACAACTTTTGTAATTCTGGCATTTTCTACAATGTCTTTTGCACAAATATCAATTGGTTATGTCACCAAATCAGCAACCAATGCAGGATGGATGATGATTAACCAGGGTGCTGCTGATGCAGCTAGTGAAGAAGGAGTGAACCTGATAACTGTTGGGCCCTCTTTTCAAGGTGACTTATCAAGTCAGCTTGAAGTTTTTGAAAATCTAGTAAATCAGAAAGCTTCAGCAATTGCTATAGCGCCTGTGGATTCTGCAGGAATCGCTCCTGCAGTTGAAGATGCCATGAAAGCTGGTATTCCTATAATTGCAGTCGATACTGGTGTTACTGGTGCAGATGTTACTTCTTTTGTAGCAACTGATAATTTAGCTGTTGCTAAAGTTCAAGGCGCAGTTGCAGCAACTCTAGTTGCAAATGGCGATACCATTATCTATGTAACTGGTAATCAAGCTCAAACTACGGGTCAAGAGAGACGTGATGGATTTTTGAGTGCATTTGCAAGTGCGCGTCCAGATAGTAAAGTATTAATAGTGCCTACTGAATGGAATTCTGCTCAAGCTCAATCTGGTGTAGAAGCCGTACTTAATGCAAACAGTGATGTCAAAATGGTTGCTAATGCATGGGATGGCGGCACAATGGGTGCTAAAGCTGCTTTAGAAAACTTAGGTTATAAAGCGGGTCAAGTCAAGCTAGTAGGATTTGACGGAGCTGGAGATGCAATTGAAGCAATGGAGGCTGGCTGGGTTCATGCTGATACTGCACAAATGCTTTACCAAATGGGTTACCAGGGTGTAAAGGCAGCAGTAGCCGCAGTTCAGGGTAAATCAGTTAATAGTCGAATTGATACTGGCTTTTTCCTAGTTACTCCAGCGACAGTTCAAGCATATAAAGATATGGTTGGAATGTAATTGGGTGATCTATAAACTAACAGCTTTTTCAAATCAATGGAAAAGCTGTTAGTTCTTTCAGAAACATTTAAAATTATCTAACGAAGTACTAAATCATGTTTAACAGTAATAAGGAGCTTAAAGTTCTTTATGTAATCACGTTGATTTCATATTTTGTGTTCTTTTTGCTAATATTTATCTCTAAGGTCCTATATGTCATTTAAATACTCTACGAAAACTGACCAACTTCTCCATTCATTGATTACTAAATTAATTCGTTTTTTTAATTATGAGTGGTCAGGCGCCTTAATAGCAATTATTGTTCTCTCCTTTGCTATTGAGTTATCAACTGATGGTCGTCCTTTTCTGCATATTAGTAATATTATGACTATTTTTAATAATGCAGCAGCAGTTGGAGTTATAGCTGGTGGTATGACCCTTGTTATTCTTACAGCGGGTATTGATTTATCTGTAGGCTCAGTAATGGGTTTAATTGCTGCATTAATGGGTTACGTGGCCTCATTCTGGGGAGTTGATCCCTGGATTGCGATAACTTTTGGTTTCATGATCGCAGTCTTAGTAGGAAGTTTGCATGGAATGTTTATTGCCTACTGGGGTATGCCAGCATTTATTGTAACATTGGCCGGCTTATCACTTTGGAGAGGAATAGCACATCTGAGCACAGGAGCAGTTGCCACTCCTCGACTAGATGATACTTTTGAATACTTTGGTAGATTTAATCCCTTAGCTTGGTTATCTGATGGTTTTTTAAATAAAAGCTTACCAGATTTTTTAATGCCACTCGGAGGATGGATTGACAGCCTATGGATGGATTATTTTCGAACCTTTCAAATGAGTGGATTAATTTTTATTTTGTTCTTTGTTTTACTTGCATTAATTGTAAATAATACAAAATTGGGTTTATATATTTATGCCATTGGAAGCAATTCATCAGCATCAAGACATGCTGGAATTAATACAAAAAAATATCATTTTTATGCTTATTTAATTTGTACATTGTCTGTTGCTTTAGGTGCTTTACTTTTTCTTGGAAGGGCGCCCTATGCAAAATCTGATTATGGCCAAATGTGGGAACTACAAGCTATAGCTGCAGTAGTCATTGGAGGAACCTCTCTGTTTGGTGGTAGAGGCTCTTTATGGGGTACTTTTATGGGCATTATATTACTCAAATTAATTAATAATGGTTTAACCCTCGCACAATTAGAAACCTTTTGGCAAATGGTTGTGACTGGAATGATCATTTTGATTGCAATTGGTTTAGATATAGTTCGTCAGTCAAAATCTCCTATCAAAATAAAACAAATGTTAATATTCACAAGTAGTGGCTTAATATTTTTTGCGTTAATACATCCTATTTCTAATTTATTTAAAGCTTTGATTATGATGTATGAAGGCTCTTCAATGAGAGCCTTATTAGAAAGTGGCGTAAAACTATCAGCCACTCAAAGTCAGCGTCTTATTTCTTCAGATGAAATCTCACAAGCCCAAGTTATTGTTTCAGATAATTGGAGCATGAGCTTATTTTTAAGCTTGCTGATTATCACGATTTTATCTAACTGCTTTTACATGCGAAAACTCTGGTTGCAAATAAATACTGCAGTATTGTCATTATTAGCTGTGGTTGTATTGTTGTTCAACATAGATATAAGTTTTCCAATCATTGCATTGTCTGCGGTAATCTTATTGGGTACATTATGTGTGGATTGGCTTTTTGATTATTCAATAAGATTAAATAATCAATCCCTAATTTCAAAAAGTGAGCCATGATCATTTGTGCCGGTGAGTCATTGATTGATATGGTCTCTTTGGCTAAAGAAAGAGGCGAGGTCCAATATACGCCTCATGTTGGTGGAAGTATATTAAATAGTGCTAGAGCACTTGGCAGATTAGATGCAGATGCCTATTATTGTGGCGCTGTCTCAAATGATACTTTTGGAGGATTAATTCTGGATAGCTTAAGAGATTCAAAGGTACAGGAAGATTTTATTATCAACACCAATCGACCTACTACCCTAGCTTATGCAGATGTCACTGATGGTATTGCAAAATATTCTTTTGTAGATGAACATTCTGCTGGCAGGCTTATTGATAGAGACAGCTTAAAACCCTATCTCAATAAAATAAAAAATGCTAAAGCCCTTCTAGTTGGAGGAATAAGTCTTCAAGCTGAACCATGTGGCTCGAGCTGGCAATGGTTGGTTGAGAAAGTATTAGGTGATTGCGTGATTTATTTTGATACTAATATTCGACCTGACTTCATAGATGACAAAATTAAATATATTGAGCGCTTTGAACGATTAACAAAGATAGCAGATATTGTCAAAATCTCTGAGCAGGACTATAGCTATTTATATGGTAAAGAAGACTTCAAAAAAGCCACTGCTCAATGGCTTGAAAATGGTGTCAAATTGATTGTACTGACCTTAGGTGAGAAAGGAGTCAAAGCTATATACAGTGAAGGTCAGGAAATTAATGTTGGTACAGAAGAAGTTGAAGTCATAGATACAATTGCTGCTGGTGACAGTTTTAATGCAGGACTGTTATATGAGCTTGACAAGCAAAAGATGCTTGATCATGAAAAATTGGCCAACATAGAAACATCTGCACTTATTAAGGCATTAACTTTTGCTAATCAAGTAGCTAGTTTCACAGTAACTCAAAAAGGAGCTAATCCTCCATGGATGCATCAAGTTAAGTAATTAGCAAGCTGACCAAGACAGTAAGATTTGAACTTGAGACTTTTTTACCCTCAGTTAACTGCACTATCAGGCTCAAGAAATTAGCAATTAGATCTTATCAGGATCTACTCCGTATTTATTAAAATATTCGTCAAGAAGCGATCTAGCTAGGGGTGCTGCTTTTGAGCTTCCACTGCCTGCATTTTCAACAATAATAGCGATAGCAACCTGAGGGTTCTCTATTGGAGCAAAAGCAGTAAAAAGGGCATGATCCCTGAGTTTTTCATCAATATTTTCAGCGATATACTCTTCTTCAGGGTCCAGTCCAAATACCTGTGCAGTTCCAGTTTTTCCTGCCAGTGTATAGTTCAGTTTATTGTTTAATCTTTTTGCTGTTCCGAGCTTGCCATAAATTGTTTGCTTCATGGACTGAATGATGAGTTCCCAGTTATCAATATTTTTTATTGGAATTTGTTTTGACTCTGTCTGGGATTCAAAATAGGACTCACCATCTTTGGATTGACTATGCATCAAGACTCTAGGGGTTAAAAGGTTGCCTTTATTCGCTATTGCTCCAGTCGCTAAAGCAAGTTGAATTGGGCTTGCAGTCATGAAACCCTGTCCAATGCCAGTTATTAGGGTTTCACCTCTATACCAAGGCTCATCCTTATTTATTTTTTTCCATTCTCTTGATGGAAGTATCCCTCCTAGTTCTCCTGGAAGATCAAGACCTGTTTTCTCTCCAAACTGAAAGTAAGAAAGGCTATTATTGATTTCATCAATACCCATCTTGTAAGCTAGGTCATAAAAGAACACATCACAAGACTGCGCAATGGCCTCAACAGTATCAACTCTTCCATGTCCAGTTCTCTTCCAGTCGTTAAACTTTCGGGAGTAGTCTGTAAGTTTATAAAATCCCGGACAAAAGGTAGTGTGCTTAATGGTTATATTATTTTTTTCAAGTCCTCCAAGAGCAACCATCGGTTTGATAGTCGATCCCGGAGGATATAGCCCTTTTGTGCTTCGGTCAAATAGAGGCAAGTCAGGGTTGCCTTTGAGTTCTTGATATCGTTTAACGGAAATTCCATTCACAAACCAATTCGGATCAAAAGAGGGTGTACTCACGAGTGTCAAAACAGATCCATCATTGACATCGATCAGAGCAATAACCCCTCTGCTCT
>CABWZI010000039.1 GCA_902509905.1 uncultured Gammaproteobacteria bacterium | reverse complement strand
GAGAGAGCAAAACAATCGAGTCTTTGTAATAGATTACCACTGCACAGAGGGAAGCAAAATGAAGAACTACATCAAAAGCAAGTCCTTGGTCAGGCCAATCAAAAAACTGCGGAAAAATAACCAGGTGCGCTGATGAGGATACAGGCAAGAATTCCGTCAAACCTTGAATAAAAGCTAAGATGACTGCTTGAAAAATATCCATAAATTAATGCTAAAGCCTATTCTTTAAATCTAGCTCTTTAAAACCATCCAATTTTACTGATTGTTTCTTGCTTAAAGCCATGACTTTGAAGACCTCACCCATAGTACCTGGCAAGACTAGCTGCTTAATTTCTTGAGCAATTTTGACTCTTTTTTCTTCATTCTCTTCATTTTTTAGATATTTCTCTATACCCAATGAAATTAAAAACATTGACTGTGTGGTGTAACCGGAAACTTCAAAACCACAACCCTCAGCACTCTGAGCGACATGACTAAAATTAATTGATGCAGTAATGTCTTGCTTCCCAATATTAATAAATGGATCATCATTTGATTTATGATTAGAAAAGCACTTGAGAGTCCCCTGACTTCTCTGGGGATGAAAATACTCAGATTCTGTCATGCCATAATCGATTAAGAAAACTACCCCATCATCCAGGAAATCATAGAGCGATTTAACCCATGCATTTGCCTGAAGGTTTATTTCAGTCGTATAGCCTTGATTAAAATTCATAGATGATGGAATACCTGAATCCATAAAGGGCTCATTAAATCTTTCCCAATCAAACTTTCCCTCTTTAAAACCAACGCCCAATTCATAGAAGTTATCTTTTATGAAGCTGATACGCTTTACTGGAAAGGCATCTAACACTTCATTTGCAATCACAACACCTTTAAATCTTTTTGGAAGCTCAGTAAGCCACTCAACACGATCCAGGAGCTCAGGTAAGATTTTTTTGATTGTTTTCTTTTGGGTCTGCCTAAGCTGCGCACTCAGTTCAATAATAAAATATCTTTTTGGAAGAGACTTCAACCTTCCAAGCTCAAATAGTATCTGTGCTGCAAGAATGCCAGTCCCAGCGCCAAATTCTAACATGTCTCTTCCTTGAAGGACTTGCTTGCATTGCTTTGCGAGACTAAAGCCAAAAAGGTCTGAGACCTCTGGAGAGGTGATAAAGTCTCCTTTATGCCCAAAGATTGTTTTATTGGAACGATAGTAACCAAACTCTGGATGGTATAAAGCTAGGTTCATAAAGACATCAAATCCTATTGGATTGTTATTGTCCTTAATGCTTTTAGATATAATATTATCAAGACTCATAAGTAAAAAATATTTTATACTGAGAGCACCTAACATTCTTCATAAAACCAAAAATACATTAAATTTAATTACCACAAAGAATAAAGATGAAAACAGCATTAATTACAGGTGGTGCGGCTCGCATTGGAGCACAAATTGCCAAGACACTTCACGATAATAACTTTAAGATTATTATTCATTGCAATCATTCAAAAGAAAAAGCTCAACATTTGTGTGAAAGCCTTAACTCAATCAGGCAAGATTCAGCAGAGGTCATTTCAGGAGACCTTAATCATATTCAAAGTATCTCTTCAATTGTCAAGTCTATTGATTCATTAGATTTACTGGTCAATAACGCGTCTGTTTTTTATCCAAAGTCAGTCGAGAATAGTGATATTGGTGATTGGGATGATGTCATTAATGTTAACCTAAGGGCTCCATTTTTCCTATCTAAGGGACTAAGTAAAAAACTATCGAGAAACGACGGCTCCATTATTAACATTATCGATATTCATGCTGACAGGCCATTGAAGAATCATGCTGTTTATAATATCTCAAAAGCTGGTTTAAAAATGATGACCCAAACCCTAGCTAAAGAACTTGCACCAAGTATTCGAGTCAATGGGGTTTCGCCAGGATCCATTCTTTGGCCTGAAGCAAGCGCTGAGATTTCGGATTCAGAAAAAAAACTGATGCTCGAGAGGATTGCTCTTAATAGACAAGGGTCACCTCAGGATATTGCGGATACAGTCCTATTTTTAGCTAAGTCGGACTATATTACGGGTCAGATTATTAATATTGATGGAGGAAGGACGCTCAATCAGTAAGAAAAATCTGTAGGTCAATTTGTGGTATAATTAGAATGTCGAACATTTTTTTTTCGACCTACAAGAATTTTTTTACAATTATTTCAAAATACAAATAATAGAAATATTGTAACGAACTATTTTTTATGGGCTTATTGATGCCGCATATAACTTATTTAGAAATTGATGAATCTTCAAAATCAAAACTTTATACCTATTCAATGCTTAAGTATTGAAGCTATGCATGTGCTCAATAGTCCAGATATAACAGGACTTTATAATGAATCACATTCTCATAAATGCTACCCACAAGGAAGAGATCCGGGTGGCAATTGTCAAGAACCAGAAGTTAACTAATCTTGACATAGAAACTAGCCTTAATCGTAAAACAAAAGGCAACATCTACAAAGCTAAAATTTCTCGAGTTGAGCAATCACTTGAAGCTGCTTTTGTCGACTATGGAAAAGAAAAACACGGCTTTCTTCCCTTTAAAGAGGTTTCACCTTTTTTTGCTGAAGGCGTCAAACCTAAAGGTGACAAATTAACAATTAGTGATGTCCTTAAAGAAGGACAAGACATCATAATTCAAGTTGAAAAGGAAGAGCGAGGAAACAAAGGTGCTGCTCTTAGTACTTATATTAACCTTGCAGGCGCATACATGATTTTGACGCCTAATAATCCAAAAAGCTCTGGTATCTCCAGACAGATCAGCGCTTCAGATCGTCAGGATTTAAAAAAGGTACTACCTCAGCTTGATGTTCCCAAGCACTCAGGACTCATTATTCGCACCGAAGGTGCAGGTAGAGGGGCAAGTGAACTTCAGTGGGAGGTTGACCACTTGACACAACTTTGGAAGTCTATCAAAACAGCAACAAAGAGACAAGATGCTCCCTTTTTAATTTACCAAGAGAGTGACATCACTGTCAGAGCTCTTAGGGACTACCTGAGAGAGGATACTGATAGCGTTATTATTGATGATTTAGAGACGTATCAAAAAGCGAGAGACTTTATTAATTTTGTTATGCCGCACTACCTTGATAAAATTAAGTTTTTTGATGTCACTGACCACTCACTTTTTGCTCATATGAGTGTTGAATCTCAAGTCAAAAATGTATTTAACAGAGAAGTGGCTTTGAAGTCAGGCGCAACAATCGTTTTTGATGCTACAGAAGCACTTACAGCAATTGATATTAACTCAGCAAGGGCAACCAGAGGAACAAGCATCGAAGATACTGCTTATAAAGCCAACTTGGATGCTGCTGAAGAGATTGCTGTACAGTTACAGCTTCGGGATATTGGAGGCCTTGTGGTTATTGATTTCATTGATATGGCATCTGAAGCCAACAGAACTTCAATTGAAAAGCTAATGGAAAAAGCAACCGCCAATGATAGAGCGCGAGTACAGATTGGATCAATCTCAAGGTTTGGTTTATTGGAATTATCTAGGCAAAGACTTATGAACTCTGTCCTTGAGTCGACAGGTAAAACCTGCTCTGTGTGCAATGGAAGCGGAACTAATCCAACTATACCTTCGCTATCATTAAGAATTTTAAGGCAACTAGAAGACAGCCTCAACTCTAATAAGGGTAGTGGAGATATCACAATACAATCAAGTGTTGAAGTTATCACCTATCTATTAAATGAAAAGAGGCAAAACATAACAGAAATGGAGGCTAAGCATGAAATCAAAATTACGCTCCTTCCAAACCAATACATGCATTTTCCTCACTTCACAGTAAATAAGCAGAAAGGTAATAAAAGCACGCATCATAAAAGTTTTCAGGCAATCTCTAAACCTCAGGAAAACCCGAATGTAATAAACTATATTGATAAGCCTGATATTCCAGCAATTTCTACTAATCAGCCATCAACTAAGATGCCTGAGAAGAAAGTCTCATTTATGAGTAAATTAGCTGAAATTTTTTCATCTGAAAAGAAAACAGTTCAGAAACCAAAAAATGCTAGACCTCAGAATCGAAATAGAAATAGGAGCCAGAATAGGAACCAGAATAGGAGCCAGAATAGGAACCAGAATAGGAGCCAGAATAGGAATACTCAAGAAAATTCTAAGAGTGCTGATAACTCAGATTCAGGAACTGACAAGTCCAAAAGTGATAACCAAAGAAACAATATTAATCAAAACAGAAATAGAAATAGAAATAGAAACAAGAATCAAAAAAATAATGCTGAACTAAATACAAAAACTTCAGAGAACAAGGCTACTAAGCCTGTTGATACTGTGGCTACTAAGCCTGTTGATACTGTGGCAACTAAGGCTGTTGATACTGCGGCAACTAAGGCCGTTGATACTGCGGTAAAAAGGAGTACTGAGAAAAACCAAAACAAAGATATAAAAAGCGTCAAACCTGCTCGTAAGTCTGTCAAAAAAGCAGTTAAGAAAGACAGCTCAACCTCTAAAGAAAATATTGAAACTAAAGCTTCAGAAAAAACAGTTTCAAAACCAGTTGTTGATTCTGATGAAAAGGCTTCTTAAGATTATATGAAAAGTTTTGCAGTAATTGGCAACCCTGTTAGTCATAGCTTATCACCTGTAATTCATAATGCATTTTCAAAGGAGTTTAGCATTGAGTTGTCTTATGAAAAAATACTCTCACCCATTGATGAATTTGAATTTACTGCAAGTAAATTTATAGGTGATGGTGGTGAAGGGTTTAACGTCACTGTTCCTTTCAAAATTGAAGCATTTGATTTCTCTGAACAGCTCACCTCTAATGCTATTGCAGCAGGAGCTGTCAATACCATCAAAATAGAAAACAATGTGGTAATTGGTGAGAATACAGATGGTTATGGTTTGGTGAATGACCTAGTAAAAAATTTAGGTGAAACTATAAGCGGAAAAGAAATTTTGATAATTGGTGCTGGAGGAGCATCTCAAGGCATACTCAAACCCCTTCTTGATCAAAGCCCTGAAAAAATTCTACTGGCAAATCGAACCTCTGAAAAATCAGTCAAGCTTGCTAGTGAATTTTTAAAATATGGAAAAGTTTGTGGATTTGGTATACACCAAATTAAGTCAAAACCTGTCGATATAGTCATTAATGCAACTAGTGCATCAATTAATGGCGCTATGCTAGATTTACCAGCTGGGCTTTGCGATGGTGCTTTGTGCTATGATTTGATGTACGGAATTCACACACCATTTATGGAATGGAGTCTTAAAAACTCTGCACGAAAAGTTAGTGATGGCTTAGGAATGCTTGTGGAGCAGGCTGCACTTTCTTTTAATTTTTGGCATGGAATTAGTCCGAAAACTGATTCTGTACTTAGTTTAATCAGGGAGACAAACGGCTAATAGACCAATTACCAGAGCTTAATTCATAAATAAAGCGATCATGAAGCCTATTTTCTCGACCTTGCCAAAACTCAATACTATGGGGCACAACCCTGTACCCACCCCAAAAGTCTGGAAGCGGAATCTCACCATCAGAGAACTTCTTTTTTATCGAAGCAAATTGTTCAGACAACACAGATCTAGAAGAGATTCTTGATGACTGTTGAGATGCCCAGGCGCCCAGTTGTGATTCCTTGGGTCTTGATGAAAAATATTTGAAAGACTCGATCTTTGTAATTTTCTCTACCGAGCCAATAATTTTGACCTGCCTCTCAAGCGCCAGCCATGGAAAAAGAATTGCTGCCTGAGGATTATTTTGTATTTGTTGAGATTTTTTTGATTCATAATTGGTAAAAAATACAAAACCTTTTTCATCAAAATATTTAAGCAAAACTGTTCTTATTCCAATAGAATCATCAGAAGTTGCAAGGCTCATTGCTGATGGCTCTATAATATTAGCCTCCATAGCCTGTGAGAACCATAACGAAAACTGTTCGATAGGACTATCCTTT
>CABWZI010000038.1 GCA_902509905.1 uncultured Gammaproteobacteria bacterium | reverse complement strand
ATCCAGGATGCTTTTTCCAATAGTTGCAATTTCAGTACCAAGGAATGCAGAAATTAAGCCGCCGAGAAGAACCACCGCAGTTGCTGAGGCTCTTTGGTCTTGATTCACACTCTCTATTGCTGCAAAGCGAAACTGCATCATTGTTGCTACTGTCGCTCCAAGACAAAAACTTGCAAAACTAAACAGAAAGAATATTTCTTCAGAAATAGAAAAAATGCACAGGCTAATGAGCAGGATTGAATAAATGCATGCACTTAAAAAAACTTTTTTCCGACCAAAGATTGACATCAGTCGAATCACAGGAATCACGCTTAGAGCAGTTCCAACAACGATAGTTGCAACAGGCAGCGTTGATAAACTTTTAGTAGGCGCGAGTTCACTCCCAATAATGCCTGCAACAAAAACCATAAAAACACTCAGTGACATAAATAGGGATTGACAGGCAGTCAGAATCCATACATTTTTAGGAAGATTAAGCATTATTGGTTAGATTGTTATTTCTTCTTAGGTCGCTTCCACTTGTCTATGGTCGACTGCTTATTTCTACTCAGAGTGAGTTTATTATCTGGTGCATTTTGAGTGATGGTCGACCCTGCCCCGATGGTTGCATTTTTTCCTATAGAGACTGGGGCAACTAGTTGACTATTAGATCCAATAAAGGCTCCATCTTTAATCTCGGTTTGATGTTTATTGGCGCCATCATAATTGCAAGTAATCACACCTGCCCCAATATTTACATCATCTCCAATTTTGCTATCACCAACATAGCTCAAATGTGATACCTTAGAATTGCTCTTAATGGTAGATTTTTTAATTTCAACGAAGTTACCAACTTTAGAGTGATCTCCAATGTTTGTATCAGGTCGAATCCTAGCAAAGGGACCGATAGTTGTGCTCGAGCCAATAATCGAATTTTCAATAATCGAATTCGGAAAGATAGAGGTATTATCTCCGATTTTCGAGTCTTTTATAATGCAGTTAGGCGAAATTAAAACATTATTACCTAAAACATTATCTCCCTCAAAAACAACATTAACATCTATAGTGCAGTCATTTCCAAAGGTCAAACCACCTCGACAATCAAAACGACTAGGATCCATAATAGTCAGTCCTGACGACATAAAATCTTCAGCCTGTCTGACTTGATAGAATCGTTCAGCTTGAGATAGTTGTTTTTTGTCATTTATACCCATGACCTCTGACGCGTTTTCACATAGAAATGAGGCAATATTAACATTATCTTTGACAGCACTTTCAACAATATCGGTTAGATAGAGCTCCCCTTGGACATTATTGGGCTTTAATTCATTCAAATACTTCTTCAATAGAGAGCACTTAATCGCCATGATCCCAGTATTGATTTCTTTAACATTTTGCTGCCTTTCGCTAGCATCTTTTTGTTCTACAATAGATTGAATCAATCCATTTGTATCTCTGATTATTCTCCCGTATCCAGAAGGATCATCTAGCACAACACTTAAAAGTGAAAATCCTGATCTGCGAGCTTTAATGAGTAATTTTTCTATTGTATTGCTTTGAATAAGGGGGACATCTCCATAGAGTATTAAGCAGGTTGAGTCATCATTTAGTAATGGTGCAGCTTGCTGAACAGCATGCCCAGTCCCCAGTTGTTGTTCTTGGAGGACCCAGTTAATTTTACTTTCCTTGATTGCGGCTTTGACAGATTGAGAATTGTGCCCAACAATTACATTTATTGTTTCAACGTGATCTCTTGTGGCATCTACAACATGTTGAAGCAGACATTTGCTGCCAACCTTGTGAAGCACCTTGGCAGTTTGGGACTTCATTCTTGTGCCTTGACCAGCGGCTAATATAATGGCAGTGTTCATCTTAATATTTGGCTGTACTTTTTATAAAACGGAATAATAATTGGGGTTAATTTATTAATTTTTGTATAATGTTACCCTTTGTACCTTTTAATGGCCAAATTAAAAAAGATTTTGTAATACAACTGTCATATTTCAATTTTATGATACTTGGCTAACTCTATCAAATGACCCAATATTTCAATGTATAAGAAACTAACTGCTGAGCTACTCGGTACTTTCATACTGGTGTTTGCAGGCACCGGAGCAATTATGATTAATGACATCGCCCAAGCAATCGGACATGTAGGTATAGCACTAACTTTTGGGTTTGTGATTGTAGCTCTGATTTATAGTTTTGCGCATGTTTCTGGTGCCCACTTCAACCCTGCGGTGACCCTAGCATTCTGGTCCATGGGCGAGTTTAATAAAAGAAATGTTATCCCCTATATTGCCGCACAAGTTACTGGCGCAGTGTTGGCTAGTTTGTGCCTTCTTTTTCTCTTATCAGAAAATTTTTCTAACGTATCTGAGGTGAGCTATTTAGGCGCAACTATTCCTAGTGGCTCTGTTTCACAATCTTTTGGTTTTGAACTTATTTTGACTTTTATATTAATGATTGTGATTTGTTCATCGGCTGTTCATGGCAAAGCTACAAAAGATTTTGCTGGTTTAGCAATTGGACTTACTGTTGGACTTGAGTCAATGTTTGCTGGCCCAATTACCGGCGCTAGTATGAATCCAGCAAGAAGCATAGGTCCAGCTATTGTTAGTGGAAACCTTGAGCATCTATGGGTATATATTGTGGCAACTTGTCTAGGCGCTATGCTGGCATCGATGGTTTTTTTAAGGGTCTTTAAATCAGACAATTAGGTTAGTTAGATGAGTAAAAAAGTTTTGGTTTTGTGCACAGGAAATAGCTGTAGAAGCATTATTGCTGAGGCGCTCATCAATCATACATTCAATGGTCAAATTGAAGCCCATTCCAGTGGTGTTTCATCAAGTGGAAGAGTAAACCCTAAGGCCAAAAAAATATTAGAAGAAAATGAAATGTGGAAGAGTAGCTATCATTCTAAAGATATAGATTCCATTATTCATATTCCTTTTGACTTAGTCATAACTGTTTGTGAGAATGCAAGCCAAACGTGTCCGATTTTTCCTGGAAATATACCTGTCAAACATATTGGATTTGATGATCCTGATGGTCAAGGATATGAATCTTTTAAACTTTGTTTTGATAGAATAAAAGAAAATTTATTGCCATTTGTTCAAACTTATCTTCATAGCAATTCAGCATCAAGTTAAGTACTCAAAAATATTCAACCCTCTTCAAATTAAGTGTATTAGTTTAAGCCTGTGGCTTAAGTTTTTTTTGTCAGTTATAATCATTGAATTGAATTTAATTAAACTGAGTTAGTCAATGAGACAATAAACCATAAAAGAACAAAGATTATTATTTATAATGCGCATTTTTTGACATTGGTTATCAGAAATTTGTATTGTTACATAGTTTTTAAAGCTTTTAAAAATAAATGGAGTAGATCGCTGCTATGACTGGAAAAGACAATATCACCAGCTTATTTGGTAAATCGCCAATAAGCCCCCTACAGAAACATATGAAACAAGTGCACTCATGCCTTAAAGAGTTTGGTGTATTTGCTAAGGCTGCTGAGGCTGAAGATTGGGAAAAAGCTCAATTGAGCCATACTTCAATTGGGAAAAAAGAACAAAAAGCGGATGTGCTTAAGAAGAAATTAAGAATGAATCTTCCGAGCACATTTATGATGCCTTTTTCAAGAAGGGATTTATTGGATGTATTGTTGATTCAGGATTCTATTGCGAATATTACAAAAGACTTGGCGGGATTGATGATGTCAAGAAAAATGGTTTTTCCGAAAGAATTTGCACAGGATTTTATCGATTTGTCAAAATTATGCATAAAAACTTCAGCTGCTGCACTGGTTGCAATTAATGAACTAGATGAGCTCCTAGAGACCGCATTTAGCAGTCGAGAGCGAAAAATTGTTGACAAGATGATAAAGAAGGTCAACGAATTAGAGCATGAAACTGATGTTGCCCAAGAGTTAATTAGGAATAAGCTTTATCTGCTTGAGGCTTCCCTGCCACCTATTGATGTGATGTTTTACTATCGTGCCATTGAGTGGCTCGGTGAAACTGCAGACGCTGCCCAAAAGGTTGGGTCACGTTTCGAAGTTATGTTGACAAAATAGGGGTTAGTTGTGGAAATCATCATTCAAAATAGTGAAATTTTAATCATGTTAGCCATTGGCTTTGGTCTATTTATGGCTTGGGGTATTGGCGCCAATGATGTTGCTAATGCTATGGGAACTTCGGTTGGCTCTGGCGCAATAACATTTAAGCAGGCAGTCATTATTGCTGTTATTTTCGAGTTTGCTGGCGCAGTGTTGGCTGGTGGAGAGGTCACTGCAACCGTTCGGAAGGGTATCCTTGATGCTGGGGCATTTACATCTAACCCAGAGTTATTAGTCTACGGAATGCTGGCCTCACTTTTGGCAGCTGCAACATGGCTTTTAATTGCATCATCACTGGGTTGGCCTGTCTCAACTACACACTCTATTGTTGGAGCAATCGTTGGTTTTGGTGCGGTAGGTGTTGGAGTAGAGGCAGTGTCATGGGGTAAGGTCTATGCCATTATCGCCAGCTGGGTAGTTTCACCCGTTATTGCAGGCACCATGGCAATTATTATTTTCAAAAGCCTTCAGCGCCTGGTCATTGATACTGACAAGCCTTTGGAGAACGCAAAAAAGTACCTACCGTTTTATGTCTTCTTTGTTGGATTCGTTCTCTCTTTGGTAACCCTTTTAAAGGGGCTTAAACACGTTGACTCATTAAAACACTTGGGTAAAGATTTGCCAACAAGCATGATGATTGCAACAATAGTTGGAATATTAGCAGCCATTCTTGCCGCAATTATTCTCAGACGCATCAAAACAAATCCTGAGGATGATAGCGATTTCTCTTATGCCAACATGGAGAAATTATTTGGTGGACTCATGGTGATTACGGCCTGTTCAATGGCTTTTGCTCATGGATCAAATGACGTTGCGAATGCTATTGGGCCTTTGGCTGCTGTCTATAGTATCGTAGAATCAGGAGGTCAAATTGTATCTAAAAGTGCTTTGCCATCATGGATACTTCTCATTGGAGGTGGCGGTATTGTTTTTGGTCTTGCAACTTTTGGCTTTAGAGTGATGAGAACTATAGGTAAAAATATTACTGAGCTCACTCCAAGTCGCGGGTTTTCAGCTGAACTGGCTGCTGCAACGACTGTTGTTTTTGCTTCTTATACTGGGCTACCTGTATCAACGACACAGGTTCTCGTTGGTGCAGTTCTAGGCGTTGGAATAGCGAGAGGTCTTGCATCACTTAATTTAAGGGTGATTAATAAAATCTTTCTATCTTGGATTATTACTTTGCCAGCAGGGGCGGCCATGTCGATTTTATTTTTCTTTGCCCTAAAAGGAATATTTAGCGCATAGAGCGTATAATATGTTGGCAAATTGATTAGGGTAATATTATGACACTGGAAGAGGTACAAGCAAAGCTAGAGCAAGGCATAGAAGGTTCAGAAGTTGTTATGGAGGGTGACGGCTGTAACTGCTCAGCAGTTATTGTCTCTTCAGCGTTTGATGGCCTATCTTTGCTTCAACGACAAAGATTAGTTTTGGGTCTTGTGAAGGAAGAAATAAAGAGCGGAGAGCTTCACGCTTTAAGTGTTAAAACATTTACCCCAGAAGAGAGATAGTATATAATTCACTCCTTTTTAGAAACTTGAAGATATAAAGTTATGCAAACAGATATTCATCCTTCATACGAAACTATTAAAGTTGTGTGCAGTTGCGGTAATTCATTTGAGACTCGCTCGACTTCAAGTAAAGACGAAATTCATCTTGACGTTTGTTCAAGTTGCCATCCTTTCTACACTGGAAAGCAAAAAATTATGGATACTGCGGGACGTGTTGAAAAGTTCAAGTCACGTTACGGCGCTTTCAAACGTTAATTTCACATTAAGACACAGTTAAAGCCACAAATGTGGCTTTTTTTGTGTCAGAAGGAAACTAAAGAAAAGCCTTAAAATTGATATAATCAAATATTTTGAGACAACAAAATGGCATCCGACTACATTAATGCGCTACTAAAAAAAGAAGTAACCCGAACCCCGATTTGGGTCATGAGGCAGGCAGGAAGATATTTGCCAGAATATAGGGCTACTCGAAAAAAAGCTGGAGATTTTTTGACGCTTTGCAAGTCAAGTGACTTGGCTTGTGAAGTAACACTTCAACCCCTGGATCGGTTTGATTTGGACGCTGCTATTCTTTTTTCAGATATC
>CABWZI010000037.1 GCA_902509905.1 uncultured Gammaproteobacteria bacterium | reverse complement strand
TGAAAAAGTACTTGTCGAAAAAATAGGGATGCGCTACTGCTTTGTTGGCGATGATTTTCGTTTTGGAAGCGGACGAGAAGGTGACTTCTCAATGCTAAAAAAAATGTCTCTAGACTTCGGCTTTGGTTTAGAAAAAATCATTGGAGTTTCAGTTAGTGGTCGTCGTGTAAGCAGTTCAGAAATTAGGAAGGTGCTTGCCGAGGGCGACTTTAAATCTGCCGAATCCTTTTTGGGAAGGCCTTTTTCAATAAGTGGCAAAATTGCACATGGCGCCCAAATAGGCAGAACAATTGGCTTCCCAACTGCAAATATAGGCATAAAACGAAGGCTTAGTCCAGTTCTAGGTGTTTATAGTGTTCATATTGAGCACAGCTCAAAAACCTATACTGGTGTTTGCAATGTTGGAAAGAGGCCAACTCTTGGGGGGACGAAAACACTTCTTGAGGTGTTTATTTTTGACTTTGATCAAGACATCTATGGAGAATATGTTAACGTTATTTTTAGACAAAAGTGCCGCAACGAAATCAAGTTTGGGTCGTTTGATGAATTGAAAAAGCAAATACAAACGGATGTCGAAAAGAGTCGGGAGTACTTTAAAACCCTCGCACACTAAGGCACAAGTCTCCATGAAAGCCGCTCTTCAGCAAAAAAAGGAATAACTTTGGAGTCAGAAAAACTATAGCTTTTTGGAACTGTCCATGGTCTTTTTTCAAGCGTAATTATTTCTGTATTTCGCTTCAAGCCATAAAAATCTGCCCCGTATTTCGAAGCAAAGCCTTCTAACATATCAAGCTTGTTTGCTTTCTCAAAGGCATCGGCATAGAGCTCGATCGCGGCATGGGCGCTAAAAATTCCCGCACAACCGCAAGCTGACTCTTTTTCGTTTTGATAATGAGGGGCTGAATCTGTCCCAAGAAAAAATTTAGGACTTCCAGAGGTTGCTGCCGCAATTAAAGCGTCTTGATGTGGGGCCTTTCTTTTAAGCACAGGCAGGCAATAATAGTGGGGTTTGATTCCACCAACAAGCATATGGTTTCTATTAGCTAGCAGATGATGGGCGGTAATTGTTGCACCTATATTAGATTGTGAGCTTGAAACGAAGTCAACTGAGTCCTTTGTTGTAATATGCTCTAGGACGACTTTAAGTTCAGGAAATTTTGCTAATAGAGGCATAAGAACAGTCTCAATAAAAATCGCCTCCCTATCGAATATATCTATATCGTCCTGAGTAACCTCACCATGGACTAAAAGTGGGACGCCTTCTTTTTGCATTTGTTCCAAGGCTAAATAGACATTTGACAAGTTTGTTACTCCGCTCTCTGAGTTTGTGGTTGCTCCAGCTGGGTAGAGCTTCACTGCATAGACATGTTCTTCAATGCTTGCGTTAATGATATCTTGTCTGGTTGTATTGTCAGTAAGATACAAAGTCATCAACGGATTAAAATCTGAGCTTTTTGGAAGAGCGCTAACAATCTCCCTTCGATAGTCTAGCGCCTGCTTGACTGTTTTAACTGGAGGAGACAAGTTTGGCATTACAATTGCCCTGCCCATCTGTCTAGCGGTCATGCCAACAACTGAGCTCATTGCCTTGCCCTGTCTTAAATGAAGATGCCAGTCATCAGGTTTTGTAAGCTTAAGGTGCTTCATCAGAGGCCTGGAAGGCATAAAGTTAAAGCTTTATCCATGGCACTGTTTGTATTTTTTTCCAGATCCGCATGGACAAGGATCATTTCTACCCACCTTTAAATTTCTTTTAGGCGTCTGGACAGCCGATCTTCTTGGCGGTGGGGCTTTTCTTTGAGCAATCTCAGAACGATCAATCTGCTCTCTCTCTGTATTAATTTCTCTTTGTTGAGCGCCAAACTGCTCAAGATTAACACTACTTAATGCTTTTACTATTTCAATATTAATAGTGTCAAGCAGCTCAGTGAACATCGAAAAAGACTCTCGCTTATACTCTTGGACAGGGTTTTTTTGACCATAGCCGCGCAAATTAACGCTTTGTCTCAGCTGGTCCATCACTGCAAGATGCTCTTTCCAGTGATGGTCAAGGGCCCTAAGCATAACGGCCTTTTCGAATGTTCTCATCGAATCGGCCCCAATTACTTGTGCTTTTACTTCATGCGACTTAGCAAAGCCTGACTGAATCATCTTTAATATTTCATCAACATCCATCCCTTCGTCTATCATGCCCTGAAGAGGCAGGTCAGTTCCATATGTTGTTTTTAAGGTGTTTTTAAGACCTTCAACATCCCAATCCTCTTCGAGAACTTGAGGTGAAATATGCTGTGCAAAAAGATCGCTAATGACTTCGTCTCTAATTGTTTCAAACCGCTCTCTAACATCTTCTTTACTCATTAGTTCGTCTCTTAACTCATAGACAACCTTGCGCTGGTCATTTGCAACATCGTCATACTCTAGAAGGTGCTTTCTTGCGTCATAATGCATTCCTTCAACTTTTTTCTGTGCGTTTGCAATAGTTTTATTTAGCCAGCTATGCTCTAGAGCCTCTCCCTCTTTCATGCCAAGCTTTTTCATCATGCTTGCTGTTTTTTCTGATGCAAATATTTTCATTAGGCTGTCTTCTAAAGACAAATAAAATCGAGTTGAACCAACATCTCCTTGTCTTCCTGCACGGCCTCTAAGCTGATTGTCAACGCGGCGTGATTCATTCCTTTCTGTTCCTATGATATGAAGACCTCCAGCTTTAATTACTATGTCATGATTTTCAACCCAAGACTGTTTTTCTGACTCACTGGCGCCCTCAACTAGCCTTCCTCCAAGGACAATATCTGTTCCCCGGCCTGCCATATTTGTTGAAATTGTTACAGCTCCAGGAGCGCCTGCATTTGCAACTATTTCAGCCTCGCGCTCATGTTGTTTTGCGTTGAGAACTTCATGCTTAATTTTGTTTTTCATGAGAATTTCAGAAACACTCTCTGAACTCTCAATACTGCTAGTTCCCACAAGAACTGGTTGCAGCCTTTCTTGACAGTCGACAATGTCTTTAAGCACTGCGTCAAGCTTTTCATCCATGGTTCCATAAATCAAGTCTGATAAGTCTGTCCTAGCTGAAGCGGTGTTAGGAGGAACAACAACAACCTCAAGGCCATAAATATCTTGTAACTCAGCAGCTTCAGTCTCAGCAGTTCCAGTCATACCAGAAAGTTTGCCATAAAGCCTGAAATAGTTTTGGTATGTGATTGACGCCAAGGTCTGATTTTCTTGTTTAATACTTACATTTTCTTTGGCCTCTATTGCCTGATGAAGCCCTTCTGACCACCTTCTGCCCTCCATTGTTCTTCCAGTGAATTCATCTACAATAACAACCTCGTCATTCTTAACGATATAGTGGACATTTTTCTGAAATAGAACGTGGGCTCTAAGGCCAGAAATAAGGTGTTGCAGTAGAATAATATTGCTCGCATCGTATAGACTAGAGCCTTCGGTCAACGCGCCTGCTTCAATAAGCATGTTTTCTGCTTTAACATGGCCATCATCACTCAAAAAAACTTGTTTGTGTTTTTCGTCAATTGTGTAATCCCCGGGCGTAATCACCTGCACTTCCTTTCCTTGGCCCTCCTCTATTTGAAGGGTAAATTTTGGAATCATTGTGTTGATTGCTTTATACACCTCTCCATGATCCCCCGTTGGGCCAGAAATAACTAGGGGCGTTCTGGCTTCGTCAATCAAGATAGAATCAACCTCATCGATAATAGCAAAAGAAAGCTCTTGTAGCATTTTCTGGTCACTTGAAAAAGCCATGTTGTCTCTGAGATAATCAAAACCAAGCTCATTATTTGTGGCATAGGTTATGTCGCACGAATATGCTTTTTGTTTTTCCTCTCCCGACATGCCCGATATAGATGTCCCAACCGAAAGCCCTAGGAAAGAAAAAATCTTGCCCATCCATTCTGCATCCCTCGACGCCAAATAGTCATTAACTGTAACCACGTGAACCTTGTTGCCAAATATTGCATTCAGATAAGCTGGAAGTGTTGCAACAAGAGTCTTTCCCTCTCCTGTCCCCATTTCAGAGATGCGTCCTTGATGAAGAACCATTCCTCCAATGAGCTGAACATCGTAATGTCTTAATCCAAGCGTTCTTTGGCTCGCCTCTCTAACCGCTGCAAAAGCCTCAGGAAGAATATCTTCTGTGGTTTCGTTCTTTTCTGCCCTTTGCTTGAGTCTGGCAGTTATTGAAGAAAGCTCATCGTCACTCATAGACTGCATTTGTGGCTCAAGGGCATTGATCTTAGCTACCTGGCCGCTATATTTTTTGATGAGGCGATCATTGCGAGAACCAACAACCTTTGATAAAACATTATTTATAATACTCATTGAAGAACAAAAACATTAGTTGACAAAACTGTGGTATTTTCTCACATATGCAAGATAAAACAAAAGAAAACCCTACAAATTTTACCCCTAGTGGCGGCCTGGGCCATTTGTTTGAAAAGGCTAAATCACACAACCACTTTAATGAGCTTTTGAAGAAAGGGCTTCCTAAAGAGCTTGCTGGACTCTCTTTATGTTTAATTGAAAACAATAAGGTCTTTCTTGCAGCAAAAAACTCCTCAGCTGCTTTTCGAGCAAAGAAGCAAAAAAATAAACTTCTGTCAATCATTAACAAAATCGATGGACTCTCTAATATTGAATTGTTATCGATCAGTGTTGATGAAAAAAATACTAGTTAAGTTGAATCATTTTTGCTTTTAAATTTTGCCCCTATACATTATAATAGTGCGGTTTTAAAACTTAACATCGCCTAAAATTTATATGTCTGAACAAACTATTGATTTAAAAAAGAGACGCTTTTTGACGCAAGCAACTGGTGTTGTTGGTGCCGTTGGGGTTGGCTTCGTAGCCTGGCCCTTCCTGTCAACATGGAAGCCATCAGCCAAAACTAAAGCTGCAGGGGCTCCAGTTGATGTTGACATTTCAAAGCTTGAATCAGGCCAACTTGTAAGAGTTTTGTGGAGAAAAAAGCCTGTTTGGGTTTTTAAAAGAGATGAGTCTGCTCTAGATGCCCTTACATCGGAAGAATTAATGAGCAAACTAGCAGATCCAAGTGGAACTGGAAACTCAAAAAATCAACAGCCAAAATATGTGTCTTCAAGTTTTCGCTCAATAGAGAACAAAGAAGAAGTTGCTGTGATAGTTGGTGTTTGCACACACCTTGGCTGCTCTCCTACATATAGGCCAGAGCCAGGCGCTTCTGATCTAGGTGGTGATAGCTGGAAAGGTGGGTTCTACTGTCCATGTCATGGCTCTAAGTTTGACCTTGCTGGTCGTGTTTATGCGGGGGTCCCAGCGCCAACAAATCTTGAAATACCGCCATATCAGTATGTGACTGATTCACTTATTCGAGTTGGCATTGACCATAAAAATACATAATTAATCAGTATGAAAAAAAATCAAAGCTGGATAGACCAAAGGTTCCCTCTCTCAAAGGTTTGGAACGAACATTTGGCAGAATACTACACGCCAAGAAACTTTAATTTCTGGTATTTCTTTGGTGGGCTTGCTGTGCTAATGCTTGGCATGCAACTAATTACAGGGATATTTTTAACAATGTACTACAAGCCAGATGCGGCTAACGCATTTGCCTCAGTAGAATATATTATGAGAGATATCGAATGGGGCTGGCTAATTCGCTATCTTCACTCTACAGGCGCATCAGCATTTTTTGTAATTATTTATCTCCACATGTTTAGGGCTCTTCTTTATGGCTCTTACAAGGGCCCAAGAGAGTTTCTATGGATTTTAGGAATGCTTCTTTACGTTTTGCTAGCTGCAGAGGCATTTTTTGGGTATGTGCTTCCTTGGGGTCAGATGTCTTTTTGGGGCGCCCAAGTAATTATCTCTCTGTTTGGCTCTGTGCCAGTTATTGGGCCAGACCTATTGGTATGGATACTGGGTGACTATGCTGTTGGAGATGCCACCCTGAATCGCTTTTTCTCTCTTCATGTAATTGTATTACCATTGCTTTTAGTAGTTCTAGTTTTTCTTCATTTGGTTGCACTTCATCATGTTGGTTCTAACAACCCTGATGGTATTGAAATTAAAGAGAACAAAGATAAAGATGGTATTCCTAAAGATGGTATTCCTTTTCACCCATACTTTACAATCAAAGACAGTATGGTTGTTGTAGGCTTTATATGGATTATGTGCGCGGTGATTTTCTACGCGCCTGCTCTCAATGGTTATTTCTTAGAGCATGCCAACTTTGTCGAAGCAAACCCTCTTAAAACGCCTGAGCATATTGCCCCTGTATGGTACTTAACTCCTTTTTATTCAGTCTTAAGGGCGATACCACCAATGTTTGGTTCTCAATTTCCAGGTGTTTTGGCTATGTTTGCTGCAATTCTTATCTTTTTTGCATTGCCATGGCTGGATCGAAGCCCAGTTAAATCAATACGCTATAGAAGCCCTATTTATAAGTGGGCTCTAGGCATTTTTGTTGTTAGCTTTGTTATGCTTGGCT
>CABWZI010000036.1 GCA_902509905.1 uncultured Gammaproteobacteria bacterium | reverse complement strand
GAATTATCTCTGCAAAAGTAACCTTCTCGTTCAAACTGATATGCTTTTTCTACTTCTGCAATCTCAAGAGAGGGTTCAACATAGCCATGTTTGGTAACTAATGAATTTGGATTAATTATTGTTGACATATCCTCAAATTTTGATGGATTTGGATCTATAAAAAGACGATCATAAATTTTAAATTTGGCTGGAATAGATTTACTACACTCAACAAAATGAATAACACCTTTTACTTTTCTACCATCTGCTGGATTTTTACCCAAAGTCTCTGAATCATAAGTACAAAAGATAGTTGTTATATTTCCCTCTGCATCTTTTTCTGTTCTAAGAGCTTTAATTATGTATGCATTTCTTAATCGAACCTCTTTGCCAATTGCAAGTCTTTTGAATTTATTATTTGGTAAAACTTCCTGAAAATCTGCTTTGTCAATATATATTTCTCTTCCAAAGTAAATATCTCTCAAACCCATTTCATCATTTTGAGGATGATTTGGAGCTTTGAGTATTTCAATTTTTCCTTCTGGATAATTTTCAATTACAAGTTTAACCGCATCAATTACTGCCATTGACCTTGGTGCATTAGTATTTAAGTCATCTCTAATTGAGGATTCTAATATTGCAATATCAGTAAGACTATTTACTTTAGACACTCCAACCCTTTCTGAAAAATTTCTGATTGATTTTGGTGTATAGCCTCTCCTACGAAGCCCAGAAATTGTTGGCATTCTAGGATCATCCCAGCCAGATACATGCTTGTCATCCACTAGAAGCTTTAATTTTCTTTTAGAGGTTGTTGCGTATTCAAGGTTTAATCTAGAAAACTCATATTGATAAGGTCTGTCAGGCTTATTGAATGCATCTAAATTTTCTAGTGTCCAATCATAAATTCTTCGATTATCTTGAAATTCTAGAGTACATATAGAGTGAGTTACACCTTCAATTGCGTCTCCAATACAGTGAGCAAAATCATACATAGGGTAAATACACCAATCATCATTTGTTTGATGATGAGTCTCAAAACGGATGCGATAAAGTGATGGGTCGCGCATACACATGAAACTTGAAGCCATATCAATTTTTGCTCTAAGTACACATTCACCTTCTTTAAATTCACCTAACTTCATCTTTTTAAAAAGGCTTAAATTTTCTTCAATTGAGGAGCTTCTATATGGACTATTTACTCCTATTTGCTTAAGAGTGCCTCGATATTCACGAGTTTTTTCAGCACTCAAAAAACAAACATAGGCTAATTCTTTTTTTATAAGTTCAACTGCGCATTCATAAAAAATATCAAAATAATCAGAACTAAACTTTACATCTTTATTCCAAGTAAACCCCAGCCAACTTACATCATTTTTTATAGAGTTGACGAATTCAATATCTTCTTGGGATGGATTTGTATCATCAAATCTTAAATTACAATATCCTTCATAATCTTGTGCAGTACCAAAGTTAAGACATATAGACTTCGCATGACCAATATGAAGATAACCATTCGGCTCAGGAGGAAAGCGTGTAATTACTTTATTATATTTGCCATTTAAAAGGTCTTTATCTATGACATTTCGAATAAAATTGGTTGGCTTTTCAGCAGTATTTTCTGAGTTCATAGCTATATGAATTAACTATAATTTAAGGTGTATAAATTATATCATTAAAAGTCTGAATTAATATGCGGTGCTTTGAAAGACTATGGCGTTGTAAAATACTTTTTTATGAGAATAGCTATTGTAAAACTTTCTGCACTTGGCGATATTGTTCATGCAATGGTTGTTTTGCAATTCATTAAAAAATTTAATCAAGAAATTTCGATTGATTGGTATGTTGAGGAGAGCTTCAAAGATCTTCTTAAGTTTAATCCGCATGTAAGCAATTTGCATACCGTGAACTTTAAAAAAGCTAAGAGGAATAAGTCGCTATTAGCTCTCTTTCAAGATCTAAATAAACTCCGAAAACATGATTTATATGACTTAGTAATCGATATGCAAGGCTTGATAAAGTCAGCAATAATTTCAAAATTATTACCTTCTAATCAAATTATAGGTTTTGATAAATTTTCAACTAGAGAAAAACTTGCCTCACATTTTTATAATAAGAAGTTAAATTGTTCATATGAATCAAATGTAATTATGAGAAACATAGCTTTGATTGAATTTGCTTTGGGTTTTACTGTTGAAAAACAAGAAATTTACAATAAAGCGCCCTTTATATATTCAAATGTAAAAGAATTGGGTTTTAAAATCAAAAAATCAAAAAAAAATATCCTACTTATTCCTGGCGCATCACATCCATCCAAAAGGTATCCAGCAGAAAATTTTGCTAATCTAGTTCACTCTTTAGATGCAAACTATCATATCATTTGGGGTAATGTTGATGAGGAGTTATTAGCCAAAGAAATAAAAAAGCGTGCGCCTAATGTAGAAATATGCCCAAAACTTTCAATAGAAAAATTAGTGTGTTTAATTGCACAGTTTGATCTTGTTATTGGCCCAGATACAGGTCCAACTCATATTGCATGGGCATTAAATATTCCATCAATCACTCTATACGGACCAACACCAGGATATAGAAATTCTTTGGAAACAGAATTTAACAAAATAATTGAGTCGGAGTCAAATGTAAATGCAAATAAGATTGACAAAAGTGACTATTCGATTAGGAATATTAAAGTTGAAAATGTAATGGTTAAAGCCAAAGATTTATTAAATTTTATTAATTAGGGTTTAACTAGATTTCTTATTTCCTTTATTGAATTAAGATAAAACTTTGCTTTAGAGTTTTTTTCATTTATTTTATGACCACTTCTGACTAGAATTGTATTTGTAATCCCAGCTAAATAGGCTGCTGTAATATCTCTTTCACTGTCGCCAATCATCCAAGACTCTTGCATATTAATATTGTGCTTATTTTTTGCATTAATGAGCATGCCTGGTTTTGGTTTTCTACATTCGCAATTTGATTCATTAGAATGAGGACAGAAGAAGACATCTAAGATATTTATATTATTTTCATTGAATTGGGAAATCATCCAATTATTTATAACATGGAAGTCATTTTCCGAATAATAGCCCCTAGAGATCCCAGATTGATTTGTTACTACAATAATTTCAAAACCTAAATTTTTTAAATAAAAACAAGTCTCAAAAACTTCATCAATAAACTCAAAATCCTCAATTTTATGAAGATAGTTAACTTCTTTATTAATTACACCATCACGATCAAGAAAAATAGTTTTTATAGTCATAATCTAAGGTGAGTATAATCTAACACAAATATTATAAATATTCTAAAGGATTACAGAGTTGAGTGGTTTCGATTTAGAGAAAACATACCAGTATTTATTAATATTATTAGCATTTTTAATGCCTTTAACAGTTGCTGGGGCTAATTTAGTTATAGTAATTATTTGCTCTCTATGGTTAGTTACTGGCCATTATAAAGATAAATTTAATCAAATAATTAACAGTAAAGTATTAATAGCATCAATAATATTTTTTTCTGTTCATATTATTGGACTTGGCTGGACGCAAGACCTAGAGTGGGGGTTTCATATCCTTCATAAAATGTGGTACTTCATCGGATTATTCCCAATTCTTTATACAATAGTAAAAAAAGACTTTATTTCGCGCTATATAGCAGCATTCCTTCTGGCAATTGCATTCACAGAAGTTGTCTCATATTTAATTTGGTTTGAAGTAATTGAGCCATTTAAGGCAGCTACTAAAGTGAACCCAACACCATTTATGACTCATGTTTCATATAATCCTATCTTGTGTATCGCTATATATCTAGTTGCACAAAAGATAATATATGAGAAAAACTTAAACAATATAGAAACATACCTCTATTCTTTTTTTGGAATAGCGATGTGCATTACTATGTTCATTACTGGAGGAAGGGCTGGACAGGTTATGTTTTTTGCCATGATTTCAATTTTGATTTTTCAATATTTTTATAAACATAAAATTAAGGCAATTTTCCTGGTTCTCATAGCAGTTCCAGTAATTTTTTTTAGTGCATTTCAAGTAAGTGATATATTTAAAAATAGAATCACTGATGGTGTTGAGAGTGTTTTGGAATATTCAGAAAATAGGGGCTCGTCTGTGGGTCTGCGCATTTCGTTTGCGCTAAATTCTTGGCAAATAATTAAGAAAAATCCATTTATCGGTGTTGGTACTGGGGACTTCCCGTCTGAATACAAAAAAATTAATGAAGTTAATACGCCTGAGTTGCCAAATGCAACTAATCCTCACAACATGTATACATTGATTTTAGTCCAGCTTGGTTTTGTAGGGCTAGCAAGTATGGTTTATTTTTTCTATCATCAAATAAAGTTTGCAATATCTTCAAAAGATCAATTTTTAAAAAATACTGGGGTTACATTGCCAATTTTATTTTTGGTGATTATGTTGGCTGATTCTTATTTACTAGGACACTATACTTCACTAGTGTTTATTTTCTTCAGCTCTTTTTTATATAAAGATTTTGAAAAAAATTAAAAAAATTCTTATAGTTATTCAGCGCTCTAATGGAGATGTCTTTCTAAGTTCTTCTTTAGTGAGAGCATTATTTGAATACTACAATTCACCTCAGATAGACTTACTCATTAATGATGATACTCTCTCGATAGGAAAACTTGTTCCCTATGTCAATGACATATTTACATTTTCATACAAAAAAAAATATGAAAAAAGATGGCAACAAGAAAAAAATATTGTCTTAAAAATTATTAATAAATATGATTTGAGTATAAATCTAACTGCAAGCGATAGAAGTGTGATTTATGCATTGCTGGCAGGAAAAAAAACAATTAGTGCAGTTGAAGCAAAAAGAAAAAAATCTTGGTGGAAAAGATTCTTTTTAACTCACTATTATTCTTTTGATGATAAAAAACATATTCTTGCAAATAATCTTGAGCCTTTAAAATTTTTAAATATCTCTTTTGAATATATTCACTATCCAATCAAGATTAACAAAGAAGTTGTTTCTAGAATAAAAGAAAAACTAAGATTAATGAGTGTGACTGAATTTATAATTTTCCATCCTTCAGCGCAATATGAATACAAAGTTTACCCAAAAGCTCTAAGAGATAATCTTTTAAAAAATTTAAGTAAGCTTGGAATTCCAATTCTAGTAACTGGCGGCGCTAATGCAATTGATGAAAATATAAAAAATTTTTTACCAGATCTTCGAAATATTCATGATTTTATTGGAGAAACTTCACTAGAAGAATTTTTTGCTTTAAGTCATTTATCCAAAGGATATATTGGAATGGATACATTAAATATGCATATTGCGGCATCTCAAAATAAGCGTATTTTTGCCATATTTGGCCCAACTAATTTAAAAATGTGGTCTCCATGGTCAAATTTTTCAAAAAAGTCTGCAACTAAAGATCAGCCGATTCAAACTTATAATAATATTACAATTTTCCAAGCAAGTATGCCATGTGTGGCATGTGGAAATGCAGGGTGTAATAACCTTCATGGGAATAGTGATTGTCTTGATATGATTAACCCAAATGCTATATTTTCTGAAGTAGAAAACTGGCTTCAAAATAAACATTTAACTTCAAATCAACTAGTTGAAGTTGATAGACGTAATTCTAGTAGAAAAATAATTCTATATATTGTTTATGGCGAAGATAAAACTTATTATGATGGTGCTATATTCAGTTTTATAAGTGCGATGAATTGGTTTGAAGAGAGAAATGATATTGAAATAGCTATTTTGACTCAAAAGCCCCACTGCTTTGATGATTACCCTGTCAAAACTCTATTAATGACAGAAGAGCAAGTAAATGATTGGTCTTTAAGTGGAAAGTATCATTTTCGAATTAAGAATCGAGGGCTTGCATTTGCTATGGATAAACTAAATTTAAGTAGCTTTGATAAAATTTTATTTTTTGATACCGATACTTATTTTCATAAATCACTTCTTCCTCTATTTAATTTAATTCAGCCAAATCAAGCATTACTTTATTTAAATGAAGGTTTAATTTATAAAAGAAAAAGATTCTCTCCTTACGTTGAAAGTTTAGATGGTAAAGAAATTTCTATTGATTCTGAATCTTATAAAATATCAAAAGAATCAGCTTTATGGGGTTCATTGATGGTTGGTGTTATGCCAAATATGCGACCAAGTATTGACTGGGCTGATAAACTTATTATCAAACTATTTGATTTTATTGATATACATACTATAGAAGAGTTTGCCTTAGCAGAAAGTCTATTAAAAAAATATAATTTAGTTGAGGGAAAAAAATTTGTGAGTTTGTATTCGACCTCCAGAAAAAAAGACTACGCAACTCATGTTCTTAGAAGTTTTTTTAAAAAAGCAAAAGATTTATCTATTGATGAAAAAATTTTATTAGCTCAAAAAATTAAAATTAAAAGACCAATATTAATATTAATTAAGCAGCGTTTTTTGAGGCTATTTCAAAGATAATGCCACACATATCATTTCCTATTTTAATGTATCACTCCATTGAAACAGTTCCAAAGTCGACTGTAATGAGAAGCATACACGTGCCAATTAAGCGATTTGAATTTCAAATGTGGATGTTAAAAGCTTTAGGTTATAAAGCAGTTAGTTTGGATAAGCTGAGCTTATATCTTGATGGCAAGAAAGAAGGTAAAGTCGTAGGACTTACTTTTGATGATGGCTACAAAAATAACTTAACTAATGCGGCTCCCATTCTGAGTAAATATAACTTCAGTGCTACATGCTATTTAGTAAGTGATTGTATTGGGCTGAGCAATGTTTGGGATTTAGATAAAGGAACTACGCAAAGTCCTTTAATGAAAGAAGAGGAGGTTGTTAAGTGGTTGAATTTTGGAATGTCAATTGGTGCCCATACAAAAACACATCCTGATTTGAGAAACACTTCTACTAAAAAGGCCCAAAAAGAAATAATTGACTCAAAGACTGATTTAGAAAAAAGCTTTAATGTTGCCATAAAAGATTTTTGCTATCCTTATGGAGGCTTTAATGATGAACTATGCAAAATTGTAGAGGATGCAGGCTATCACTCTGCAGTATCGAGTATACGGGGGAGAGCTCATGCAAAATCAAATAAATTTTTACTTCCCAGGATACCAATTAATTATCACACTTTACCGCATTTATTTCTAACTAAACTTTTAACAAAGTATGAGGAGGGAAGATAATTATTTTCTTTGATAGTCATCTTCAAGACGAATAATATCATCCTCTCCTAAATAATCACCAGTTTGGACTTCAATAATTTCCAGCGGAATTGTTCCTTTATTTTCTAGCCTATGAATTTCACCTTTTGGAATAAATGTTGATTCATTATCTTTTAATTCAAAAACTTTATTACCACAAGTTATCAAAGCTGTTCCTTTTACTACAACCCAATGCTCAGAGCGAAACTTATGTTTTTGTAAAGATATTTTTGATCCAGGATTGACGCAAATTCGCTTAACTTGAAAGCCTAAATCAAAATCAATTGAATCATAGTATCCCCAAGGTCTTAAAACTTTACGATGATTGTCAATTTCTACCCTACTTTGATCTTCGAGACCAAGTACAATATTTTTAATATTTTGAGAATTTTCCTTGCTCGATACTAATAAAGCATCATCAGTATCAATAATGATTAGATCGGAAATATCATGAACTGATACAAGACGATTTGAGCTATGGATAAAAGAGTTTTTTACACTGTTTAATACTACATCTCCTTCTTTAACATTATTATTGCTGTCTTTGGGTTTATTGCTCCATAGAGATTCCCACGATCCAATATCGTTCCAAATACCACGAAATGGCACCACTACACCAGAATTGGTTTTCTCCATTACTGCGTAGTCAATTGACTTTGCTGGGCATCTAACAAATTCTTTAGAATTTAAGCGAATAAAGTCTGAATCTTTTTTAATTGATAATGATGCTTTTTTACATGCAGTAAAAATTTCAGGCTCAAATTTTTCTAATTCTTTTAAGTAAACTGAGGCTTTAAAAACAAAGATTCCACTATTCCAATAATAATTTCCAGATTCAAGATATTTTTTGGCGGATTTTATGTTTGGTTTCTCTTTAAAGGAAATTATCTTGCTGTAGTCTGTTTTTTCAGAGCCATCTGTCTCTATATACCCATATCCAGTTTCAGGATTTAGAGGCTCAACCCCAATAGCAACCATTTTATCTTGATTGGCAATTCTTTTCGCAACATCAATGGATTCATGAAAACTTTGTTTTCCTTCAATTAAATGATCTGCAGAGGCAACTAAAAGAATTGGATCAATTTCAATTTCTTGAACTGTCATGGCAGCAATTGCAATTGCCGGCGCAGTATTTTTACCGAGTGGTTCTAAAATAATGCCATTATTCTGACAATTAATTTGTCTCAATTGCTCTGCAACTATAAAGCGATGATCTTCATTGCATACAATAATTGGGTTGGTAGCATCATTTGGCATTCTTAAGACTGTATCTTGCAACAAAGTATTTTCACTAATCAGGCTCAAAAATTGTTTTGGATATTTTTTTCTGGAAAGAGGCCATAATCTAGATCCACTTCCACCAGATAAAATTACTGGAACTATCATTTAGTAGACTTTGTTAGTGGATTAATTTTAGGCGGTTGCCAGTTTTTTTGAGATTCTGTAAGTTTGATGTATCTATAAAAGGTCCCCTCAAAATTTCCAAAAGCAATTACAAATCCTGGACCACCATCTAAAAATCCAAGCTTAAATATATAGTGTTTGATAAAGGACCAAAAGCCATGAATGAAGGCTTT
>CABWZI010000035.1 GCA_902509905.1 uncultured Gammaproteobacteria bacterium | reverse complement strand
GATCCGCAAACACTTGCCATAGAGCTGGAGCCATTAGATTCAGTAATTTCAGACACTACACGAATCGTGTAAGGAAATTCTTCAAGGCTTGGAAGGCAAGCTGAAATACCTCTTCTTGCTAGTCTTCCATGTCCGACTTCACGTCTTTTAACACCCATTACGCGACCTGTCTCACCTACACAGTATGGGGGAAAGTTATAGTGAAGCATAAAATGATCTTCGATGCGATCATTTGACTCAAGTGTTTCTATGAGCTGTGCATCTCTCTTTGAGCCTAGAGTTGTAACAACTAAGGCCTGCGTTTCACCTCTTGTGAAAAGTGCAGAACCATGAGTATTCTCCAGTACTCCAGTTTCAATAGCTAACTCCCTAACAGTAGAGTTGTCTCTTCCATCAATTCTAGGTTCACCAGCTAAAATCCTCTCTCTAACTGTTGATTTTTCGATTTTTTTAATGTAATTTTTAACCTCATCATCACTAATTGAATCCTCTTCACTAACAAACTCTTCGAGTGCAGCGTCTTTAATTTCACCCATTTTTTCGTAACGATGCATCTTATCAACTGTCTGATATGCTTCAGAAATTTGACTTTCAAACTTAGATTTAATAGAGGTTAAGAGGGATTCATTTTCTTCAGGTGCAATCCATTCGCGAGGTGATACTCCAACTTCTTTAGCAAATTCAGCAACACTATCGATAACAACTTGGAATTGTTCATGTGCATACATGACAGCACCTAACATTACCTCTTCAGATAATTCACTTGCCTCAGACTCAACCATCAGGACCGCATCTTTAGTTCCTGCAACAACCATATCTAGCTCTGATGACTCAAGGTCACTATATGTAGGATTGATTGTGTAGCTACCATTTTGATAGCCAACTCTTGCAGCACCAATTGGTCCCTTAAATGGAACCCCAGAGATAGCTAAAGCCGCAGATGTAGCAATCATTGCTAAAACATCAGGGTCGACATTTTTATTTGATGATATAACCTGAATCATTACTTGAACTTCATTCATATAGCCATTCGGAAATAGCGGTCGAATAGGGCGGTCAATCAGTCGTGATGTAAGAGTTTCTTTCTCACTAGGTCTGCCTTCCCTTTTAAGAAAACCACCGGGGATTTTTCCAGCAGCGTATGTTTTTTCAATGTAATCTACAGAAAGTGGAAAAAACGATTGACCCGGCTTAGCCTCTTTCGCGCCAACTACCGATACCAGTACCTGGGTGTCGTCCATACTAGCTAAAACTGCTCCATGAGCTTGCCTAGCGATTCTTCCCGTTTCAAATGAAATTTGGCTGTTGCCAAACGTAAAACTTTTTTGAACTATATTCATGTCCATTGTGTTACTCCAATAAAATTAAAAGTGTTTTATGGTTTAACGCAATAAGCTTTATATAAAACATACCATCTAGGTATGCTTGAGATAAAACTTACCAAAATCCACAAAACAGTTGAATTATCCCCTAATTCTATCTATAAATATACAAATTTAGTAGATGTAATCATGCCTCAAAACAGAATGTTTTTAAGTGAATTGAGGCTATTTAGAAATTCAAAACTGATTAGAAATTTTTTCTAATAGATAAAGAGAAGAGAGTTTTTTAGCTAGTGAGATGTTTTGGTTATTAACTGTTATCACTCTCGAGTTACAAAATTTTACTAGTAAGTCACTATCAAAGTTTTGGCTATCAAAAGACTCTCCGTTAATAAAAACATGAAGCTCGTTCTTAATCATTTGGTAAGCAATGCGACATATGGGAGATAAAATATAGGATACAGATTCTTGGATTTCTATCGGCTCCTCAAAAAGCATCATTTCGCTAATTTTTTGCTGATCAAAGAGATCTAATTTTGTTACGAAGCACCCAAAGAACTCAGTTGGTAATTGATCAACATTTAAGAGCTCTAATGCTTGATTAACGGCTGAATTAGAAATTTCAGCATTACCTAGTTCTGTTGACCAATTAGGGTCAATATAATAGTTAATATTGCTTTCATGAGGCTTTAAGTTAAGCGCCTCCATCATTTCATTGGCCGAATAAGATCTGAAGCCAAATGACAGTGTAATGCACTCAGTATCAAGACTTGTTCCGTGGTGAGCAATTCCCGGGGGTACATATAAAATATCACCAGGTTCGGTAATAAATGCATCCTCCTCCCGAAAGCTTTCCATAATTCTGAGCTCGCTGTTTTTAACATAATTATTAGAATGACAATCCAGCGAACTAATCTGCCAATGCCTACTTCCAAGGCCCTGAAGTAAAAAGACGTCATAGTGGTCATAGTGTGGTCCAACACTTCCTCCTTGAGCAGCAAATGAAACCATAACATCGTCAAAGCGCCACCTAGGTATAAAGTTGAACTCTTCAATCATCTCATAGACTTCAAGAATATGTTTATCAACACCTTGAATAAGAAGCGTCCAATCATTTTTGGGCATACTTTCAAAATAATCATCTTTAAAAGGACCGCTCTCGAGAGTCCAATCGTTTCTTTGAGTTGAGCCTTTGACTACTCTTGATTCGAACTCTTCCTCGCAAGAGAGTCCAGCCAGCTCATCTGGAGACAAGGGCGAAATAAAATTCGGTATTGCATGCTTAATGAGTAATGGTTTTTTTTGCCAATACTCAGCTAAGAACTCTTCACTACATATCTGTCCAAAATGAATCATTTGATTACTAATTTTTTTGTTTAATTATCTATTAACATGTAGACTCATTCCGACCAATTATCTTTAAAATTATATTTAAAACAAATAGTCTAATTTTTGATTTGAATAACCAAACCAATAAACTCGCTTCAATTTTAAATACCAAGAGTCATCCCATTGATGACCTGGAGTATAGATCAAAATGTAAATCAATGCTCGACCAGGATGGCGTCCTAGTTCTTAAAAACTTTCTTTTGTCGGACTCTATTCGAAGTATTCTTGAAGAGGCTATACAGCAAGAAAGATTGGCTTATTATTGTGTAAATGAACACAACGTTTACTTAGAGCCTTTTGACGATAACTACCATAAGAGTCATCCTAGAAATAAAACAGTTATCTCCTCTAAGGGATGCATAACTGATGATCAGGTTCCTAAAGGCTCAGCCTTGAGAGCTCTTTATGATTCGCATGACTTTAAGGAATTCCTTTGTAGTGTGCTCAATGAAGAGAGTCTATATAAATATGATGATAATTTATCTTCAATCAATATACACTATGCAAAGACTGGGCAAGAGCTTGGTTGGCATTTTGATAACTCATCATTTGCAATTACCTTGCTCATCCAAAAGCCTGAGGCGGGTGGTAAATTTGAGTATATAAGGGATTTTAGAAACTCAAAAAATAATGATAACAACTATGATCAAGTTTTGGATTTGATAAACGGGCAATGCAAACCTAAAAAACTAGCGATGGAAAATGGTTCTCTGGTACTTTTTAGAGGCAAAGATGCAATTCATCGCGTCACCCCAACTGTTGGAGATAGAACTAGAATATTATCAGTCTTAGCTTACAATTCAGAGCCGAATGTGAAGCTTTCAGAGACTGCTAGAATGACCTTTTTTGGTAAACTTAATTAATCATGAATAAGGGCAGTAAAGGATTAGGACTCTATGATAATTTAGATCTTTCAGCAAGCCAGAATGACCAGGAGCTGCTAGATGTGTATAAAAAATGGGCCTCAATTTATGATAAAGATAATGATGACCTTCTTGGGACGGTATCGCAACCTAACTCGGTTCAAATTTTTCATAAATATTTAAGTGACAAAAATCAAAAAATTATTGATGTTGGTTGTGGCACAGGATTAGTGGGTGTGGAGCTTAGTAAGCTCGGCTATACAAATTTTGATGGAATAGACATCTCTAAAGAGATGATTGATATTGCAATAGATAGAGGTTATCGCTCGCTGTTTCTTGGAAACCTGAATGACTCACTTCCTTTGGAAAGTAACAGCTATGACGCTGCGCTTTGTGTTGGCGTATTTACTCATGGGCATGTTGGTCCGAGTCGATTAATCGAGCTGATCAGAGTCATTAAACCTCAAGGTTTGTTATGCTTTACTGTCAATGAGGATGTATATGAGTCTTATGGTTTTGATAAGGTCATTAAAGAACTTGAGGCTAAAAAAGTATGGAAGCTTCTTGAGTCCTGTAAGCAGGAATACATGACTAAGAAAAACGTCATGGGTTTTTATTATGTAGCTAGGATTATTTAGTCGAAATAATCTAAGCAAACGTTACTGATGATAGTTCGGCGCCTCTTTAGTAATTGATACATCATGGACATGAGATTCTGTCATTCCGGCTGCAGTCACTTGGACAAATTCAACACTTGTTCTCATAGCCTCGAGATCCTTGCAGCCAGTGTAGCCCATTGATGACCTGATGCCTCCAACCATTTGATGAATGATTGGTCTTATAGAGCCTTTATATGGAACTCTACCCTCAATGCCTTCTGGTACCAGTTTTTCAGCGGCAAGTTCTGCCTGAAAATAACGATCAGACGATCCGTGCGCCTGACCCATTGCACCAATTGAACCCATGCCGCGGTATGCTTTGTATGACCTCCCTTGATATAGCTCAACTTCGCCCGGAGATTCTTCTGTTCCTGCAAGCATTGAACCCAGCATGACGCAATGAGCTCCAGCTGCAAAGGCTTTAGCAGCATCACCAGAGTATCTGATTCCGCCATCAGCAATAACTGTGACATTTGTCTCTTTTAAGGCATCAGTTATATCAGAAATTGCACTGATCTGCGGAACACCAACTCCAGCAACAATTCGAGTTGTGCATATACTTCCAGGGCCAATCCCAACTTTTACACAGTCTGCTCCTGCTTTAGCAAGGTCTAGGGCGGCCTTTGCTGTTGCAATATTGCCTGCAATTATCTCTAAGTTTGGAAAATCTTTTTTAGTTTTGACAACACGATCGATAACTCCTTGGGAGTGCCCGTGCGCCGTATCTATGACTACAACATCGACTCCAGCATCAACCAAGGCGCTTATTCTTTCACTAGAACCTTTGCCAACTCCAACTGCAGCGGCTACGATTAATCTCTCTTGGTTATCTTTGGCCGCCTTTGGAAAGTCACTCGTCTTCTTGATGTCACTGACTGTTATCATTCCGCCAAGCTTAAATTGATTATCAGTGACTAAAACTCGCTCAATACGATGCTTTCTAAGAAGTTTTCTAACCGTATCCATTGATTCACCCTCGTTCACAGTAATGAGTGATTTTTGAGGGGTCATCACATTCTCAACAATCTCATCTAGGCGAGTTTCGAAAAGGACATCTCGACTCGTTATGAGGCCAACCAGAGTGTCATTTGAAACAACCGGCATTGCTGATATTCCGTGCTGTTCTTGAAGGTCAAAAACGTCTTTTATAGTAGCTGAAGGATGAATACTAATAGGGTCTCTAATAATGCCTGACTCAAATCGTTTTACTTTTCGAACCTCCTTCGCTTGAGACTCAATAGACATATTCTTGTGGATAACCCCCATGCCACCCTCCTGGGCAATAGCGATTGCTAGCTTGCCCTCGGTCACTGTATCCATAGCTGCAGAAATAATAGGTGTATTAAGGGTAATTTTATTGGTAAGTTTAGAGGTTAAACTGACTTCCTTTGGAAGAACTTCAGAGTGAGCAGGAACCAACAAAATGTCATCAAATGTTAGTGCTTTTTTTAGTTCTTTCATAAAGTTCTCCTATTCTTAAAACCGCTTTCTATTGAGAAGGCCAGGAACAATAAAACCAATCATCATTCCAAAGAAAAGTACTATTGCTCCGACTATAAACCAATTTCTTGAGCTGGTATCTTTTTGAATTTGAGTGTTGTTTTCAGCGAGCTGGAGCTCTGCCTTTAATTGAAGTTTTTCCTGAATGAGTTTTTCATTTTCGTGCTCCAACTTGAGAGCGTCTTGATATATTTGCTCAATATGCTCTTTCTCTGCTTGTGATTTTGAGCTTTGAACCACCAGGTTTGTGTTTTCTTGTTTTAGTGAAGACAACTGTTTTTCAAGGTCTTCCTTTTCAGTATTTAGTTTAGTTATTAAAAGTTTGTTGGCATTGTTTGTTCTTGTCAACTTTTTTAATTTCTCTCGAGCAGAAGGGTCTGGAGATAAGTAGAATGATTTAATCCATCCTATTGTGTCATCAAACTGAACTTGAGCCCATCCATCCTCAGTACTCTGTAATAAAGAGAGCTCAGTTCCAGATGGAAGCAGACGAATTATATTGTTACCAAACTCTTTGTCAGATCGGATTGGAAGGTCAAGTTGATCTGTAATGTAGACATAAGATTCTGCACTAACTTTAAAAGCTAGAATAATCAGTGCAATTGTAAGAATCTTGATTTTATTCATATTAATTTTTAAGTGAACCTATTGTAACTTTGTCTTAGATATTTAATGTACGTTTTATGTGTTTTTTCAATGAATTACAGTGATGCTCTTATAGATTAGAAATTTTCTCAAGTTGCGCTTCGAGATCCTTCAAAGCGCTTTCAGTTGATGCAAGCTTCTCTTTTTCATTCATTACAACTGCTTCAGGAGCTCCCTTAACAAATTTTTCATTACTTAATTTAGCTGAAAATTGTGATTTTAGTTTAACTAGTTTTTCGATCTCTTTATCAAGCCTTTCTTGTTCTGATTTCTTGTCGATTAGGCCGGCTAATGGAATAAGTATTTTCATCTCTCCGACTAGAGCTATTGCAGACTCATCTTCTTCATCTTCTGCTGATAGTAAGCTGATAGAGTCCAGCTTAGCAATTGTCGTTAGGATTGAATTGTTGTTATCGATATATGCCTTATCCTGAGAGCTAAAATTTTTTAAGAAGCATGGCAGAGGCTTGCCAGGAGATATATTCATCTCACCCCTGATTTTCCTGATGCCAAGAATAAAGTCCTTGAGCCAGGCTATCTCTGCTTCAGCATTGTTATCAAGTAACTCATCTTGAGCCTCTGGAAAAGGTTGAGAAATCAATTTATCTTGGGAATTTGATAGTATTTTTTGAGACTGTTCAAATATCTCTTCAGTGATAAATGGAATTATTGGATGTAGCAAAACAAGCGTTTCAGTTAAAACCTTAATCAAAGTCAATTGGCAGCCCTCTTTAGTTTGAGGGTTATCGAGAAGGGGTTTAGAGAGTTCAAGATACCAGTCGCAGTAGTCATGCCATACGAATTCATATAGGGTTTGACTCATAAGGTCTAAACGATAGTCTGAGAGGTGTTTTTGAACTTCAGTCTTTACCTGTTGCAATCTTGAGAGAATCCACTTATCCTGGCTTGAAAACTTTGCATCATTGTTAATGTTTTGTGACTCAAGGTTCATTAATACGAAGCGAGAAGCATTCCATAGTTTATTACAGAAGTTTCTGTATCCCTCCACTCGCTTGAGGTCGAATTTAATATCGCGACCGAATGAAGCTAGAGCGGTAAAGGTAAATCTAATGGCATCAGTACCAAAGGATGGAATTCCATTAGGGAACTCCTTTTGGGTTTGTTTTTTTATTTTTTCAGCTAACTTTGGCTGCATCATGCCTTGGGTTCTTTTGTCTAGAAGGTCTTCAAGACCGATTCCATCAATAAGATCAATAGGATCAAGAACATTGCCTTTGGATTTGCTCATTTTTTGGCCGTTACCATCCTTGATGAGTCCCGTTATGTATATATCTCTGAATGGAACGTCTCCAGCGAATTTAAGTCCAAACATAATCATTCGAGCAACCCAGAAAAATATGATATCGAAGCCAGTTACAAGAACACTTGTTGGATAAAAACGTGATAGTTCGGGTGTCTCTTCAGGCCATCCAAGGGTTGAAAAAGGCCATAAGGCTGAAGAAAACCATGTGTCTAGAACGTCGTCATCCTGCTTTAACTCAACACCTTTGCCGGCTTGGATTTGAGCCTCTTCTAGGGTATCTGCGACATAATATTTGCCATCTTTGTCATACCAAGCTGGAATTCTATGGCCCCACCAAATTTGACGAGAAATGCACCAATCTTCTATGTTCTCCATCCAATTAAAGTAGGTCTTTCCCCAGTTTTCAGGAACAAATCGAATGCTTCCATTTTTGACTGCTTCAATAGCAGGCTCAGCCAGGGGCTTAACTTTAACGAACCATTGGTCTGTCATATAAGGTTCAATAATGCTGTTTGTCCTGTCACCGCGAGGCACCATGAGTGTGTGTGAATCAATTTTTTCAATTAAGTTTTGTTTCTCTAAATCTGCAACAATTGTTTTCCTTGCTTCAAAGCGATCTAAATTTTGATACTTCTGAGGAGCATTTGAATTTATTTTGGCATTATCTGTCAGAACATTGATAATTTCTAAGTTGTGCCGTTGTCCAATTTCATAGTCATTAAAGTCATGGGCAGGGGTTATTTTTACGCAGCCAGTCCCAAATTCCATATCAACATAATCATCAGCAATAATTGGAATTTTTCTGTTTGACAGTGGCAGGTCGATTGATTGACCAACCAGGTGCTGATATCGCTCATCATCTGGGTGCACCGCCACTGCAGAGTCTCCAAGCATCGTTTCAGGTCTTGTCGTTGCTACTACTAATGTCTCTTCAGAGTCAGAGACCTGGTATTTGATATGCCATAAATGTCCACTTTCTTCCTTACTAATGACCTCTAGATCAGAGACTGCAGTTAACAGGACAGGATCCCAGTTGACCAGTCTTTTTCCCCTATAAATGAGTCCTTCATTGTAAAGCTGAACAAAGACTTTTCTTACTGCCTCAGAGAGAGGCTCATCCATCGTAAAGCGTTCTCTATCCCAGTCAACAGATG
>CABWZI010000034.1 GCA_902509905.1 uncultured Gammaproteobacteria bacterium | reverse complement strand
GTGAGCTATATAAAGATTCAGCAGCTCTAGCTGAGAAATAGTAGTTGTCCTTTTCCAGTCCTATAGCTTTGTTGCCAAGTCCTTTTTCTTTCAAAATTCCAGCAAGGTGCTCCATTGGATGCTTTTCAGGTGTCATGACATAGTCATCAGGGTATGCAATGATATCTTTTAAATCGAGATCTGTGGTCAGCTCTGCCCCTTTAGCATCGATGCCTCTCCCATACCAAAAAAGGCCGCCATCTGTTGAGATCACAACGCACTGATGAACATAAAAAGACCAGCCATCATAACCAGTTAGCCAAAACATGTTGGCAGGATCATAAACAATAAGAGCATCAACATTGGAATCATTCATGGAGTTGCGAACCTTTGACTGTCTTTCAATGTACTCTTCCTTGCTAAATCTTCTTCTCTCCTTTTTCATAAATTCTCCTTTCTATGCAATATAACTAAAAGCTTGATCTAAATCCTCAATCAAGTCCTCCACATCCTCGATGCCAGTTGAATATCTAACTAAACCTTCAGGAATTCCTGCAGCCATTCTCTCTTCAGCGCTGCACTCAACATGACTCGTTGTTAGAGGCGGTCCAACTACCGTCTCAACACATCCAAGATTTGCTGCCATGTGGGCATATTTGAGTTTTGGTAGAAACACTTTAATTGCCTTTAAGCCACCTTTGACTGAAAAACTTAACATTCCACCATAGCCTCCATTCATCTGATTTTTGGCTATTTCGTGACCAGGATGAGTCTCTAGACCTGGATAATTTACTTGCTCAACTATCGGATGATTTGCTAAGAATTTTGCAATTTTTAGAGCATTTTCATTTTGTCTTTCAACCCGAAGCTTTAACGTTTTCATGCCCCTTAATAAGCTATAAGCATCCATTGGTGCAAGCGTTGCTCCATTAATTTCACGGTAGTGATAAACCTTTTTTACTAATTCTTTGTTGCCACATATGACTCCTCCTAGGGCATCCGCATGACCACCAAGGTACTTTGAGGCAGAATGAAGTGTAATATCAGCCCCAAGCAACAAAGGATTTTGATTAATTGGAGTTGCAAAGGTATTATCAACTACCACCAAAGCGCCTACTTTTTTAGCCGCAGCGCTTAGTCTCTTAATGTCCGTTATTTTTATGGTGGGGTTTGTAGGTGTTTCCAGATATAGCAAGGTACAACCTTTAGCTATTTCTGCTTCTATTTGCTCATAGTCTCCAGTTTCACAGAGGCTCACTTCAATATTGAGAGGAGGTAGAAACTCATTAAATATAACATTGGTTCCTCCGTAACTGTCTTTGATTGAGACAACTCGATCACCAGGTCTTAAAAACGTAGCTAGAGTGTTACTAATTGCAGCCATGCCAGATGCAAAACTCGTTGCAGCCTCAGCAAATTCAAGCTCTTTGACTTTGTCCTCAAAAGCTCGAACAGTTGGGTTGGTGTTTCTTGAATAGATGTGACCTTCAGCTTCCTCAAGTGCGACTTTATGCCAAGTCTCAATATCTTTGTAGCCAAATGAAACACTATGAACAACGGGAACTTGAGTTGCGCGTTCATAGAGCTCGTGCTCTTGTTCGCCGCTCCAGATGCTTTGAGTGGATTGTCCAATTTGTTTTTTTTCAAGCATAACTCACCTCTTAAATTTGCTTTGACCATAAATAAAAATAACTGGGCGTTATTTTTAAACTATTTCAAGGCAGCGCTTTAAAAAGCCTTTATCTTGATAATTTTGATTATACATCGAGAACTAACTGTTTGACAATCCTCAAAATCTCAACTGAGAATAAAATAATATCATCCATTAAATTTTTCTGATATATTGCGATTAATTTCCGCTTCAATAAATATTTCGATGAGTAGTCATTCTTCAGATCAAAGCAGTGAGAATCATTCAGGTGTTCTAAAGTCAAACTTTGTCTGTGTATTATCAATACTCCTTTTTGCAATGGGATTTCCAGCTGCAGAGTATTTATTAGATGACTGGGATGTTGTCAGTGTTATTACTGCTCGAAATGTATTTTCATTTATATTAATCTTCTTAATATGGATATCAATTGAGGGGGTTCAAAAGGTTAAGTCTGCTCAATGGCTTAAAGGCACTTTGATTGGCGTAGCAGGCTTTGGTATTGGCGCATTTTTAATTCTTTATCTTCAGTCGCTAACATCCCCTGTGATTGCGGCTCTTGCAGTTGCTACTATGCCAGTATTTGCAGTATCACTTGAGATTCTGCTAGATGGTCGCAAAATGACCGTTTGGTTTTTTTGTGGAGTAATTCTGGTCCTTTGGGGAGGCTATATTGCCTCAGGCGCTTCACTGAGTCAGAGTAATATTGGATTTGCCATTCTGATTGGATTTCTAGGAGTAGCGTTATTTGCATGGGGATCTAGAGCGACTGTTAAAAGTCTCCCTGGTATGACTAATTTGGGCCAGGTTTCAGTCACTTCATTGGGGATGGCGCTTCTTTCAATAGTTCTCTACTTTATTTGCACTGTATTTATGGATTTAACCAATAGCGTATCATCAATAACGCTCAAGCATCTGGGCTTGATTCTAATTTATGCTTGGTTAGGTCTTGGCATATCACAAATTTTGTGGATAAAGGCTGTAAGTCAGCTCGGTATCGGTATTGCTTCATTTCATTTAAATGCTGTTCCATTTTATGTCATGTTGATGCTTTTTCTTTTGGGAGATCAGTGGGTTTGGCATCAGGCAATCGGAGCACTTGTGGTTATCACTGGGGTAATCATTGCTCAACAAAAATCTGCTAAGCATAAAGCAAAGTTTTTTGAGCTACCTTAGCTCTGCAATTATTGCTCTATCGATTCCGTTAAGATCTTTAAATGCTTTAATATTTTTGAAAGAACCTTCTAATAGCTTAATAATTCTATCTTTCTGATCATAGCCATGCTCTAATAGTAAAAGACCATTTTTATTGAGAAACTGAGGTGATTGTGAAATGATTAACCTAATATCCTCAAGCCCATCATTTCCAGATACGAGTGCCTCCATTGGCTCAAAACGAAGGTCTTCTAGGTGGGGATCCTTTTCGCTGATATAAGGAGGGTTACTTACAATCAAGTCAAACTTTATCTTGGGTAAGGGTTCAAACCAACTTCCACAGTAAAAATTAATAGTTCTTTTAGCATTTAATTTAGCAAGAGTTAATGCTTTAGAAGACTGATCACTAGCAGAGACATCCCAATTTGGGCATTGCTGTGACAAAGTTATGGCAATAATTCCGCTACCAGTTCCCAGATCTAGTACTTTTATTTTTTTTTCTGAATCTAGACTATCAATTGCAATATCAATTAGTAGTTCTGTTTCAGGTCTGGGAATAAGAGTTGAAGGAGAGACTAGAAATTCAAGTTCATAAAAACCTTGAGAGCCTTTGATGTAAGCAAATGGTTTGCCACTCTTCCTCTCATCAACAAGACTAAAAAACTTTTTAAATTCAGAGTTATTGAGTGCATAGTCTAGATTAGCAAATAACTGCTCTTGAGTTTTGTTAATCGCTAGGCCTAATAGTTTTGATGCATCCTCGACATCTTCTCTCAAAAGGTTCTTAATCAATCTTCCAGAGTCCATTTATATTAATTTTATTGAATGCTTGCTCTTTTAGTATTATATCTACAAGCGAGTTTTTAGAATTAGTTAATGAACTATGGGATGATAGTTCCTATAGCATTATTGAGGTAAATAAGTGACATGTTGAACTTAGTCTTATTTGAACCAGAGATACCGAACAACACTGGGAGTCTTATTAGATTATCGGCCAATATGGGTGCTAACCTTCATCTTATAAAGCCATATGGATTCGAAATTACTGACAAAAGATTAAGACGAGCTGGCCTTGATTATAAAGAATTAGCAAATGTTTATGAATATGACAATTTTGATGATTATCTTGATAAAGCAGCGCCATCAAAAATCTACATAGTTAGTACTAAAGTAAAGACGAGTTATGCAGATGTTAAATACTTTAGGGACGATTCATTTCTCTTTGGGTCTGAGACTAAAGGACTTCCAAAAGAAATTATGGATGAATATGATGGTATTACGCTTCCGATGCAAAAAGGCTCGAGGAGTTTAAATCTTGCTAATTGTGTCTCTATCATTGCTTATGAGGCTTGGCGTCAACTAGGCTTCAGAAATTAAAGCTAATTTAAGCTTATGAATTAGATAGCTTGAGTAATTGATAGGCGTTATTAAAATCTTTAATTGGAGCTACTTTTTTGCCAGCAAGCTGAACCCTTTTTAAGCTTAGTATTCCAGCACCAGTTGCAATATGACAAACCTCTTTATTTTGCTCAATGATTGTGCCTGGTGGTTTAGAAGTTTGACTTGGTATTACGTCAGCTTCAATGATTCTTAGGACTTTGTCTTTAAACTCCATGGCTTCTGCATTGCTTTGTGCAATAGGACGCGGATTGAAAGCTCTAATCATTTGATTAATATTTTCTGCACTTTGGTTCCAGTCAATTCGAGCTTCAGCTTTTAAAATCTTTTTTGCATAAGTGGCATTAGAGTGCTCTTGAATCTTTGGGTTCAAATTAGGAAGCTGATCTATTGCATCAATTAAAAGTTCAGCGCCCAGTATCGATAAAGACTCTGTTAAAGAGCCAGATGTCTCAAAATTTGATATAGAATGTTTTTTTGTTAAAAGAATATCACCTGTATCCAGTCCTTCATTCATCTGCATGATCGAAATCCCAGTCTCTTTATCTCCTGCATGAATAGCCCTTTCAATGGGTGCTGCTCCTCTCCAGCGAGGAAGAAGAGAGGCATGAATATTTAAACAACCAAATTTAGGCAAATCTAGTACTTCTTTTGACAAAATCTGGCCATAAGCTGCAACAACAATCAAATCTGGCTTAAGTGAGCTAAGCTTCTTCAAATTTTGTTCACTGCTAAAATTTTCAGGTTGAATGACTTCCAGTTCATTTTCAATGGCAAAGTTTTTTACAGCACAAGAGGTCATGATTTTCCCTCTACCCTTGGGCCTATCTGGTTGACAATAGACAGCCATAACTTGATGATTGGAGTTATGAATTTTAGATAATGCAGCAACTGCAAATTCAGGTGTCCCTGCAAAAATAATGCGCATTATTTTATTGAATTTCGACCCACCTTGATAGCATTCAAAATTTGCTTTGGAGAGGTGCCGCCAAGATGATCTCTAGAATTGATAGAGCCCTCTAGAGAAATTGCATCAAAAACATCAGAATCAATGTTAGAGTTAAATTCTTGAAGCTCATCAAGACTAAATTCACTCAAATCTTTGTTATTATCAATTCCATACGCTACAGCTCTACCTACAACGTCATGTGCATCCCTAAAAGGCAAGCCTTTTTTGACAAGATAGTCAGCTAAATCTGTTGCAGTTGTATAGCCCTTGATTGCAGAGATAAGCATGTTCTGCTTATTAGCCTCAATCTTTGGAACCATATCAGCAAAAATTCGAACACAAGAGTAGATCGTTTCAACGCTATCAAAAAGAGGCTCTTTGTCTTCTTGATTGTCCTTGTTATAAGCTAATGGCTGACCTTTCATAAGTGTAAGTAGTGAGACTAGATTGCCTGTAACCCTTCCAGTTTTACCGCGAACCAATTCCGGAACATCTGGGTTTTTCTTCTGAGGCATAATCGATGATCCTGTACAGAAACTATCTGGAAGCGATACAAACTCAAATTGAGCACTAGACCAAAGGACAAGTTCTTCAGAAAACCTAGAAAGATGCATCATAATAAGGCTAGCGTTAGATGCGAATTCTATCGCAAAGTCACGATCACTAACAGCATCTAAAGAGTTTTGGCTTATACGCTCAAATCCTAAGATTTCCGCAGTGCGCTCACGATTAATTGGATAACTTGTTCCGGCAAGTGCTGCACTTCCAAGAGGCATTGTATTGATACGTTTATAGCTTTCTTGAAGTCGCTCATAATCACGCTTGAACATTTCAAAGTATGCCAAAAGGTGATGCCCAAAGGTGATGGGCTGCGCAGCCTGAAGGTGAGTAAAGCCAGGCATTATTGTATTATTTTCCTTTTCAGCAAGATCCAGCAATGCATTTAAAAGCTTCTTTAACTCTTGGTTTATCATGACAACATGATCCCTGAGGTAAAGCCTAATGTCGGTTGCAACTTGGTCGTTTCTTGAGCGCCCAGTATGCAGTTTTTTGCCTGGCTCACCACAAATCTCAGTTAACCTCGACTCAATATTCATATGGACATCTTCAAGGTCGATAGACCAATTAAATTTGCCTGAAGTTATCTCACTCTTAATTTTGTCTAGACCATTTAAAATTTCTTTTAATTCAGATTCTGTTAAAACCTCTACCTCACTAAGCATAGTTGCATGCGCAATTGACCCTTCTATATCATAAAGGGCAAGCACTTTATCAAAAGACACAGAAGCACCAAAAATTTTTACAAATTCATCTGTTGGTTGATTAAAACGACCACCCCATAATTGATTTGTTTCTGAAGACATTGCTCTATTTACTCAGCTTTAATTACATTTTTAAATTACTGCACATTATTCCAGTATCTATGGCCTAAGTTGCTGAAAATGATATAAAAACCTATTTGTTCTATTAATATTGTAAGAAATCGTAATTCTAATCCTAATGTTAAATACCTCTAATTGTTAACATTCCTAACCCACACTCGATAAAATATCAATGAAATCGATTTCAATGGAGTCACCACTTCTGTGCTGAAAATTGCCACACGTAAAAGCCCTTTAGCCATTTGGCAAGCAGAGTTTGTGAAATCTAAGTTAGAGAATATATATCCAGACTTAAAGGTTGAGCTGGTTAAGATGACTACCCAGGGTGACCAAATTCTTAACTCTCCTCTCTCTAAGATTGGGGGAAAGAGCCTCTTTATAAAGGAGCTGGAAGTTGGAATCATGGAAGGTAGGGCTGATATTGCTGTGCATTCAATGAAGGATGTCCCTTACGAGTTACCACAAGGTTTTGAAATAGGCGCTATTCTGGAGCGTGAGAACCCTTTTGATGCCTTTGTATCAAATGATTTTAATTCGATTCAAGATCTTCCAGTTGGTGCTAAACTAGGCTCCTGCAGCTTAAGACGAATTGTACAGGTTAAAGCAATAAGACCAGATCTTGAGATTTTGGATCTACGAGGGAATGTAAATACTCGTTTAAAAAAACTTGACGATGGAGAGTATGATGCAATCATTTTGGCATGTTCAGGCCTAACAAGGCTTGGATTTGACAACAGAATAAAACAAGATTTGAGTCCTGATGATTCTTTACCCGCAGTGGGTCAAGGAGCCCTTGGAATTGAGATAAAAGCTAATGATCATGAAATCAGTAGCCTTATTAAGCCGCTTATTCATCAAAAAACTCAAATTGAAGTGAACGCAGAGAGAGCACTAAATACTACCCTTCAAGGTGGATGCTCAGTAGCAATCGGGGCTTTTGCAACGAGTGAAGACTCTAAATTAACGCTCAGCGGAATGGTTGGCAATGTTGATTCTGGTGAAATAATAAGGGTCCAAGAGACTGGTGAAACAAGCAAACCCACAGATTTAGGTATAAGAGCTGCTAAAAAACTTTTATCTTTAGGCGCAAGAGAGCTGTTAAATGAGAAATGAATTGATTCTGACTGATGAGCAAATAAACCATCACTTAAAGCAGATTGATAACTGGACTATTAAAAAAGGTAAGCTATTTAAAGCATTTAAATTTAAAGATTTTGCTCAAGCTTTTGAATTTATGAGTTTGGTTGCCATAATAGCTGAGATGATGGATCATCATCCTGAATGGTCAAATGTCTACAATAAAGTTGAGATTAATCTAGTGACTCACAGTGAGGGCGGAATTACCAGGCTGGATATTGATTTGGCTAAGAAAGTTGATTCTCAGTACCTTGCGTTAGAATTCTAATCGAATAGGGCGTCTACAAAATCTTTTGAATTGAAAGGCTTTAGGTCTTCAATAGCCTCCCCAACGCCAATGAAGCGTATCGGAAGTTTGAGAGCGTCTGAAATTGAAAACAAAACACCACCCTTGGCTGTGCCATCAAGCTTGGTGATGGCTAATCCGGATAAGTTGATTGACTTATGAAACTCTTTTGCCTGTTGAACTGCATTTTGACCTGAGCCACCATCGATAACCAAAAGGGTCTCGTGAGGGGCGTCCTCATTGTGTTTTTTTAGAACTCTCTTGATTTTCTCCAGCTCTTGCATCAGGTTATCCTGGGTATGAAGTCTTCCTGCAGTATCAGCAATTAAAATATCAATTTTTTTTGCGATTGCAGACTGATAAGCGTCATAGACCACTGAAGCGGCATCTGAACCCGTCTTTTGAGCAATTACCGGTATATCATTTCTCTCACCCCAGACCTGAAGTTGTTCAACCGCAGCTGCTCTAAAAGTGTCTCCAGCGGCGAGCATGACTGATTTGCCTTCACTCTGAAACAATTTTGCAAGTTTACCAATGGTTGTAGTCTTGCCAGCACCATTGATTCCAACGACAAGAATGACAAAAGGGATTTCATAGCTGGGATTAAAATTGCTATCAGTAATCAATAGAGATTCAAGTTCAACCTTAATCAGCTGATATAAGCTGTCTTCATCTTTCAGCTCTTTTCTTGAGGCTTTCTTTCTAACACTCTCTATGACTTTATCGGTGGTTTGTATGCCTATATCTGAACTGATTAAAAGGACTTCCAGCTCCTCAAGAAGATCCTCATCAATCTTCTTTTTACCAATGACCAGAGAGGAAAGGCCATCACCCAGCTTTTTTTTAGATTTGAAAAGCCTGTCCTTTAAAGATGATTT
>CABWZI010000033.1 GCA_902509905.1 uncultured Gammaproteobacteria bacterium | reverse complement strand
TTGGTTTTTCTTCACTTCTGATGATTGCAATGACTTCATCAATGTTTAGATAGGCGATAAGGAGCCCATCAAGAATGTGCAACCTATCAACTATTTTATTGAGCCTAGAATTGAGCCTATTGACAACGACTTGCATTCTAAATTGTAGCCATTCTTTAAGTAAAGGTATGAGCGGTTTGACTTGAGGTTTACCATCAAGTCCAATGACGTTCATGTTCACACGATAATTTTTCTCAAGATCTGTCGTTGCAAATAAATGCAGCATCAGTTGATCACAATCAACTCGGTTCGACCTTGGAACTATAACGATACGTGTAGGGTTTTCATGATCAGACTCATCCCTCAGGTCGTCCACCAATGGTAGCTTTTTATTACGCATTTGGGTCGCAATTTGAGCAATGACTTTAGCTCCCGAAGTTTGATAAGGCAGAGCCTCTATTACTATTTCACCATCCTCTTTAACATAGCTCGCTCTCATTTTGACTGATCCATTTCCAGTCTCATACATTTGATAGAGCTCTTCTTTAGAGCTAACAATGAAGGCATTTGTTGGATAGTCAGGAGCTGGCAAAATTTTTAATAAACTCTCCAAATCAGTGGATGGCTTTTCGAGAAGTTGAATGCATGCACTGATAACCTCGATGAGGTTGTGAGGTGGCATATCTGTTGCCATACCAACAGCAATTCCTGAAGTTCCATTAAGCAAGAGATTAGGTACTTGGGCTGGCAAATGCTGCGGCTCTTTGATTGTTCCATCGAAATTATCTATCCAGTCAACTGTACCTTGGTTAATTTCGCTTAAAAGTAGATCAGCATAGGGCGACAATTTTGACTCAGTGTAACGCATTGCTGCGAAAGATTTTGGATCATCTGGAGCACCCCAATTACCCTGTCCATCAATAAATGGATACCTATACGAAAAGGGTTGCGCCATGAGGACCATCGCTTCGTAGCATGCGCTGTCCCCATGAGGATGAAATTTACCTAGGACGTCTCCTACTGTTCTGGCAGATTTTTTGAATTTTGCAGTTGACTTTAGGCCAAGCTCACTCATCGCATAGATGATTCTTCTCTGAACTGGCTTTAAACCATCTCCAACAAAAGGCAGTGCACGATCAAGAATGACATACATTGAGTAATCAAGGTAAGCGCGCTCACTATAATCCCCAACGCTTTGTTGCTCAATGCCGTTTTGGCTCATTCTTTTCCTAAATAAAAATTAAAACAGAATTCAAAACTATTTTGAATGGATAACATTTTAATTGAACTACCTAGTCAGTTAAGATTAATTCCATCAAATCTGGAAAGAATTAACCCGGAGGCCAAGTCATTTGCCTGCCACCTAAGCAATGCAAATGAATATGAGAGACAGTCTGCCCGCCATCATTATTGCAATTCATTACAAGTCTGTATCCTTGTTCTGCAAATCCGCGCTCTTTAGCAACCCTAGCAGCTGTAATTGATAAACTCCCCATCATAGCCTCATCAGTGGCATCATTTACCGTTGCAATGTGCTCTTTAGGTATCACTAGGAAATGCTCGGGTGCTTGAGCATTGACATCCTTAAAAGCCAATACCCTATCATCTGAGTAGAATATCTCTGCTGGTATATCACCCTTAATGATTGAACAAAAAATACAGTTTTCCATAAATTGATTTTATATCTTTCAAAAACTAATATTAACACATTCTTCTAGAACTTATAATGAGCTCTAATTTAAGAATAAGGAATAAAAAATGCTTTCTGATGCAAATCTCGAAATACTTTTTACTAAAGCAAGAAGTCACAAATCATGGCTCAATAAAGAAGTAACTGAAGATCAAATTGATCAAATCTATAATCTATTAAAATTCGCACCAACCTCTGGTAATTGCTGTCCAGCTAGATTTACTTTTATTAAAAGTGATGAAGCAAAAGAACGATTAATACCAACCCTAGATAAAGGCAATATCGATAAGTCAATGAATGCTCCATATGTAGTTATTATTAGCTATGACACAGAGTTTTATGAGTCTTTATCTATCCTTTCTCCCCATAATGATGCCAAAGCAGGATTTATCGGAAAAGAAAATAAAATAAAAAACACTGCCGAATTTAATTCTGCTCTTCAGGGTGCGTACTTTATGATGGCATCACGCTCTATTGGTTTAGACTGCTGCCCCATGCTTGGGTTTAACAAAGAAAAGCTCAACCAAGAATTCTTTCCAGACGGTAAATATAAGTCCTTATTCATTTGTGGAATTGGCTATGGGGATAGTTCAAAGCTTTATGATAGAGCTCCAAGGCTTGAATTTAATCAAGCATGCACAGTTATATAATCAAGATCACCAATACTTTGGATAACTTCGATTGTTTGATAAGTTGTTGTAAAACAATGCCACTAATACTATTAATATTGACCCTATAAGAGTTGGCATCCATAAGAAGTCCCATTGTGAGCCAAGTAAAAAAACAATAAAAGGATTAGAGCCTGCTGGAGGATGAGGGACTCTAAAGTATTGCATTGCTGCAATAGCAATTGCCAATGCTAGGGCCATACTCCACCAGTCTGAACCCACTAAATGATAGAAAAAAAGGCCAATAAAAGTTGTTAATAGATGGCCTAAAATTACATTTCTTGGTTGAGCAAAGGGTGATTCAGGAAGCACAAATAAAACAAAGATTGATGCTCCAAAAGAACCCATAATAATAGGCTGATTCGTGAGATATGCCAAATAACCAATGACAGATGCCGCCAATAAAGCACCTAAAGATATAAACCCTAAGTCTTTCAAGGGGGGTCTTGGAGGAATTGGTGCAGGAGAGCCTTTGAGTTTAGTAAGATATGACATGATCAGCTTCAAGGTATAAAAGTTATCGTGGATTATATACTAGATACCTTTAATTACCTATCCCTCAAGATTGGCTAATGGCCTTATTCGTAAAATACTTTTGTAGAATCAATCCTCCACATATAAGAAGAATGCCTGCCACAGTTGAGAGCAATATTCTTTCACCTAATATCAAATAGAGAATAATTAGCGAAAGAAAGGGCGTAATAAATACTAGGCTTGCAATTCGAGAGACAGTGGTTGATATTTTTAATGCTGACTGCCATAAAACTAAACTAATCCCCATTTCAAAAAAACCTATATAGATTGAGCCAATTATTCCTTCTATTGATGGAATAACGAATGAGTTAGTCAGCACAACAAATCCTAGAATAAATGGAAAGCTGAATACAAAAATAAGAAATAGACTTACCAGGCTATCATGAGAATTTTTAGTATTAAATAACCAAAATAAAGACCAGATTAATGTACTGATTAACATCAAAAAAACTCCAAATGGGTTTTCAAATTGCATAGAGGAAATATTTCCATTTGTAGCGATAACAACCACTCCAAAATAACAAATAATGATCGATAAAAAGGATTTAATATCTATCGTTTGTTTTAGAATAGGTATAGAGAGAATAACAAGCATAACCGGCCAACTAAAATTTATGACCATAGCTTCTTGAGCAGGCAAAGCATCATAACCCTTAAACAAAATGATGTAATAGAGGCAGGGATTTAAAAATCCAAGAAGTGCGCATTTTTTTAAATCAGCTCTTGTAAAATTTTTTACTAAATAGAGTTTGCCTTGATAGACAACAAGTATGAATAAAACACAAATTGAAAAAAAAGTTGAATACAAAACCAATTGAATTGGCTCTAAATGCCTCAAAGACAACTTAAAGGCGCTTGCAACTGTTGACCAAAAAAAAATGGAAATGCCTGCAAAAAGATAGGCTTTACTTTGATTATTCAGATTTGAAAACATTTTTTAGTTGACCTGATATAGGCAAAGTTGGCAACTCACGCCCTCTTTCAGGTTGTACTTTTTCGTTGTATGCTCAAGCTTTTGCCATGCTTGAGTGTCCTCTAGATCATTGATAATTTGCATATAAGGCGAAGCCTCCCATTCCTGTTTTCTGACCGTAAAACATATGTATCCACCCTGCTTTATAATTCTAACCATCTCCCTAAGGGCCTCTGGACCCACATGGCCACAGGTAAAAGTTCCAGCACAAATGACAGCATCAAACAAATTATCCTCATAATCTAGTTTTTTTGTTAAATCGACTAACTCAAGGGATTGATACACATTTTTTTGCATTGCAATATTTAGCATTTCTTGAGAGAAATCCACGCCAATCAAATTTTTAAACTCATTATTATTAAGTATCTCGCCTACCAGGCCAGTTCCACATCCAGCATCAAGTATCTTCGCTTGAGTATCCTTGAGATAGCTTAAAAGCAGCTCTGAGGTAATTAAATGGCCCACATAACCGGCCAAATTAATTACGTCATCCTCATATTTTTTTGCCCAGTTCTTGTAAATATGCTCCAGCTCAACTAAGTCCGCAGCATGCAACGTGTCATAAATTGTAGAAATCATCCTTTTCGTATTTTTCATGACTATCAACCAACCTCAAACTAATGAATTATCTTTCTTACTTATCTTTAATAAGACCATAACTATACATAATTAAACCGGTCCAGACCCCAACAAAACCTATCAATTGATTTGTATTGACTGCCTCATTTTGTAAATAATAACCAACAAGAAATTGGAGTGTTGGAGTAATTAAAAATAAAACTCCAACCGTTGTCATTGGAAGTAACTTTGCTCCAGCATTGAATAAAGCAAGAGGCACAACTGTTACTGCACCGGCCAGAAACAACAAAATATCAGTGGAAATATCTACATTAAAAAATGAAACATCAAAGTTTGAATAGAACCATATTGAAAAAACTAAGAAAAATGGAAGCAAAATAAGTGTTTCGATGTATAGCCCTGGAACTGCTTGTGAGGACATTGCTTTTCTTGCAATTCCATAAGCTGAGAATGTAAACCCAACCAAGAATCCAAGCCATGGGAATGAATCCCCACTAAAAACATAAAATAATGCACCAACTGTTGCAAAGAGAACGGCCACTTGTTTTAATTTTGAAATCCGTTCATGAAAGAAAACATAGCCGCCAATCATGTTGAGAACAGGTGAAAGAAAATAACCCATAGAAGCTTCAACGACTCGTCCTAAATTAACTGCAAGAATATAACCTCCCCAATTAATAGTAATGAGAATAGCAGTTATCAATAAAAATAATAACTCTTTCCTTGATGATAAAGACTCCTTAAAGTTGAGCCTCCATGAGGGTTTAGAATAAACCAGAAAAAACAAAACAGGAACCGACCATAGCATCCTATGTACCAAAACTTCAGAGGGGTTAACATGATTAAGAAGTGCCCAGTATATTGGGAAGCACCCCCACATAAGGTAGCCTGAAAGAGCAAGCAGAATGCCTTTATTCATAAAGCTTAAGCCTTAGAAAAAAGACTTTATTGTAGACTAAAAAAGTATCAGATTTTTTTTAATGCTTATAGTAATCTTTTTCGAAGCTGGTATGACTAAGCGTATCATTTTCTGAAGTTTTTTCATTAATCTCATTCAAGTTCTCATTGATCCTAAACAGTATAACAACCATCTCGCAAGCAACTCTTGAGGCTAATGACCCCCCCAACAACCCAAACCAAACCTCTCCAAAAATCCCCCTCAAGAAAAATATCGCCCAAACCTTTAGTAATAAAGGCGAATAAGAGTATCCAATAAAATAGAGTAATGAGTTTAGGTGTCACCATTTCATCAAGGTAAAACATGTAATGGTTATCAAGCTTTTCCAAAGTAACTCTAAAAGCTTTTTTTATACTTTCTATAATTTCATTATTATTCATTTGCTTTATCCTCAAATCTCATCTTTACTAACATTATAGTATCAATGAAAATAAAATTCTAAATTAGTGATTTGATTTTTTTTAGCAACAAAAAAAAGCCCATCAAATTGATGGGCTTTTTAATAGATATTTGAGGCTTTTTACTTATGAATTTTCACATCAGTAAATGCACCGCCAATAACCTCACGCTCAGCGTATGAACCATTAGCTGTACCACCTGCGTCCATTTCTACGCCAGTTGCACCAACATAGTCAACAGGAAGTCCACCTGAAATCATCTTTAAGCACTCTTTAAGCTTTCCAGCATGACACTCATTTCCTGGAGCATTAGCAACATTCAAGACTTGTGCTTGAATAGCAGCTCTATCAGTTGAACGTGCTGCCTGTGAAGCTAAGATAATAAGAGCCATTGCATCGTATGATTCAGCAGAATAAACTCCTGATCCATCAACACCACCAGCTTCAGCTACCGCCTTCCAGTTTGCACCAAGTGCTGCATCTGGTGAAGGCAAAGTACCCCATGAACCATCAGCAACAGCGCCAGCAGTTACTTCACTAATCATGCCATCGCCAAATACGTAGTCACTGAATGCACCAGTATCTTCTGATGCAGCAATGATTCCTCTACCACCAGTATCAGCATATCCCAAGATAGCTAAAGTAGCTGATCCACCAGCAGAAAGTGCTGCTACATCAGCAGAGTAGTCTGCCTTATCATCATCGTGTCCAGCCATAACAGTTACTGTACCGCCCATAGCTTCATATGCTGTTACAAATGCATCAGCTAAACCTTTACCATAGTCACTGTTAGAGTGAGTTACAGCCATATCGGTTTGCCCTCTTGCCATTGCAATGCTTGCTAGAACTGGGCCTTGTCTTGCATCTGAAGGTGCAGTTCTGAAGAACCATCCGCCATCTTCAAGCGTAGTTAACGCTGGTGAAGTAGCTGAAGGTGAAATTGAAACAATACCATTAGGTACTAATACATTAGTAATTACAGCACCGGTATTACCAGAACAGTTTGGACCCATAATAGCCATTACGTTATCATCGTTGACCATTTTTTCAGCCTGTGCTATTGCGACCGCCGCATCGATACAAACTGAGTCACCTTGGATTACATTGATTGTTCCTTGAAGATATGCACCTGAAGCATTCGCTTCAGTTACTGCAAGGTTTGCACCACCTGACATAGCGCCAATCATAGATTCAAGAGGACCTGTAAATCCTTGAAGTTCTCCTACGTTGACAGTAGCACCATATGATGCAGTTGCCATCGTTGCTGACAATACTACGCCAGCTGTTGTCTTTAAATAACTTTTCATTTTGTCTCCTAATATAAAAAAAAAGATTCCCTACGCTCAATTCATATTGAGTCGCATTTCCAAAGGGATTCAGGGTTAATGATAAACAGTTTCCAGCAGTTTGTGTTAAAAATATCTGAAAAAAAACTGAATAGAAAAGTTAGCTTTAGGCCAATTATAGCTAAACTATAGCTGTTTATTTTTTTCTGGTAAGAGACCGCTCGGTGAAAATCTCATAATTAGAAGCAAAATCGTACCCATAAAGACTAACCTAAGATAGTGGACTCGATCTTCAATAAACTCCAGTGATGAACTGCCCTCTGACATGTTATTACTTAGCATTTCGACGAACCAGAGTCCCATCGGGCCTGATTGAATCCATATAAACCAGATGATAAACGCGCCCAATACAGAACCCATATTATTTCCAGATCCTCCAAGAATGACCATTACCCAGATTAAAAAAGTAAACCTTAAAGGTACATAGGCTGTAGGAATAAATATTCCATCATAGGTCACTAATAAAGCTCCTGCTGCTCCAACAATAGCTGAGCCCAGAACAAAAATCTGAAGATGCTGGCGCTTAATATCTTTTCCCATTGCAGAGGCAGCCACTTCATTATCTCGAATCGCCCTTACTTTTCTGCCCCATGGAGAATTCAAAGCAAGATTTGAAAGAACAATCAGTGCAACCAGAATTGTGACAAACAAACCTGAATAGCAGAGCTTTACAAAAACTACAGCAGACTCCCTGACATAATCAGTCAACTTTTCGATTTGCTCGGATTGGGATAATAGTTGAAGCTCTGACCTATGAATCCAGCCGATAAAATTCTGAAACCATTCAGATTGCTGCATATCAACCTCATAGGGAACAGGTCTTGGAAGTCCATAAACATTTTTAAGGCCTCTTACAAACCAGTCTTCATTTTTTATGACATATAAAATAATTTCAGAAATACCCAGAGTTGCAATGGCAAGGTAATCAGTCCTTAATCCTAAAGTAATCTTTCCAACCCACCAGGCTGCTCCAGCAGCAATGGCGCCTCCAACGATCCATGAGAATGCAATTGGTAGTCCAAATCCACCTAGGTATCCAGTAATAGCAGGATCAACTTTTTCAATGATATCTGCAGCCTCAGAGAAATAGTATCTTGTGAAAAGGTAACCAATAACCACAACCGCTGCTATTAGCCATTTATTTGAACCTCTTCGATTAAGAAATATTCCTGCAGTAATCGTTGCAGCCCCCATAATCAAGGCGATCAGCATTTTAAAACCGCCAGCATCTACCGCTTCAGATACAGGCTGCTGAGCAATTAAAACGACGCTAACACCTCCTAAAGCAGCAAAACCCATAATTCCAACATTCATTAAGCCCGCATAGCCCCATTGAATATTGACTCCTAGTGCCATTATGGCTGATATTAGTGACATATTGATAATCCCTAGTGCTAACGACCAAGACTGATTCATACCAACAAAAACAAGTATCAATGCCATAATAGCAAAGTAGATAATCGCTTTATTGTCCTGAAAAAAAGTATTCATGTTAATCACCGTCAATCACCTTGCCTTTAAATATTCCTGTAGGCCTAATTAAAAGGACAATAACCAAAATGACAAAGGATATTGCATATTTGTATTCCGTTCCAATGAGTTGAACCAGTGAGCTTGGATGCATAGATAGTGGAAGTAAATAGATCAAGAATTTCTTATAAGCATAAGTAAGAAGTATCTCAGAAAATGCAACCAAGAAGGCTCCCGCAATAGCACCTATGGGGGATCCAATTCCTCCAACAATAACAGAAGCAAAAATCGGTAAAAGCAACAAATGATACTGCTGTGGTGCAAAGCCTTTATCGAGGCCATATAGTGTTCCGGCAATCGTTGTAAAAAGAGCAACGAGTAACCAGGTAATCCGGAC
>CABWZI010000032.1 GCA_902509905.1 uncultured Gammaproteobacteria bacterium | reverse complement strand
GTTGGTATCCCTCTGATGCCATATTTTGGTGGCAGTTGAACATTTTCATCAACATTGACTTTAGCGATAGTAATCTTACCATCATACTCATCAGCAATCTCATCGAGAATAGGAGCAAGAGCCTTGCATGGTCCACACCATTCAGCCCAAAAATCAACTAATACTGGTTGTGAGGAATTTACAACATCAGCCTCAAAAGAGGCGTCACTGACTACTTTAATTTTGTCGTTCATGTATTTAAAATGGAATTTTAATTAGAGTTGAAATAACTCGAAGCATAATTATAACACTTCTTTTTATCTTTTCTTGTTTTTTATAAACATTTATTAAATATTTTAAGTATTTGCATTTATGCAATAAAGGCAAGTAACAAAGGAATAGTAATGAATGATAGCGCTACTTGAGTGGTCAGAATAGCTCTCATGAGTTGATGATCTGCTCCAAACTGTTGAGCTAATGAATAGGACATGGCTGCAGTTGGAACCGATGCAAAAATTACCGCAACGACTATTTCAGTTTGACTCAAGTCATAGTAACTTGCTAAGAAATAGACAACGACTGGAAGAATAATTAATTTAAGAGAATTTGAAATTACTATGGGCACTACTTTTAATGTTAAGTCTCGCACTTTGATCTTTGCGCCAATAGTTAAAAGCATGATTGGGAGTGCAGCTGAACCTAGAAGCTCGGTTGTATCTATAAGAACGCTAATTTTTTCTATGGGAAAAAGTGAAACCAATAGACCGGCAATCATTGCCAAAATGAATGGGTTTTTAGCAATTTCTAAAAATACGTTCGATATAGCTTTCTTCGTATCCTTTTCTTCAGTCTTGTTTAGAGCCAAGACCATTGTAGTTATGATGATAATATTAATAGTGGGCACATAAATAAACATAAAAAGTGAGGCTATTTTTAGACCTTCTGAGCCATAAAAACTTCCAGCTATTGCAAGAGCAATAAAAGCATTCTGCCTCATTGAACCCTGAAGAATTGAGGTCCACACTTCGGGAGTATATCCAAGCAACTTTCCAAAAAAAATTGATGAACAGAACGTGACTACAAATCCAGCAAATACAATAGCTGAATAGATGAAAAGCATTTCTGAAGACAAACTAACCTGGGATATAAAGTGGAATAACAGAGCCGGAATCAAAACCCAGTAGCAGAGCTTGTCATTTACCTCCCAAAAAGAGAGGTCAGGAACCCCAATTCTTCTAAGGATATTTCCTAATATAATCAAGAGAAATACCGGTGAAATTAATAAAAAGATTTGGAAAAAATTTGAGAGCACTGAATTTATTCCAAATGATTCAATTATTTTGACTATTAATCCAAGCAATAGCCTTTTTTAATCGTGCTAAGGTTCTTTTCTTTCCCACAAATTGCGCACTTTTATCGATACTTCCAGACTTTCCATCACCGCTAAGGGTGAGCCTAAAGGGCTGACCAACCTTGCCAAAACCGATACTCCTTTCATCGCAGATTGATTGAATTATGGAATGAATATTGTTAGCACTCCAGTCATTTAGCTCAGTGAGATGACTCAGCAAATCCTCTAAAACATCTTTTGCATTTAGTGTGAAAGTTTTATTGGCTTGAAACTCATCAAAATCCTCAAAGTCTTTATAAAACATCACGCAGCTTTTAGATAAGTCCAATAATGAATTAGATCTTTCTCGTAAAAACTCAACGAGCTCATCAATTTTAGGCCCATCATCTAAGTTTACTTCTAAATGATCAAGATGCCAATTCAGATGCTTAATTAATTCGCTTAGAGCGCATGTTTTAATATAATTTTGGTTTATCCATTCAAGCTTCTCTTGATTAAAGCTTGCAGGAGAGTTGTTAATATTTTTAAGCTCAAAAAGCTCAATCATCTCGTCAATTGAAAAGATTTCCTGATCCCCATGCGACCACCCAAGCCTGACAAGATAATTCAAAAGTGCGTCAGGCAAAAACCCCTCTTCTCTATAGGACAAAAGATTAAGTGCGCCATGCCTTTTTGACAAACGTGAACCGTCTGAACCTAGAATCATTGGAACGTGAGCAAATTTAGGGACACTCCATCCCAGAGCCTCATACAGGTTGATTTGTTTCGGAGTATTGTTGATGTGGTCATCACCCCTTATGACGCATTCTATTTGCATATCATGGTCATCAACAACGACAGTTAGGTTGTAGGTTGGCGTTCCATCTGACCTTGAAATAATTAAATCATCCAGTTCTGAATTGGAAATAACAACCTCACTTTTGACGAAATCATTAAAAATAACGGATCCATCATCAGGGTTACGAAATCGAACGACCCCACTTTCTAGAGACTTTTCTCGACAACAGCCATCATATTTAGGTTTCTCTTTATTTTCAATTTGAGTCTCTCTCATTAACTCCAGACGCTCTTTTGAGCAGTCACAGTAATAAGCCTGGCCACTTGAAAGCAGCTCTTGAATAACTTCATTATATCTTCCAAATCGATCACTTTGATATATAGGTCCCTCGTCATAGTCCAGACCAAGCCATTCCAGTCCATCCAGAATAGCCTCAACAGAAGCCTGAGTTGAACGCTCTCTGTCTGTGTCTTCAATTCTTAGAACAAAATTACTCTTATTTTTTTTTGCCCATAGCCAAGCAAACAATGCCGTTCGAGCACCGCCAATATGTAAAAAACCAGTTGGGGAAGGAGCAAATCTTGATTTCATCTATTACTTTTAGTAAAAAAATTGAAAATTTATTTTGAAAGCTTGATTTAAATAATAGTTATTTAAAGTTCAATTTAATCACTCCCAATTTTACACTGTTATAATGTTGTACCACCACTCAAATATGAATGCAAATTAATGGAATTCACTCAGCAAAACGCGAATACAAACACCATTATTTCGATTGATGAATCCTCAGTTTCACTATCACACATCAAATTAAATAGGCCATGTTTTGTCTCCGCCACTACATCTAATGAATTATCAAACATTGGGATGACAGAAATTGGAAAAGAGTTTTTATTTCCTCTGATTACGAAGGACTCAGTAGACTTATTAATAATAGGTACCGGCGCATCTCCAAAATTTCTCTCGCCCAAACAACAAATCGAGCTCTCTACTATTGGTCTTGGCGTTGAGTGCATGAACAACACCTCAGCATGCTCCAGCTTCAATTTACTACTTGGAGACTTAAGGAAAGTTGGATTACTGTTGATATGATTTCATTTTTATTAAAAAAGCTCATACTTTTTTATAAATTTTTTAAGATCGACACGCCACTCTTAATCCTTCTAATTTTACTTTCATCGCTCGGCCTGTTAATTTTATACAGCAGCTCAGGTGGATCACTCAATCTAGTTTACCGGCAAATGATTCATCTTGGATTGGCGACCACAGTCATGCTCGTAATAGCCCAAATCCCGCCCATCATTTTGCTGCGAGCCTCTCCTATACTCATGATCCTCGGAGTCTTTCTGTTAATCCTAGTCCTATTTTTTGGGAGCTCTGGCGGCGGCGCCCAAAGATGGTTAGATGTTGGCTTAGTAAGATTTCAGCCATCCGAATTAATGAAAATTATAGTACCCATGACAATTGCGGCTATCCTCAGTGAGAAAACACTTCCTCCAAGAGCATTTCCGGTAATCATTTCACTCGTAACAATAGGCACTGTCGTTCTTCTTATAGCGAGACAACCTGACCTCGGAACCTCATTATTAATTGGCGCTTCAGGTGTCTACGTTTTATTCTTTTCTGGATTCAGGGTGATGCTTGTAAAAAATATTTGGCTTAATCTTGTTATCTTGACAAGCACCCTCGCTGGCTTACTCTATTTTGCGTGGAATTATTTTTTGATTGCTTATCAAAAAAGACGCATTCTAACTCTTTTTAACCCGGAGTCTGATCCACTTGGATCTGGCTACCACATCATTCAATCAAAAATTGCTATCGGCTCTGGAGGATTTTCTGGAAAGGGAATCGTTAGGGGTTCTCAGTCGCAACTTGATTTTGTGCCAGAGCAGTCAACTGACTTCATTTTCTCAGTTTTAGCTGAAGAGCTTGGATTCATGGGATTCATATTACTTGTTATCATTTATGCGCTCATTATTTATAGATGCATGAGCCTATCGCTTCGATGTGAAGACAATTTTTCTAGACTTCTGGGGGCAAGCCTCACCTTTGTGTTTTTTACCTACATTTTTGTAAATATAGCTATGGTGTCGGGTTTATTGCCTGTAGTCGGGGTACCCTTACCTTTGATTAGCTACGGCGGCTCATCCTTAATAACCCTGATGGCGAGTTTTGGAATTATTATGTCGATTCACAAGCATAAAAGTCCAAGATATTTACAGTAACTCGTTATAATCAATCTGTAATTAGAATTTATAAAATTTATTGCCCTTTCATCATTACAAACATTCTGGATAAATAATATTTCATGAAAAAAAATATTCTTACTCTTTTTAATACATTTTTCTTAGTCCTTTTGTGCTCAAGTGTCAGCGCTGATGAGCCTCGATTCTATATTCCTGAATCTCCTCCAATTGCTGCAAAAGCCTACATCCTGATGGACCATAACTCGGGCAAAGTTCTGGCTGCTGAAAATGAAAATGAGAGAAGATCTCCTGCCAGTTTGACAAAGATAATGACGTCCTATGTTGTTTTTAAGCGCCTTCAAGAGGACTTTATCTCTCTGGATGATGAAGTGAAAATTAGCGAAAAGGCATGGAAAACTGGAGGCTCTAGAAGTTTTATTGAGGTTGGCAAAATGATCAAACTTGAGGACTTGTTAAAAGGCATGATCATTCAATCGGGTAACGATGCCTCTGTAGCTTTAGCTGAACATGTAGCCGGCTCAGAAGGAACATTCGTTCTGTTCATGAATGACTATGCTCAAGAAATTGGGATGACGAATACGCGCTTTGAAAATTCCTCAGGACTACCCCACAAAGACCAATACACAACTGCCAAGGATATGGCTCTACTCTCATCTGCCATCATTAAAGACTTCCCTAAGTTATATGAGTGGTATGGCCAAAAAGAATTCACCTACAACAACATTAAGCAAATCAATCGAAACAAGCTTTTGTTTACCGATAGCACTGTTGACGGTCTAAAAACAGGATGGACAGAGGAAGCAGGTTACTGCCTTGCTACGAGTGCAAATCGTGTTGGCATGAGACTGGTATCCGTTGTGTTAGGTTCAGCGAGCCCAGCGATAAGGACTGCTGAAACAGAAAAGCTGCTTGACTATGGTTTCCGCTTCTTTGAAACCCAATCTGTCAATGACATCTCTCACCAACTTCAAGTATTCAAATCTAAGAAAGGAAATTTGAAAGTTGGAGTGGCTGACTCTAGCTACCTTACCCTTCCAAGAAATCAATTTAAATATACCACTCAAACTATAGAGTTGTCTGGGGACTTAATCGCTCCGATAAGCAGTGGTGATCAGGTAGGTACCCTCGCAATAAGTTTCAATGATGAGAATATTGCAACGCTTCCACTTATAGCTCTTGAAAATGCCGAGGAGGCAGGATTTGTATCTAAAATGATAGATACAGTCAAACTCATGTTTAGATAATTTTGGTTTATTTAAACGGAAACTTTATAGAAAAAAACCAAGCAGTCTATTTGCAAATTTCTAGAGGCACTGATGAGAACAGAAAGCACACGTATGAAGAATTAAAACCTACGGTCTACATTCAATCAAGCGCCATTAAGCCAAGAGATAAAAGCTCACTCCTTAAGGGCATGTCGGCCATTACAAGAGAAGATATCAGGTGGCTTAAGAGCGACACTAAGGCTACATCACTCTTGGCGAACACGCTTTATGCCCAGGAGGCAAAAAATAACGACGCTGAAGAGACCATTCTTTATAGAAATGGCATCGTTACCGAGGCCTCCACTTCAAATGTATTTATTGCTAAAAATAACTGTATTTATACTCATCCAAAGGGGCCAATTATTCTTCCGGGTATCACCAGAGAGAAAACCATTCATTGTGCAAAAGCTAACCATATAAGTATCGAAGAAACTCAATTTACAACGCGACAACTGATGGAAGCTGATGAAGTTTGGATTACCAGCTCAACAAGAGAAATAATCCCAATCACGACTATTGACGGCATTCAAATTTCTAATGGATACGCGGGTCCAATATGGTCAACGCTTTATGATGAATACCAATCCCTAAAGTCATAAAAAATCATATTGAAACATTTAATATTAAATAATTAGAATATTCATTTCAAGTAAAATCTTGGTTAGTGTCGAGGGTAAACCGGCAATAAATGGTTATGAACCCCGCCAGGCCCGGAAGGGAGCAACGGTAATAATTTTTTTATGTGTTGGATTCTATTCTCGGCACTACCTTTTTTAATAATTTGATCACTAATGAGTCAACACTACGAAGTTTTAGCTAGGAAATACAGGCCTCATAATTTTCAAGAGCTAGTAGGTCAAACTCATACCATCAGAACTCTCGTTAATGCTCTAGACAATAACAATCTTCATCACGGCTTTTTGTTTACAGGAACCAGAGGTGTTGGCAAAACCACAATTGCTAGGATTTTTGCTAAATCAGTAAACTGCGAAGAAGGAGTTAGCTCCACTCCATGCGGCAAATGTCCAACCTGTCTTGAGATTGACAAAGGCCAGTCTGTTGACCTCATAGAGCTGGATGCAGCGTCGAACACTGGCGTCGATCACATGAGAGAGATTCTGGAAAATGCCCAGTACTCTCCAACTAAGAATTTATATAAAATTTACCTCATTGATGAGGTGCATATGCTCTCGAAAAGTAGCTTTAATGCCCTTTTAAAGACTCTTGAAGAGCCTCCTGCTCACATCAAATTTTTACTTGCAACGACAGACCCTAAAAAGTTACCAATCACGGTCCTCTCCAGATGCCTTCAGTTCAACCTGAATAAACTTTCACACGAAGAAATTCTCAACCATCTCAAGTTTATTATGGATGAGGAAAAACTTAAGTTTGATGAGAGCGCTTTATCTAAGATTGCTGAGTTCGGTAATGGATCCATGAGAGACGCACTAAGCCTTCTCGATCAATCTATCTCCTATGGGAACGGAAGCGTTAAAGAGGAAGACTTAAAAGAGATGTTGGGACTAGTCAACCATAATGAAATCGTCAAACTCGCTAAGCTAATTAATAACCGGGATGCTGAAAAAATTCTATCATTTGTAAAGGATTTAGCTCACAAGGGTGAGAACTTGGCAAACGCATTAAAAGACTTGACATCGATTTTTCATCAAATTTCCATAGCTCAAATTATCCAAGATAAAAATCAAATGAGTTCTGAAATCGCGGACCTTGCAAACAGTTTCTCAGCTCAAGATTTGCAGCTTTATTATCAAATTGCAATCAACGGTCAGAAAGATATGAACCTGTCACCAAGTGAACAAATTGGTCTTGAGATGACGCTACTAAGGATGATTGCTTTTCATCCAGACTATGATGATAGAGAAAAAAAAAATCTAAAGCCCACTCCAAATAAAAAATCAAAAGTTATTGACACAGCTACTCTAAAAGAATCTCCAGATTCTTCATCAAATCTAAAAGATTCAAATGAAGAGATAAATAAACTTGATATTAAAAATCAAAAAGAGTGGGAAGACATTATTAAAACTTTTGATTTCAATGGCGCTGGAAAAATGCTAGTAAAAAACACTGTATTCAAATCACTTGAAAATCAAACTCTAGTATTAACACTAAGCTCAGATTTTCTTAATCTTCTTACGCCCAAAACAGAAGACTCAATTAGAAATGGGCTCCATAAACAATACCCTGCAGTCGAATTAATTTTTGAGCCGGGTGAGACTAATGGTGATTCGCTTTCACAAAAGGAGTCTGTCGAGAGAGAGCAAAAGCGCAAAGAAACAGAAAGTCAGTTTTTAAGTGATGATGGTCTCAAAGAGTTACAAGAAGTATTTAATTCGAAAGTGGACCTCAAATCTATCAAATCAATCAAGGAGTCAGACAATGTTTAAAGGCGGTATGGCAGGAATGATGCAAAAAGCCAAGCAAATGCAGGAAGATATGGAGGCTGCTCAAAGAGAGATCAAGCTACTAAGCTGTGAGGGTGATGCAGGATCAGGCGCCGTAAAAGTTGAGATGAATGGAGACTACATGGTCACCAATATCTCTATAGCAGAATCATTGACTTCAGACAAAGAGATGTTGGAAGATTTAATAATAATGGCTGTCAATGATGCATCTTCAAAAGTCAATAAAATTTCCAAGGATAAGATGAAAAATGTGACTGGTGGACTCAATCTACCATTCTAATTAACTATTTATAAATAAAGATGATTGAGAAATTAAATAAAGCTTTTAGCAAACTACCTGGAGTTGGCTCTAAAACCGCTCAAAGGTTTATCTATCATCTCCTTGAGAGAGACAGATTAGGTGGGTTAGAACTTTCAAAAGCACTCAAAGAGGCAATGGAGAACGTCAAAAATTGTGAAAAATGCCGTACATTGACCGAAAAAAATGTTTGTGAAATTTGCTCTAATGACTCTCGAGAGAACACACAGCTCTGCGTCGTCGAAACACCATCTGATATCCACGTGATTGAACAAAGTGGAGTATATAAGGGGAAGTACTTCGTTTTAAGCGGTTATCTCTCTCCAATAGACGGAATTGGCGCAAAGGAGCTAGGCCTTGACGAACTTGAAGTATTGCTATCTAAAGAGGAAGTAAAAGAACTCATCTTGGCAACCAATGCAACGATAGAGGGTGAAGTGACCGCTCACTACATACATAATTTAGCAAAAAAATACCAAATTAAAACGACAAGAATCGCGCACGGAATTCCTTTAGGTGGTGAGCTAGAATATACTGATATTAATACAATTGCACACGCTCTATCTGGGCGAAAAGATTACAACTAGTCAACCTTTAAAGGCTTATTCAAGTCAACTCACTTATTGTATAATATGTCAGTTTTATCCGACACCTCGCCTTCATGGAAAAAACATATAACCCAGAAATAATCGAACAAAAGTATCGTGAATTGTGGGAGAAAGGCGACCTCTTCTCTTCAAATGCTAATTCATCCAGTAAGGATGCTTTTAGTATTGTTTTGCCCCCGCCCAACGTCACCGGTAGCCTGCACATGGGTCACGCCTTTCAGCATACGATTATGGACGTTTATACGCGATACAA
>CABWZI010000031.1 GCA_902509905.1 uncultured Gammaproteobacteria bacterium | reverse complement strand
GGATGGTAAAGGTTCAGTAGATGAAATTATAGACAAGCAAGGCTTAAAGCAGATGACAGATTCAAGCGCTATCGAGTCAATTATTGATGATGTTATAGCGAATAATCCTGGACAAGTTCAACAGTTTAAAGATGGTAATTCTAAACTACTTGGTTTTTTTGTTGGTCAGGTCATGAAGGCTTCCCAAGGAAAAGCTAACCCAAAACAAGTTAACGAGATATTAAATGCAAAGCTCTCTTAAATTTAAAGATTTAGGTAGTGATTTTTTTGCACAAGTGAGTACTCAAAAGCTAGAAAATACCTCTTTGATTCATACTAATAATAGCCTTAAGCAGGAGTTAAGCATCAAAGCCAATGACAATGAGCTTCTAAGTATCTGCTCTGGTGAAAAGCCTCTTGCTAATGAAAGTCCAATATCTACTGTCTATGCAGGGCACCAATTTGGATATTTTGTCCCTCAGCTAGGTGACGGGCGTTCTTGCTTGATTGGTGAGATAGATGGGTTAGAGCTCTCACTCAAGGGTGCTGGAACCTCGCCCTTTTCTCGAGGAGCTGATGGACGCGCTGTCCTTCGATCAAGTATACGTGAGTACCTATGCTCAATAGCAATGCAAGGGCTCAAAATTCCAACAACAAGAGCTCTTGCTATAGTGAATAGTACCTCACAAGTTTATAGAGAGCATGTTGAAAATGCAGCAATCGTTACCCGAGTAGCTGAGAGCCATATACGGTTTGGCCACTTTGAATATTTTGCATACAAAGGTCAAAAAGAAAACGTAAAAAAATTAGCAGATTTTGTTATCAAACATCATATGGTTGGGCTTGAGCAAAGTGATTATTTAGGACTCTTTAAACGGGTTATAGAGTCTACCTCAATAATGATAGCAAGGTGGCAAGCTCAGGGCTTTTCTCATGGAGTTATGAATACAGACAATATGTCTGTTCTAGGATTAACAATTGATTACGGCCCTTTCAGTTTTATGGAGACTTATGATCCAGCCTTTATCTGTAATCATTCAGATACTCAAGGAAGGTACTCTTTTGAGAGACAGCCATCAGTTGCATTATGGAACTTACAGCGACTAGCTAGTGCTTTAGAGTCGCTCATACAAGAAGAGCAGCTAAAGGATGCTTTATCAACTTATGAAAAAATATTAGTCAAAGAGTATTCGTATTTGATGAGGAGTAAGTTCGGTTTAATACTCCAAGATGAAGGTGATAATACCCTGATAAATAACTTTTTAGAGCTTCTTTATACTCAGAAAAAAGACTATCACAGATCAATGAGAATGCTTTTAAATCAGAACGAAAATTTATTGGGAGATAATTTTAAATCTTGGCTTAAAGATTATAAAAAAAGAATGAATAAAGAGGAAAATTTAACACAGAGTTTAAATTTGATGAAGCAGTTTAATCCAAAATATATTCTTCGAAACTACTTAGCCGAGGTGGCAATTAGAGAGGCCGAAGACCTTCAAAAATTTGAAGAAATTGATATTCTGTTTAGGCTTCTTGAAAGGCCCTTTGATAGCCATCTTGACTATGAATCATATGCCAGTGAGCCACCTGATTGGGCTAAAAATCTTGAGCTTAGTTGCTCATCCTAGGGCAATGAGTGCATAGTTAAACCAACCTAAAATAAGCTCAACCCATGGCCTTACTAAGTAGTTAAAACCCCCAAGAAACATTAAACCTAAAAGGATATATAGACCATATTGCTCTAACTGGTTGTATTGATAGGCCAATCGATTAGGAAGCAGCGCACTTATCACCCTTGAGCCATCTAGGGGAGGGATGGGTAATAGATTAAAAACCGCAAGAACGCAATTCACAAGAATACCGATTCTTCCCATCTCAATAAGTACAGCTATATTCATATTAATCGCAATAATCATTACAAATAACCAGCAAACTGCCATAACGATATTAGCCCCAGGCCCCGCCAAAGCTACCCATATCATGCCATTTTTCCCATTGCGCAGTGCGTTGAAATTTATTGGAACGGGTTTAGCCCAACCAAATATAAATCCTGATGATGAGAGCAACAAAACTAGAGGAATTGCTATAGTTCCAATAGGATCAATGTGCTTAGTGGGATCTAGAGTAACCCTGCCCATCATTCTTGCAGTGTGATCACCAAGTTTGCTAGCTATCCATCCATGAGCAGCCTCATGCAGAGTAATTGCGAAAAGCAATGGAATAATATAAATTAATAAAGTTTGAAAATCAGGCATTAGGTAAAATCAAAATATTTAGTGGCTTAAAAGCATTTTATATGAAAAGCAGTGATTTTTTAATCTCTACAGTGAAAGAGGCGCCAAATGATGCCAAGATTATCTCGCATCAATTAATGATAAGATCAGGGCTTATATCTAAATTGGCCTCAGGTCTTTATTCTTATTTACCAATAGGTTTAAAGATTATTCAGAAGGTTGAAAAAATTATCAGAGAAGAAATGAATAAGTCTATGGCATTAGAATTATTGATGCCAGTTGCTCAGCCAGCTGAACTTTGGCAAGAATCAAAAAGGTGGGATGAGTATGGGCCAGAGTTGCTAAGATTTAAGGATAGGCATGAGAGAGATTTTTGTATGGGTCCAACTCATGAGGAAGTGATTACTAATATTGCTAAACAGTACATCAGAAGTTATAAACAGCTCCCGATTAATTTTTATCAAATTCAAACAAAGTTTAGAGATGAGATTCGACCTCGATTCGGAGTTATGCGTTCAAGAGAATTCATTATGAAAGATGCGTATTCTTTTCATATGGATGAGGAGTCACTTGGCGAGACTTATCAAGTGATGCATCGGACCTATTGTAATATTTTTGATAGGCTTGGATTTGATTATAGGCCTGTTTTAGCTGACTCAGGTGCAATTGGTGGGGATAGTTCTCATGAGTTTCATGTCCTCGCTGAATCAGGTGAAGATGCAATCTGTTTTTCTGATAGTTCAGACTATGCTGCAAATATTGAGAGAGCTGAAACTCTTCCTCAAGGAGCTCCAGAAGCGCCAAAAGAGGATTTAACCATTGTTGAAACTCCTAATGTTAAGACCATCAATGATGTCTGTAATCTACTGAGCGTTAAGCCAGAGAATTCAATTAAAACTCTAGTAGTAATGGGTAATGATGACAATCTAGTCGCCCTTGTTTTGAGGGGTGACCATGAGCTGAATGAAGTCAAAGCATCAAAAATTGAGGGTATTAAGCAGCCACTGCAAATGGCTGAGGAAGAAGAAGTGGTCAAAAAATTGGGCTGCAACTTCGGCTCTATTGGGGTTGTAAATTTAGATATTTCAATTTTGGTTGATTATGCAGCAGCCTGTTTGTCAGATTTTGTTTGTGGGGCTAACGAAAATGATAAGCACTTTACTGGGGTGAATTGGCAAAGAGATGTTCAAAAAATGACTCCTTGTGACCTTCGTAATATCGTTTCAGGAGACCCTTCTCCAGATGGCCAGGGAGTGATTGAAATTAAGAGAGGAATCGAGGTTGGGCATATCTTTCAGCTAGGCACAAAATACTCAGATTCAATGAATGCTAATGTTATTGGTGAAGATGGCAGGGCGGTTAATATGAATATGGGCTGCTATGGCATTGGAGTGACCAGAATTATTGCTGCATGTATTGAACAGAATCATGATGAAAGAGGGATTATTTTTCCTAGTGCAATTGCCCCTTTTGAACTGGTCATAGTTCCAATTAATTACAATAAATCATCGCGCGTCAAAGAACTTGCTGACCAGCTTTATGTTGACTGTCAACAGCAAAATATTGATGTACTCCTTGATGATCGAAAAGAGCGACCTGGAATCATGTTTGCTGACTCAGAACTTTTAGGCATTCCTCATCGTTTGGTAATCAGTGATACTCATGCTGATAATGGAAAAATTGAATACAAATCAAGAGCTCTTCCAGATAAAGCTGAAATTGATTTTAATGAAGCAGTTAGCTATATTCTAGATAAGCTTGTCTAATGACATTTTTACAGTTTTTATTACCTCAGCATCTTTTATCGAGACTTATGTTTCGATTTGCAAGAATACAATCACCATGGATAAAGAATAGCTTTACTTCTTGGTTTGTTTCGAAGTACAAGGTTAATTTGAATGAAGCACTGCTTGAAGGTATCGACGAATATGAACACTTTAATGACTTCTTTACCAGGGCTCTCAAGGATGGCTCAAGACCCATATCTGATTCCCAATTAGTCTCACCTGTTGATGGCGTAGTCTCTCAGTATGGGAGCATAAAAGATTCATTGATTGTCCAAGCGAAAGGCAAGAAGTACTCAGTTGAATCTTTACTTGCAGAAAATTCTAAAAACGATCTTTATACCAGTTTTGTAACAATCTATTTGTCACCCAAGGATTATCATCGAATTCATATGCCACTTGATGGCAGCTTGAAATCAATGAAATACATTCCTGGCAATCTTTTCTCAGTGAATCAAAGGACAGTTGATGACATCGATCAGGTCTTTGCACGCAATGAAAGACTTGTGTGTTATTTTGATTCAGAATACGGTGAAATTGCTTTAGTCATGGTTGGGGCTATTTTTGTTGGATCTATGGAAACTTCATGGGAGGGCCAAATTACCCCTCCTTATAACAAGTCAGTTAAAACTTTTGAATACGATTCTCGTCAAATAAAACTATCCAAGGGAGAGGAGCTAGGCAGGTTCAATATGGGTTCAACAGTGATTCTCTTACTTCCTCATAATGTATCAAAGATGAATTTTGAGTTTAATAAGACTCTTAAAATGGGACAATCATTAACTTGATACTATTGAGTTACTCTGTCATCCATTAATTCAATCTGAGTTTCAAATTCTCTTAAACGTTTATACACACTAGCAAGCTCAATAATTGTAGGCCATGCTTTTAATAAGTACTGCATACTACCTTCAACTCTTCCAAATGCCCTAATGATTTGTTGCATGACGCCTAATGTAACAGCACCTGCGACAATTGCTGGCGCTAGAAAAACATACGCACTTAATACATTTAATTGAAGATAAGCAATATTTCCAATATTAAAATACAAATAACGCAAATAGCTTACAAAGTGAATTTTTCGAACATCATCAAATAATTCATTGAGTGTTTTTGGTCTAACGTCCCCATCATCTTCTGCAATAACGAGTATTTTTCGGTATGCCGCTTCTTGTTTTTGGAGATCATATTCAACACCAACAAGCCTTAAAATTAATCCAAGTCCAACTAGAAAAAGCGTGCCTCCAACAGACCAAATAAGGGCGCCAACAACAAGCCCATACTCCCAATCACCAAAAAAGAAAATTGGAATACCAACAGAAAGACCAAATAAGATCGGCAAAAACTCGACAATAATCATGACAGCTGAAATAAAGCTCGTGCCAAGTGACTCCATGATTCTACTAAACTTGATTGTATCTTCCTGAACACGCTGGGAGGCTCCTTCAATTTTACGGGCCTTGTCATATACGCTGTGGTACCAATCTACCATTGCAGTTCGCCATCTAAATAAGAAGTGGTTTGTAAAAAATGAAACAAGAACAGCAATTGCTACATAAATCATAGCAAGGCTTATAAACGACCATAATCCACCAAAGTATTCTTCAATGGTGACTGTATTTGGCTCCGCTAATGCTTTCTGAATCATATCGTAGAATTCACCAAACCATTCATTGATCTTAACATCAATTTGGACTTGAACCCATAGCGAAGATAGAATTATTATTGAACCGAGATAGGCCCATAATGCCCATTGTTTTTCTGTAAAAAATTTAAACATTTTTTTCCTTATTTATTGGAGTCATTATTTTTTTATTTAAATCATACCTAATTTAATTTTGTGATTCTGACTAGTTTAACTCCCTGCTTGCTGACTTGAATAATCTCAATGATCAATGAATCAATTTTCAAAGAAACATTGTGTTGAGGAAAGCTTTGAAGTTGCTCTAAAATTAACCCATTTAGTGTTTTGGCATTGTCAAATGGGAGTTTTATTTTGAGTTCACTGTTAAGTTCTCGAATACTTATTTTGGGGTCGACTAGGTAGCTCCCATCTTCTTGCAAAGTGATCTCATCAATGCTCTCACCTTGAGATGAGGTGAATTGTCCTACTATTTCTTCTAGGATATCATCTAGCACAACCATTCCTTGAACTTCACCATATTCATCCACAACAATTCCTAGTCTTCTTTTCTGACTCTTAAAGTGTTCAAGTTGCTGCGATAAAGGCGTTCCTTCTGGAACAAAATAAGGTTCTCTAATGAGCTCTTTAATTTGTGACATATTCACTTCATCTTTAGCATAGTTATTGACTAGGTCTCTCATATGAATTGTTCCAATTATATTACTCTCAGACCCTTCAAAAATGAGTAGTCGGTTATGCTGGATTCGTTTGAATTGATCAAATAACTCCTCCTCATCATTGATATCAGCAATTACTAATTCATTATGAGGAATCATGATGTCTTCAACTTTAACTTTCTCAAGGTCTATGATGTTGAGAAGCATTCTCTGATAGCTATTAGACATCATGGACTTAGAGTCTTTGACTGCCATACGGAGTTCCTCAGAATTTAAATCATTTTTACTTTCAGTCTTTAGGCCAAAGATATTAAGAATAAATTTTGATATGAGAGATATTAAAAAAATTACAGGTTTAAAAAGATTTATGATTAAATCAAGCAGCCATGAAGCTGGAAGGGCAACTCTTTCAGGATTTTTTGCTGCAAAGGTTTTAGGGGTGTTTTCAGCAAAAATTAAAATCACTACCGTTAGGATCATTGAGGCAATAATGACCGACCCTTCACCATAAAGTTTTATAGATAACAGAGTAGCTATACTTGCAGCTAAAATGTTGACAAAGTTGTTACCTAAAAGAATAGCACCAATCAAATAATCAATGTTATTCAGAAGCTTTTCAACCCTTTTGGCTTGGACATTGTTTTTTGAGATTAGTGTTTTAAGGCGATATCGATTGATAGCCATCATCGAAGTTTCCGAAGATGAGAAGAAAGCGGAAGCCAATATTAAAATGAAAAGTAAAACACTTAGCCAAAAAGTGGACAGTGATTCCAATCAGTTACCCATAATAGTCATTGATATACTATTTTAACCTTAAATTAACTTTAAGTATTAAAACAAGATTGTTCTCAATCTATTGATTGATTTTTGAATGCGTTTAGGCCAGGGTATGAAGCTTTTTCACCCAAATCCTCTTCAATTCTTAATAATTGATTGTATTTTGCTAGTCTGTCTGAGCGTGAAAGTGAGCCTGTTTTAATTTGACCACAGCTAGTTGCTACTGCCAGATCTGCAATTGTAGTATCTTCTGTTTCGCCACTTCTATGAGACATAACACAAGTATAGTTAGCATTGTGAGCAAGTCTCATCGCGTCAAATGTCTCGCTCAGCGTTCCAATTTGGTTCACTTTAATTAGAATTGAGTTTGCTACATTGTTTTCAATGCCTTTGGCTAGAATTTTACTGTTAGTAACAAAAAGATCGTCACCAACAAGCTGAACAGATTTCGATAGTTTTTTGGATAGCATATCCCATCCTTCCCAGTCATTCTCATCCATCCCATCTTCAATTGAAATGATTGGATACTTATCTGTCCAATTTGCAAGGTAATCTGTAAACTCAGCGTTTGTGAGCTTTAAGCCCTCGGAGCTAAGATTATAGGTTCCATCACTATAAAATTCTGAGCTTGCAGCGTCAATACCAATAAAAATATCTTCTCCAGGCTTGTATCCTGCGTTATTGATTGCTTCAATAATAACCTCGAGTGCCTCTTCATTTGATTGAAGATCGGGAGCAAATCCACCTTCATCACCCACAGCAGTGTTTAGCCCTTTATTATCAAGCACAGTTTTCAGCTGGTGAAAAACCTCAGTTCCATATCTGAGGGCCTCTTTAAAGCTTGGAGCGCCTGCAGGAATAATCATGAATTCTTGAATATCAACACTATTGTTTGCATGTTCGCCGCCATTAATAATATTCATCATGGGAACCGGCATAGCATACGAATTCGAATAGTTAAAAGATCGATATAAAGGAACACTCAAAGCGTTTGCGTTTGCTTTAGCACAAGCTAAGGAGACAGCAAGTATTGAGTTAGCTCCAAGCCTAGATTTTGATTCAGTTCCATCTAGATTGATCATCGCTTGATCAACAGTCTCTTGTTTAGATACATCCATGCCCTTTAAGGCGTCATTGATTTCGGAATTAATATAATTAACTGCCTTAAGAACCCCTTTACCTAGATATCGATTTTTATCACCATCTCTAAGTTCTAGTGCCTCTCTTTGTCCTGTTGAGGCACCAGATGGCACTATTGCGCTTCCACTAACTCCATTAGTTAAGTAGACTTCAGCTTCAACAGTTGGATTTCCTCTTGAATCTAAAAGCTCGCGAGCTTTGATGTTCTTAATTATCATAAATTATAAATTGGATAAAAAAATGAGATTTTATATCTAACCCACTAATTCTTTGTGTCAAATTGTTTCAAGCTTACTCAAAGAAAGACTTCATTTTACCAAAGAAAGAATCTGACTCAGGGTGATGCTTCGCTTCACATGAGCTAGAAAACTCTTTTAAAAGTTTTTTCTGTTTTGAATTCAAATTGACTGGAGTTTCAACTTTAACTTGGCAGAGCAAATCTCCAGAACCATTGTGTCTCATTGCTGGCATGCCTTTTCCGCGAAGTCTAAACAACTTTGAGGTTTGGGTTCCAGCAGGAACATTAATTTTGAGTTTTCCTTTTAAGGTTGGAACCTCGATAGAACCTCCGAGTGCTGAGGTTGCAAAATCAATAGGAACTTCACAATAAAGATCATTGCCCTCGCGCTGAAAAATTGGATGATCTTTGATGTGAATTTGCACATACAAATCACCATGAGGACCACCTCGAACACCAGCTTCGCCTTCACCACTGAGTCTAATCCTATTACCTGTATCAACCCCTGCAGGGATTTTTACAGAAAGTGTTTTTTGATTACGAACAACACCTTGACCACGACAGGTTCCACATGGAGACTCAATTTTTTCTCCAGTACCATTGCACTGGTTGCATGGCCTTTGGACAGCAAAGAATCCTTGCTGCATTGTAGTTTGTCCAGTACCACGGCAATTTCCACAAGTTTTTACAGAGGTGCCCGGTTTTGCTCCAGTTCCTGTGCAAGTTCCACAGGTATCATTTTTAGGGACTCTTATTTTTACTGTGTCACTCTCAGCAGCCTGCTTTAAGTCAATCTCTAAGTCATAACGAAGGTCAGATCCTCGATTATCTGGCTTAGAGTTACCACCACCAAAAATATCACCAAAAATATCACCAAAGCCTCCGGCTCCTCCAAA
>CABWZI010000030.1 GCA_902509905.1 uncultured Gammaproteobacteria bacterium | reverse complement strand
ATTAAGGCAAAGTATGAGTTGGTTAGAAAAAATAATGCCATCTATTGGTAAGAATGCTAAAAAAAATATTCCCGAGGGTCTTTGGAGTAAATGCCCCGAGTGCAATCGAGTCCTTTATCAGGAGGAGTTAGAGCGACTGCTCTATGTTTGTCCGAAGTGCAATCACCATCTAAGGATTTCAGCTAGAAAAAGACTCGAGAGCTTTCTGGATATGGAAAATCAGGTTGAAATAGCATCAAATGTTCAATCGGCAGACCCCTTAAAGTTTAAAGATCAAAAAAAATACAAGGATCGTTATCAAGATGCACAAAAATTTACCAAAGAAAAAGACGCCTTAATTGTTAAAAGCGGTTTTTTGAAGGGTATGCCAGTTGTCACAGCAGCCTTTGATTTTAGTTTTATGGGCGGCTCAATGGGCTCAGTTGTTGGTGAGAAATTTGTAAGGGCAGCTAATTCTGCTATTAAAAATAACCAGCCTTTTGTATGTTTTTCTGCCAGTGGTGGCGCACGCATGCAGGAAGGATTATTTTCTTTGATGCAGATGTCTAAAACATCGCTTGCTGTGAAGCTGTTGGCAGACAAAAAAATTCCATTTATTTCAGTTTTAACTGATCCTACAATGGGTGGAGTCTCGGCAAGTCTTGCAATGCTTGGTGATATTCAAATCGCTGAGCCGAACGCAAGGATTGGTTTTGCTGGAGCAAGGGTTGTTGAGCAAACAGTTCGAGAGGAGCTCCCGGAAGGTTTTCAGAGGAGTGAATTTTTGCTTGAAAAAGGTGCTATTGATATGATTGTTCATCGTGCAGAATTAAGAAACAAAATTTTTCAATTGCTCTCAGCCCTGCACTCTTCGGCGTAAGTTTTTAACATTAACTGATAAATTTTGAAAATATATTTGGCTAATCCTAGGGGTTTTTGTGCTGGAGTTGACAGAGCCATAGAGATAGTGGAACGAGCTATTGAAAAGCATGGTCCTCCCATTTATGTAAGACATGAGGTTGTTCATAATAAGTATGTTGTCAATAATCTAAAGAACAAAGGAGCTGTCTTTGTCGATGAAATTTCTGAGGTTCCAGAAGGTTTTGTAGTAATCTATAGTGCTCATGGCGTATCTCAAGCAGTTCGAAAAGAAGCCAACGATATCTCAGCTATTATTTATGATGCAACTTGTCCGCTTGTGACTAAGGTGCATAAAGAGGTAATTCGTCGCCAAAAAAACAATCATCAGGTGATACTTATCGGCCATGCCGGCCATCCAGAAGTTGAGGGAACTCTGGGCCAGTCTGATGACTCCAGCAGCATCACTTTAGTTGAATCAGTTGGTGATATTGATGGGTTAAATTTTAACCAAGAAAGAGATATTTCTTACACTACCCAAACAACATTATCAGTTGATGACACATCAGAAGTTATTGAAGCATTGCAAGAGAAGTTTCCCAATATACAGTCTCCAAAGAAGAGTGATATTTGTTATGCAACGCAAAACCGCCAGGATTCAGTAAAAGAGGTCATAAAACATTCAGAAATTCTCATAGTCATTGGTTCAAAAAACTCTTCAAACTCGAATCGCCTTAAAGAGATTTCCGATAATCAAGGCAAGCCAGCTTATTTAATAGATAGCTCTGATGACATTGATGAGCAGTGGCTAGATAACATTAATTCGGTAGGGATAACTGCAGGTGCTTCGGCTCCAGAGATTTTGGTTCAGGAGGTCGTTAGTTTCTTGATGTCAAAGGGTGGTCATGAGATTATTGAGGTAGAGGGAGCGAAAGAAGATGTTAATTTTCCTGTGCCTGCATCATTAAAAAATAATATATAGAGAATATAAATAATGAAAAAATACAACATTTATGGAATGGGCGCTGCCATTGTAGATACAGAGGTTGTGGTAAGTGATTCATTTATTAAAGATAATAATATTGGCAAAGGCTTGATGACTTTAGTTGATGCAGAGAGACAAAAATATCTTATTGACTCTCTTACGACTCAGCGTGTACCTGTAAAGATGAGTTGTGGCGGTTCGGCTTGTAACTCCGTTGTTGCAGCAAGCATGTTTGGTTCAAGCACCTTCTTCTCTGGCAAGGTGGCTAATGATGAGGTTGGTGACTTTTTTGTAAAGGATCTAAATAAATCGGGAGTTGATTTTCATCAAGTAGATCCATCAAGTGGAGTTACTGGAAAGTGCCTAGTCATGGTTACGCCAGATGCAGAAAGAACGATGAATACTAACCTGGGAGCGAGCCTCGAGCTAACTTATCGTGAAGTTGATGAAGAAGCGCTAGTCAATTCAGAGTGGTTATATATTGAAGGATATGTTGTGACCGATGATCAAAGAACAGCAGTTGCTCGAGATGCAATGAAGTTCGCAAAAGACAATGGTGTTAAGACCTCCCTAAGCCTTTCTGATCCTTTTGTTGTTGAGGTATTCTCAGAAAATATTAAAACTATAATTGGATATGATGGTCTTGATTTGATTTTTTGTAATGGGGATGAAGCAAGAAGCTTTACAGATACTCATACTATTGAGGCAGCTGCAGAAGGCTTAAAAAAATATGCAAAGACTTTTGTGATTACTAGGGGTCCTGGAGGATCATTAGTATTTGATGGTGTTAATCTAATTCATACTGAAGGGGTTTTAGCAAGCGCAGTAGATACAAATGGTGCAGGAGATATGTTTGCTGGTGCATTCTTACATGCAATTACTCAGGGCAAGGACTTTTCTTGGGCTGCTGGCTTTGCTAATGCGGCATCCTCCAGAGTTGTGAGTCAGTTCGGACCTAGAATTAAGTCTATTGAGTATATAAGCCTTAAACAACAATTTAAACTCAGTTAGACATCTGATGGCTTTAATTTAGCTTTAAACTATTGTAAATTCTTTTCAGATTGTTTATGATATTGACAAATATTGAATTTCGTTAAGTTTTAAAGGTAGGTTATTAGGTTATGGCAAAAGCAGTATCAAGATTATTTCAGCTTAGAAAAGCTCTCGATGAGTGTGAGAAAGAGTTTGGGTTGGCTGGTTATTCAGAGGTTGAAAAGGCGGTTTTCTCTTATATTAGTTCAAATGCCAATGCGACCATTACTTCAATTAAAAATGACCCTTATTTTTCTAAATATTCCTTGTCGACAATTAAAAGAGCGGTTCTTTTCTTAACATCGAATGAAGTCGTTAAGGCCGAACAGTCTAGTCTGGACAAAAGGGAGATGATTTTAACACTACAATAATAGCATTACAGAGTTAAAGTGAGAGGCATTAGACACTTATAAAGCGGATGCAATCGACTGATTCTGCCAGCAGCGATTAACAAGTCAATACAGAGGATTAAATCTTACTTGCAGTTAAAAGGGTGTTGCCCTAAAACAACTAGGAAGAAAAACCTAGAGGAGGCAAAAAAATCTGCATACTTCAAAAATTTATTAAAAGCGATAATTTGTATAGAATAATCGCAGATGGGTCTTGCATGGGTAGGGGTTATAAAAACTTTGATGCAAACATCTAAAAGACCAAACTACGGGGAAGTAAGATGCAAAATAATTCTTTCGAGATTCATCCGCAAATATCAACATTCTTAATAGTTGTATTTTGCTACTTTGTTAATGGACCCTCTTATCCATTTATAGGGAATCTTGTCTGGCTGCCTTTAGGCGCGATGTCGCTATGTTTTCTATTATTTGGATTTAGGGTATTTTTTGTTGCAATATTAGCCTCGCAATGCTCAGAATTTTGGTTTCATTCTCTGCCTTTTTTTGATCAGGTGACGCTGATTAGAACTCTTGCAGGGGCGATTGGTCCAGCTCTTGCAATTGCAAGTATGAGGTTTTTTAAACTTTCTAATTTTTTTGATGGTGAGAGGCTTGTTTTTCATCATCTTATTTTTTTAGCAATCTTGACCGCGCTATTTAATACCCTAATCGCATTTTTTGTGTCTTCTTATATCATTTCAAATGGTCAAGTTAATGAGACTATTAATGCTACAGACTTCTTAAGGAATTATCTAATGGGAGATATTTTAGGCTGTTTACTTGTTTTATTTTTTGCAGCTCTTGTGGTTGTTCCTTTTATCAAATACTTTTTCCCAAAGATTGCTCCAGGAGAATAACTCTTTCGAACTCGGATAGTTCCAAGAGTTTTAAAATTAATCTTGCTAAATAAGTGATTTGAGAATGTCAGTAATTTTTCTAATTCTCAATTGATCAGCTTCCATATCCTCTTTTATAACTATGGTCTTTTGATTTTTGAGTTGAAACTTGTGGGGCTTTGTTTGAATCAGATTTATAATTTTTGATACATCAATGCTGCTGCTGTCATTTAGAGTAATTTCTGCCTTATCGTCGTAAATATTGACTTTAAGAATTCCTACTTCTTGAGATAAGTTCTTGAGTGAAGATGACTCAAATAAATTTTGAGTTGACTCGGGTAGAAGTCCAAATCGATCAATCATTTCTACCTTTAGTTCTTTCAATGAATCCTCATCTTTAGCACTTGCAATTCTTTTGTAAAGTATCAGACGTTCATGAACATCAGGTAAATACGTCTCTGGGATGATGCAGGATATTCCAGTGTTAATTTCCACCTCTTCTGTTGTTGCATTTTTTAAATCAAGTGTGTAGTTATTTTTAATCGCGTGAATGGTTCGCCTGAGAAGATCATGATAGAGATTAAAACCAATTTCAGAAATCTTTCCACTTTGATTTTCACCTAGTAAGTCACCCGCCCCTCTTATTTCAAGGTCATGATTTGCCAACATAAATCCAGCACCAAGCTCTTCTAATGAAGCTATTGCATCGAGACGTTTTCTAGCATTATCAGTTATTGATTGAGTTGATTTGACTACTAAATATGCATAAGCTTTGTGGTGAGAGCGACCCACTCTTCCGCGAAGCTGGTGAAGCTGAGCAAGGCCAAAATTTTGAGCATTATTGATAATAATGGTGTTTGCGCTAGGGATATCGATGCCAGTCTCAATAATTGTTGTGCAAACTAGAAGCTGAAAACGTTGGTGATAAAAATCAGTCATTATTTGCTCAAGCTCTTTACTTGGCATTTGACCATGTGCTACCCTAATTTTTATATTGGGCATGAGATCTTTTAATGATTCCGCCATATTGTCAATGGTATCGATGTCATTATGAACAACAAAGATTTGGCCGCCCCTATGCAGTTCTCTTGAGCATGCCTCGGTAATTGTATTGTTATCCCACTCATCAACGAAGGTTTGAATTGCAGTTCTTTTTGCTGGTGGAGAGGCAATAATAGATAATTCCCTTAACGAACCAAGTGCCATATTTAGTGAGCGAGGAATTGGAGTGGCTGTCATGGTTAAAATATCACTTTGACCACGGATTTTTTTTAGCGACTCTTTTTGTTTGACGCCAAACCGATGCTCCTCATCAATAATAATTAAACCTAGATTTTTATAGCTGATGCCCCCTTGAATGAGTTTATGAGTCCCAACTACAATATCAATTTTTCCTAGCTTGAGGTCAGCTTTAATTTGGGTTTGTTCTTTATTATTCTGAAACCTAGATAAAGATTTAATAACTACTGGAAATTTAGAAAAACGGTCTGTGAATGTCTGATAATGCTGGTTAGCAAGAAGCGTTGTTGGGACAAGGATAGCAACTTGCTTTCCTGATTCTACAGCTAGGAAGGCAGCCCTCATAGCAATTTCAGTTTTACCAAATCCAACATCTCCACAGACGAGTCGATCCATAGGTTTATCGGACTGCATATCCAATAAAACATCGTTCATAGTTTTAATTTGATCAGGTGTTTCTTCAAATGCAAAGCTTGATACAAATGAACTATATGAGTCATTAGGGCTTGGGTACGAGAAGCCTTTTTGGGATTCTCGTTTTGCATAAATTTCTAATAGCTCAGCCGCAACATCATAGAGTGATTCAGCAGCCTTTTTCTTTGCCTTTGTCCATTGCTGACTCCCTAATTTGTGGAGAGGTGCATTATCTGCGCTCACTCCTGTGTATCTTGAAATAAGATTTAAGCTGGTGATAGGAACCATGAGCTTTGAGCCATTTGCATATTCTACTGAGAGAAAGTCTTGTTGGTTGTCATCAAAACTTCGACTGATCAGACCCAAATAGCGCCCAACACCATAATGCTCATGTACCACAGGATCACCCAGTTGAATTTCAACTAAGCTTTTGATTGCTTCATCAAAATCTTTATGTTTCGCTCGACGCCTGCGTTGCTGCTTGACCGCATCTTGTCCAAATAAATTATTTTCAGTAATAATTGCTATTTTTTCGAAAATAACTCCTTCACTTAAAGTTGCGTGAGTTATGCTCAGTTTTGAATTTTGATTCAGGAAGTCAGACCAGCTAAGGCACTCTTCTGCTTTTAATTCATAAGAAGATAACAAATCATTAAGAACGCTTTGCCTGCCTTCAGATTCACAAACGATTAGAGTTCGACCAGTAAAACTTTTAATAAAGCTGAATAATTTGTTAAGTGGCCTCTTGGTTTCAGCTTCAATCTTAACAGGAGGAAGAATGGATGACTTAAAGTCTAAACCCCCAGCTTTGAGTGTCTTAGATGTTTGAATTTGAACCTGCTTTTTTTTATTGAGAGCAGCAAAAAAATCATTGGTATTTAAGAAGACCTTGTCCACTTCAAGGGGCAATCTTTCTAGAGAGTTTTGACAGAAGTTAAAGCGCTCTAACAACTCTTCACTCTGCTGCTCAATTGATTCATCAAGTCCTTTCTGATAGGCAATGACTGAATTATCTGGAATGAAGTCAAATAAGGTGTCAGTTGTTTCAAAAAATAATGGCAAATAGAATTCAATTCCTCCTGGATATCTTCCTTCACTGACCTCTGTATAAATGAAACCATCAGTATTACCAAACTCAGATAAATAATTTTTTTTGAAGATATCTATACTGTCTTTGTCTGAAGCAAACTCTCTTGCGGGAAGAAGTTGAATTTCTTTAACGACCTCAATAGACCTTTGTGAAGAGGGGTCAAAGGATCTAATCGACTCAATTTCATTATCAAAAAGATCAATTCTGAATGGGTTTTTTGCACCCATTGGGTACATGTCAATTAGCGCACCTTTTAATGAGAATTCACCTTGCTCCATTACAGTGGTAACTCTTCGATATCCAATTTTTATGAGGTTTGCAGTAAATGAATCAACTTCAAGGTACTGATTATTTTTAAGACTCAGGCTATACTTATCTATATAGCCTTTTGGGCATATTCTTTGAGACAGGGCTTCTATCGTGGTAACGATAATTCCAGAATCACGGGACGATAATTTGGCTAGCGCGCTGAGTCTTGAAGAAACAATGTCAGGATGAGGTGAGAAATGATCAAATGCTAAAACTTCCCAGCTTGCAAAACTCAGGATCTCGATGGATTTGTTAAAAAAAGCGAGCGACTTATTGATTTCGTCATAATGCTTTATGTCTCTTGCAATATAGAGAACAAAGCCTTGATTAGATTCTGCAAACTCAAGAAGTGCAAGTGCTTCTGAGGAGCCAAATAATGAGCCCCAATAATTCTTTCTAAAGTCTGAAGAGATTGACTTAGATTCTTCGGGATAAACTATGCTCATAGAATGTGAACATTTTCCTTTGCGAGCATATCAATTAATTGAATAGTGGGAAGGCCAATAAGACTGTTGGGATCATTACCCTCCATTTCACTGAATAATGCAATTCCTAAACCCTCTGACTTGAAGCTACCAGCACAGTTAAGGACATCTTCCTTGGATAAATAGTTTAATATTTGGTTTTCTGATAGTACCTTAAATGAAACTTTGAAATGTTCAACATGAACCTGAGTATTACGGTTTTTTGTGTTCATCAAGACTAACCCAGTAAGAAAGTTTACAGTTTTTCCAGAACTTTTTTTGAGCTGAAGGACTGCATTTTCATGACTACCAGGTTTGGTGAGGACAGAGTCATTGGGTTTGTATCCACTATCCAATGTAGCTACCTGGTCAGAGGCAATAATCAGACCAGTCTTAGATTTTGCCACTGCCATCGCCTTTTCTTTTGAGAGTCGAGTAACCAAATCAATGGGTGACTCGTTCTCTCTCCTGGCTTCGTTGATCTCTGGTGCAACCACTTCAAAGTCGAGCCCTAGCTTGTCAAGTATAGCTTTTCTGAATGGCGAAGATGAGGCAAGAATGAGCGACACTGAAAGATTAAAGATTGTAAAATAATCTAATATTTTACTTCAATCAGGCTGAATTAATGCGCTTATCAATAGTCGTGGCAATGGACGATAATCGTTTGATTGGTAACAATAATCAACTTCCATGGCATCTTCCAGCAGACTTAGCCTACTTCAAAAAACTTACCACGGGTAAGTCAATATTAATGGGAAGAAAAACTTATGATTCTATTGGGAGGCCTCTGCCTAATCGAAGAAACATTGTAGTCACTCGCAATACAAAAATTTCAATTCCTGGGTGTGAAGTTGTGTCAAGTATAGCTAACGCGCTTGAACTAACGAAAGGAGAAGAAGAAGTTATGGTAATTGGAGGTGCAAGTTTGTGTGAGCAGCTTCTCCCACAAGTCAGTAGACTATATATTACAAAGGTTGATGGAGAGTTTGAAGGGGATGTTTTTTTTCCAAAATATGACGATAGTCATTGGAAGCAAGTGAGTTGTGAATCTCATCCAAATGACCATTCAAATGCGTTCTCACACCACTTTATTGTTTTAGATAGAGCTCAATGAAAAGATTTGCTATATTAACTTTATTGATTGTACTCTTGTCAGGCTGCGTCTTCACTAAGGTCGTTACAGTCCCTATGCGAGTCACGGGCGCAGTCGTTTCTGTGATTCCAGTGGTTGGCGATGGAGTTGATAATATCTTGGGTGCTAGCGCCGATGTTATCGACGCGATACCTATTTAGACTGCTTTCAGATGCTTTTTATCCTGAGCAGCTAGAACTGCTTTAAGTGCCTTAGGCATAACTTTAATGAAGTGAATAGCCTCTTTATCCCAATTGTCTAGTATTTTTTCAGCTATTTTTGAACCAGTATATTTTAAATGCTTTGTTGCAAGCTCACGAAGCTCAGATAGTGATTCCTTATCCATTGGGTCAAAGTCAATCATCGCTGCATTTGCTCTGGACTCTAATGTTTGATTTGGGTCATAAACGTATGCAATACCTCCACTCATTCCAGCACCAAAGTTTCTGCCAACTTCGCCTAAAATAACAGCTCTTCCACCTGTCATATACTCACAACCATGATCTCCAATGCCTTCAACAACAGCAATTAAACCAGAATTTCGAACACAAAAGCGTTCAGCTACTTGGCCCGAAAGGTAAAGTTCACCACCTGTAGCACCATAACCACAAACATTTCCAGCAATGATTTCATTTTCAGAGGAATAAGTTGAATCTTTAGGAGGGTAGACAATGACCCGACCACCCGACAGTCCTTTTCCTACATAATCATTTGCATCACCCTCTACTGACATAGTAATACCTTG
>CABWZI010000029.1 GCA_902509905.1 uncultured Gammaproteobacteria bacterium | reverse complement strand
GTAATATTTTGTTTTAATGCACCATTTTTTGCATCTGCTTGAGCGGTAGCTGAAATTTCAAGTCCTATTTCAAGTTCTTGCTCACTTCCTTCAGCAATAACTAGGTCAGGTAAGTCATTTTTTATAACCTTTTTTGCCTCATTTTTGAGTGCTTCACTTTTGAATGAAACAAAAAGCAGATTATCTTCTTTATGGATCTTCTTATACAGCTTGTCTTTTCTGAGTGCCGCTCTAAGTTCATTGTAATAACGATCAACAGCCATTGTCGTGACTGCGTTCATGTCGACTTCAAGCAAAAAATGAACTCCACCCCTAAGATCAAGGCCTAAAGACATCGCTTTTCCACCGAGACTTGAAAGCCACTGAGGTATTGAGGGGGCTAAGTTAAGCGCTACAACGTAATTTCTTGTGAGTGAATCCTTTAAAATTACTTTGGAAGATAATTGTGATTGTGAGTCATTGAATCTGACTAATACATTCTTATCCTCAAGAGAAATCGATTTAAAGTCCACGCCATTATCTGACAATGTGTCGTTGATTTTATCGAGGTCTCTTTCGCTGACATCATAGTTCCCAGATCCAGAAATTTGAATCGCTAAATCTGAACCATAAAGATTTGGCAATGCATATAGACCTAAAATAAATAGGAAAAATACAATTAGAAGATTTTTCCAAGCTGCGTAATGGTTCATAAAGTATATTTGCCCTTTATTCCGCTTTTTCTATTGCTTTGGACTTAGCCTTTGACTTACTAGTTGCCTTAGTCATTGGCTTGACACTACCTTTTGGCATTTTTTGATTGATGCCTTGCTTTTGAACTTTCATAGAAACGCCCGAAGAAACTTCTATTTCTGCAAATGACTCATCAACAGCAGTTATTTTTCCAATAACGCCACCATTAGTAACAACCTCATCACCTTTCTTTAATTCTTTCAATAAGTTTTTATGATCTTTAGCTCTTTTTTGTTGAGGTCTGATTAGTAAAAAATACATCAGAACAAACATTGCAATCAGAAAAATTTCTGGTGGTAGATTCATCTTTCACTCCAAAAAATAATAAAGGGGTTATTTTATCTTAGTTAGGCCGCCCATGTAGCCCTGTAGGACTTTTGGTATAGTAATACTGCCGTCAGCATTTTGATAGTTTTCAATCACTGCCACCAATGTTCTGCCAACTGCTAATCCTGAGCCATTTAAAGTATGCAAAAACTCTGACTCATTTGTCTCTGGATTCTTCCATCTAAGCTGCATTCTTCTTGCTTGAAACGATTCAAAACAAGAGCATGAAGAAATTTCACGATAGGCATTCTGACCTGGAAGCCACACTTCCAAATCATAGGTTTTTGCGGAAGAAAAGCCTAGATCACCTGTACAGAGAGTAACTTTTCGATAAGGCAACTCTAATAACTTCAGTATGCCTTCTGCATCATTCGTCAACTCTTCGAGAATATTGTATGATTCAGAAGGTTTTGAAATTTGAACGAGCTCAACTTTCTCGAACTGGTGCTGTCTAATTAGTCCGCGCGTATCTTTTCCATAAGAACCAGCCTCTGATCTAAAGCAAGGGGTATGTGCAACAAACTTAAGTGGCAGCTCAGATTCTTTCATAATTGAATCTCGGACAAGATTTGTAACAGGAACTTCTGCAGTAGGAATTAAATATAAAGCTCTTGCCTCGCCCTCTTCGCCATGGAGATGCGTTTTAAATAAATCGGCCTCAAATTTAGGTAATTGACCTGTACCCATTAATGAATCTGAATTTACCAAATATGGTGCATAAGTCTCTTTGTAATTATTATTTTCAGTATGATGATCCAACATAAACTGAGTTAAAGCACGCTGAAGCTTTGCCAGCTTCCCAGTAATAACAACAAACCTTGAGCCAGAAATCTTAGCTGCTGCTGCAAAATCAATTCCGTGTAACTCACCTAAATCAACATGATCTTTAGGCTCAAAATCAAATGGTGTTGGCCCCTCTTTTGGCCAACTTGAAACTTCCTCATTCTCATCTTCAGAATTGCCCTTAGGCACAGAAGGATGGGGTATATTGGGCATTGATAAAGTAATATCACTAATCTTTGACTGAATTTCTTGGAGTTCAACCTTAGCGTTATCAAGCTTTTCACCAAGGTCTGACACTTCTTTAAGAAGTGGCTCAATATTTTTACCACTTGCCTTAGCCTGACCTATAGATTTAGATTTGGTATTACGAAGATTTTGTAACTCCTGAGTCTGAACTTGGATAATTTTTCTTTGATTTTCAAGCTCATTGAATTCGTCAACATCAAAGGAAAAATTTCGTCTTTTGAGTTGCTCAACAACAAAATCTATATTCCCTCTTAAAAGCTTACTCTCTAGCATGATACTCAGTTAAATTAATATGCGTAAATTATACTATGTACTAACGAAGCAGGGTCATTGTTAGCTTGGCATCAGTCTTTATTGAATCACTTCAAAATTAATCGTCTTAATATTGATACTTAATTTCTAGGTTCACTCTCTGATAATCATCTAGGGTGGCATAAGCACGATTATCTTTAGCATCGATATAAGTTCCACTTAAAGAGGCTTGCCACTGATCATTAATGTCCCAATCTAGCGTTGCTGAACTGAGATTGAGGTCATTATTGGAGGATATGACATTAGATAAGCCCCATTTCCAGTCAGAGTCTCCAAAATTATCACTGACGCTGAACATGTAGCTCATGTTATTTCGTTTTGCACCTACACCAACACCTAAAATTGAAGGCGTTAAATAATCATTAGCATAATCCAAAAGATACTGAGAATTAATAGATATAAGCCACTGCCTATCATCGTTTTGAATATCAAATGCCAAGTCCCAATCAAGCCGATCTACTTTAATAAATTGTCCCGTTCGATTGTGCTGAACATTGTTCTTAAGGGCAATATCAAATTTAAGCAAAAAGTCATCAAAAGCCTTGTTCATACCAAAACCTATTAATTGATAAGGGGTTGCATAAACCATCCCATCAGTTAGATTAATGAGCGCATCATTGGGCACTAGTTGACCCAAATACAATGCCATATCACTTCCCTCACTGCTAATTCCGTATCGCATTCCAAATTCATCATAGGTATCATTTTTCAGAATAAGGACGCTACTCTTCGAAACTTTTGGATTCGTATTGTAAAAAAAACTTAAATCACTATGATCAAAATAGCGGGTGGCGCTTAAAAACCACTGAGGAATCATAGATGGATCTGTCAACCCTCCAGAAGGATTAACAACGTCAATTGCACCGCCTTCGAGCTCACCCCAGCCAATGGTATATTTACCTATCTTAGTGCTCCAGTCATCAAAGCTAAACTGTAAAAAAGCCTGCTCAACCTCTAAATCACTTTTTTCAGTTGAATAATTGCTATCACTGGGCCAGTATTTGGTTGCCTTTAATTCAACCTCTCCATAACCTGAATCAGAGACGCTACCACTAGTTCCGAGGCTCATCTCTGTTCTTTCTTGAGTGGTGCTGTAATCACTTGCAGGATTGAAACCCCACTTTTGAGTCACTCCAAGATCTAGCCAAGGTAATCTTTTTTCTTCAATAGCAGCTTCTTCTCCAAAGATATCACTATCATCAGACCACTCATCAAAATCCCCTTCAGACTCATCAAAAGCAATGTCGTCATCAAAAAATGAGTCGTCTGCATTGACATTCATTAAGAAGGTAAAGCCAAATATTACAAATATTAATTGTCTTAGAACACTATTTAACATCTTAAGATTTATTTGGCCTGTTTGCGAAGATCTTTCAGATATTTCTCTCTGAAGGCCTGATCAGTAAGGGCTCTCTGAGTTAAAAAATCCTCTTTAATGTCCATATCAAAATTGATAGCCTCAAGCCTCATATTGGTTAGCCTGTTACTGACAGTATTAAAAAATGTCAAACTTCTACCCATCCAAACATCATTAATTTTTTCAACTTTACCTACCTCAAGCTTTTTAATAGGATTGGAGTTCTTATCAAACATTTGAACCTTCAAGGTAATGAATCTTTCAGTATCTACCCAACTCTGGGTTTTTCCATAACTACTTTTACTGAGTCGATGAGGCTTTGGTGTCGACTCAATGACAGCAACGTCACGACCTCTAAACTTACCTTGCTCTAGTAATTCATAGGTATAGTCATCGAGCTTTCCGGACTCCTGATCTTCTGTTGTCATTTCAGTTCCAAAAATACTAGCCGACTCAGTCTCCTCGTCATCACTATTTCTGACACTTATTCTCTTCACCTTTCCAAGCGCAGACAAATAGAGCCAGGTCTCATTATCTCTGTCACTATCATCATAGCTGTAAGAGAGCATTCCAATGCCTCTCTCACTGGCTGGCTCAAGAATGATTGCGACACTCTTGGTATCCTTGTCATCGACGCCAGTATTGATTTGTGCATTCTCGACTAATTTAACACGGGGCTTTTCAGCACACTTAATCTTGCCATCCTTTTTGCCATATTTACAAGTCGTTAACTTCATTCTGGTGAACGCAGAGTCTGTTGATTTTCTGGACTCTTCATCAACTCTTTCCATGATTTCTCTTGCGCTCATATCAGTATCAGCACTGACATTAAGACTAAACATTGCTAAACAGAGACTTAACACGAGCAGTTTTAAGTTCAAATCATTTCTTACTGGTTTATTCATTTTGAAACCTCTATAAAGTTTAAATTATCATCAACGTCTTTCTGGCCAAATTTTGGCTTGAATATCATTATCAGTGCAGGGAAAAACAACAGGTCACATAGCAGCGCTACAAAAATTGCTAAGGAGCCAAAGCCCCCTATTTTAGCTAATCCTAAATAGTCACTAAAGGTTAACATAAAAAACCCACAACCCAGTATGAGTGTAGTAAACGTAACCGCCTGACCAACCTCTTTTATGGTTTCAACCAGCGCGATTTTCATGTTGTGGTTTTGAGCGAGTGACATTCTGTAATGACTAATAAAGTGAATTGTATCATCGACCGCAATACCAATAATTAAAGGTGCAATCATGAGCGTATCTGTATCCAGCGAAATCCCAAGTAGGCCCATTAACCCAAAAGCCAATGTTGCTGGAATTAGGTTTGGAACAATCGAGATTACACCTGCCTGCAATGAACCAAGTGTCAACATCATAAGCAAACTGATAACAACTGCTGCTATCGCCAAACTCTTAAATTGATTCTTGCTGATATCATCTGCTAGCCTCATCATCAATGCAAATGAGCCAGTAATTTGAACCTTGAGTTCTGGATAGGTTGCTGTAAGCTTGTTAAACTCGTTATTGATATCCTTCTGTATCTCATCAAAAAAATCTTTGTATTCTTCTGATCCTGCATTCCTAAGTTGAACACTAATATGGCTTTTACTGAAATCATCACTGACTAAGGCTCTCCGCTCCTCTGGATTGGAACTATTAAAGAGATAAAGGAGCTGGGAGACTGCAATCTGACTGTCAGGAATAGTTCTGAATTCCTCTGAACTTTGCATAATCGCATGAGTATCTTTAACGAGGTCAGCTAGGGAATTTGTACGGATAATGTAATCACTATAACTATCTTCGATTTTAGTCTGAAGTCTATCCATCGAGCTTAAGACAGCAGGATCCATGATTCCATCAGATACAGCAGTATCAACCACTATGACCATGTTTCCAGTCCCCATCATATTGTCATCAACAATGTCATATGCCTGTCCAATTGGAACATCGTCAGAATAAAGTTCAACTAGATTAGAGTCTATTTTTACTTGCGTTGCGCCATACAAAAACACGATAAACCCGCCAAAAAATATGATGGCAATCAGGTATCGAAAACGCTCTACAAAAGCTGGGATTCTGTCTAATAACGGCTGGAGCCACTCTGCGCTCACTAACCAGGTCAAACCAACTTTTTGTGATGCACTTAATAGGGGTTTTGCAAAGAAACATAAAAAACTTAATATCTTTGATTTCAGCGATAGAGCTAGAACTCTAATTCCTTTTTTGTTATAAGTATCTTCATTACTTGATTTTTTAATCTGCATTGGATGCCAGTAATTTAACAAAACGGGTAGCAAGTAGATTGTGTATAGAAAGGCAAAGAAAACCCCTGCCGCGGAAGATAGGCCAAACTGTACAAACATCGGCATGCCTATTGCAGCAAGTGATGACATACCTGCCATTGTTGTAATGGTTGTTAGGAGTATTGGAACCCCAGTCTTACCATAAGCTTTAGAGAGTGCCTCATTGTGCTCCTTCCCATCTCGCCTAAAAAACAAATAGGAGCTCATAACATGAACACAGTCAGCAACACCTACCGCAATAACAAGCATTACTGTTAAAGCGATGAGAGTTGTTGATGCTAAGTTCAACCAACTCAGACCACCAATGACAAACAATATACTCAGACCTATTGCAAGCTGAGGAAGAACAACCGCGCTGGCAGATCGAAACAAAGTCCAAAGCAAGATGTTTATGATGACTACCATTCCTACCAATAAGAATGCAGCCTGGATAAGAGTGTCCATAGCTAAAGAGATCATTGCAGAGTTACCGATTGGATAAAAGTTGAAATGCTCAGTCATCCTAGGCTGATCTGTGATCGCTGTTATAGCCTTCATAAATGGAATATAAAGGGCAGGCTCGTCAGGCTGGTATTCAATTTTTTGGATGACAGCGCTATCATCCATGCTTGCATCAAAATCATCACTCCAATCATCGTCAGATAAAAGAGAGGTGTCATCACTAGACTCTTGAACAACTGGAATAGCGCCAAAATCCGTTTTGATAGAGATTGCTCCATAGCGATGATCCTTAGAAAACATAAATAGCTCAAGAGAAGGCTGATCGTCTGCCTCAGAACTAATGGCATTTAGCTTACTGACATCACTTGGAATATTTTTAGGTACTAAGCGAGGCGAACTTAAAACATCGTCATCATTTTTCTGAATTCTAATGTTTGATAAAGATTGAACGCGCTTGATGTGCGATAGTGATTCAACAATATCTGTAGTTAAGCCATACTGGTTAAGCCATACATCATCACTGATTTGCTCATAATTATCTAGAGTCTCTGTGATCTCTGCGATTAAAGTGAGCGATTTATTTGAGAAGACATCACCGTCTTTAGCTTCATAAACTATGAAGAGACCGTCATCACTTCCAAATTGATCGCGGAACTCATCCAAAGCCTCGATTGCAGGGTCGGACTCACTAAACCAGACATCAAATGATGTATCTAGTACAAAACGAGAGGCGCCAAAACCCATAAAAATGGTTGATAGCAAAGCAAGTATGAGAACTATTTTGCGATATGGAATAAGTTGACCGGGTACCCTTGCAAAATACCCATTGAGATAAAGTAATAGATTCTTCATGTTTAAGTTTCTAACGCCGACTTATATTATATCTATTTGTTCATTAAAGGTTTAAATTCAAGTCTTATCCTTGTCTATTTTTCTGCCAGTAAATGAGGCCTTGAGTATTAATTTGAACGTCAAGACTTAGTCTGTCTTTTGCTTCATCATTATTTTGAAAGCCAATCTCATTCAGTCCTTTAAGAAAATAATCCATCATATTATTATAAATGATTGATTCTGCATCATTTTTGTCTGCATGCTTGATTGCTAAATCGCTTACAAAGTGGATACTTTCTATTAATTTATTGGCAACTTTCTTGGTTGGTTTAATCGCTGAAAAATGGGTTAAGCAGACTCGCTCTGGCTTAAAATCCATGATTCGATTGATGCTTTTAGTAAGGGCCTCAGGATCAAACTGGACAGGGCTTGTACTCGGCAAGATATAGACATCATCTTGATGGTCAAGGTCGCGATATGAGATGCCAAACGTATCGCCTGTAAACATAGTCTTTGTAGTCTTATCCCAGATGCAAAAATGATGTCTCGCGTGTCCAGGCGTATCAATAAATCTAAGCTCTCTCCCATCAAAATCTAAAATAAAGTTATCATCTGCCTCAGTAACTCTATTGGCATCTATTGGAATAATTTCACCATAATATTCCTTGAATTTCTCTTCTCCATAGACAGCCATAGCGCCCGCAACGAGTTTACTTGGGTCAATCAAATGACGTGCGCCTCTCGGGTGAACTACTAATCTGGCATTTATACATTGCTTCATCAGCTCACCAGCACCGCCCGCATGATCAAGATGGACATGGGTTGGAACAACATAAGAGACATCTAAAAGAGTGAGGCCGCTCTTCATTAGGGCTTTCTCCACAACAGGAAGGCTATAATTGGTTCCTGTTTCAATAATGGCAACCTTGCTGTTCTGCCTCAGAAGGTATATTGCTGCAAAGTCTTGACTGTAGTATCCAGAATCAACAACATCAATACCTTCAGCAATATTTATTACTTCTACTGTATTCATCATGAATGCTTTGAAATTAAATTCTTTTTAAGAAGCTTGATTTTACTTGAATTAGTTTAGATAAAAAAATACCCCGCCTTTTAAAAGGTCGGGGTATTTTGAATAAAAGCCTAGCAATGTCCTACTCTCACATGGGGAGACCCCACACTACCATCGGCGCTAAGTGGTTTCACTTCTGAGTTCGGGATGGGATCAGGTGGGTCACACTTGCTATTATCACTAAGCAAACTGCTTACTTGAACTAAGTCGAAACCTAACTCAAATGAATTAAAAAGTTTTTATACCAGAGGTATAACAAAATGGATAAAGTAAAGTTTATAAGGCATATTGCCTGTTGACACAACAACATCTCCAAATATCTTGGGTGTTATATGGTCAAGCCTCACGATCAATTAGTACTAGTTAGCTTCATACATTGCTGCACTTCCACACCTAGCCTATCAACCTCGTAGTCTTCGAGGGATCTTTAGGATTATTAAATAATCAGGGAGACCTAATCTTGGGAGGGGCTTCCCGCTTAGATGCTTTCAGCGGTTATCCTTTCCACACATAGCTACTCGGCAATGCGACTGGCGTCACAACCGAAACACCAGAGGTGTGTCCATTCCGGTCCTCTCGTACTAAGAACAGCTTCCCTCAAGTCTCCAACGCCCACGGTAGATAGGGACCGAACTGTCTCACGACGTTCTAAACCCAGCTCGCGTACCACTTTAAATGGCGAACAGCCATACCCTTGGGACCTGCTTCAGCCCCAGGATGTGATGAGCCGACATCGAGGTGCCAAACACCCCCGTCGATGTGAACTCTTGGGGGGTATCAGCCTGTTATCCCCGGCGTACCTTTTATCCGTTGAGCGATGGTCCTTCCACTCAGAACCACCGGATCACTAAGACCTAGTTTCCTACCTGCTCGACGTGTCAGTCTCGCAGTCAAGCATCCTTTTACCTTTGCGCTCATTGCACGATGTCCGACCGTGCTGAGGATACCTTTGCGCTCCTCCGTTACTCTTTGGGAGGAGACCGCCCCAGTCAAACTACCCACCATGCATTGTTCCCGATCCGGATTACGGACCTAGGTTAGAACCCCAACCATACCAGGGTGGTATTTCAAGGGTGGCTCCACTCTAACTAGCGTTAAAGCTTCAAAGCCTCCCACCTATCCTACACAAGTAGGATCAGAGTTCAATGCAAAGCTGTAGTAAAGGTGCACGGGGTCTTTCCGTCTGGCCGCGGGTATACTGCATCTTAACAGCAATTTCAATTTCACTGAGTCTCGGGTGGAGACAGTGTGGCCGTCGTTACTCCATTCGTGCAGGTCGGAACTTACCCGACAAGGAATTTCGCTACCTTAGGACCGTTATAGTTACGGCCGCCGTTTACTTGGGCTTCGATCAAAAGCTTCGCGCAAGCGCTAACCTCATCAATTAACCTTCAAGCACCGGGCAGGAGTCACACCCTATACGTCCACTTACGTGTTTGCAGAGTGCTGTGTTTTTAATAAACAGTCGCAGCCACCTAGTATTTTCAACTCTTTTCTGCTCTATCAGCGAGTGATTTCACATAACAAGAGTACACCTTCTCCCGAAGTTACGGTGTCATTTTGCCTAGTTCCTTCACCCGAGTTCTCTCAAGCGCCTTAGAATTCTCATCTCGTCCACCTGTGTCGGTTTGGGGTACGGTTTCATATAACCTGAAGCTTAGAGGATTTTCCTGGAAGCATGGTATCACTCACTTCTCCCAAAAGAGGGATCGTTATCACGCCTTGAAATAGAGGTTCCCGGATTTTCCTAAGAACCATTTCTACACGCTTGAACAAGGACAACCATCGCCTTGCTGAGCTAACCTTCTCCGTCTTCCCATCGCAGTTATATGAAGTACGGGAATATTAACCCGTTTCCCATCGACTACGCATTTCTGCCTCGCCTTAGGGGCCGACTAACCCTACGCCGATTAACGTTGCGTAGGAAACCTTGGACTTCTGGCGAGGGGGTTTTTCACCCCCTTTATCGTTACTCATGTCAGCATTCGCACTTCTGATACCTCCAGCAAACCTCACAGTTCACCTTCAAC
>CABWZI010000028.1 GCA_902509905.1 uncultured Gammaproteobacteria bacterium | reverse complement strand
GGAGTAATTGACTCGTTAGAGTCTTCAACAACTTTTTTTTCATCTTCAACATATTCAGGGGGCTGACTGATGATAATTGTGCTTGATTTACTTTCACTTAAATCTAAGTTCTGAAGATAATACCACAGACCGATTAGAACCAAGAAAAACAACAAGAGTCCGATTAATTTTCCAAAAGATCTTTTTTTCTTTTTTGGGTAGTAATCAATTCCGTCCAACATTTCTTCTACTCTTGTCTAGTACTTTTCCAGCCAGTTGACCACATGCAGCATCCACGTCATCACCTCTGGTTCTTCTTGTAGTTGTTCGAATACCTGATCGGTGCAAGATATCTTGAAATTTATCTATAGATTTATTATTGGACGTTTTATATTGAGTTTCTGGAAATGGATTGAAAGGAATCAAATTCACTTTAGCTGATTCTCGATCAAACCAAAAGTTCAACAGCTTTGAAAGTGTTTTAGCATTTTCTACAGAATCATTTACATTTTCTAACATCACATATTCAAAAAGAATATGCCTCTCCTGAGACCCAGCATTCAGATAATAATGGCACGCTTTCATTAATTCTTTTATTGGGTATTTCTTATTTATTGGAACCAGTATATCTCTTAATTCATCTTCAGGTGCATGCAAAGAAATAGCTAGACTAACTGGAACTGTATCCGACATTCTTAGAAGTGCAGGAACAATTCCTGAGGACGAGACAGTAACTCGTCTTCTTGATAGTCCAAAAGCCCAATCATCTAATAGAATCTGACAAGCATCGTAAACAGGTGATTCATTTAACAATGGCTCCCCCATTCCCATAAAAACGACATTAGAGATGCGTTTATTTTCTTGAGCTAAATAATTTTTAGCAACTAAAACCTGGCCAATAATCTCATGAGTTTTTAGGTTCCTGTTAAAGCCTTGATACCCTGTTGAGCAAAAAGTACACGCAAGTGAGCAGCCAACTTGTGAAGAGATACAAAGAGTTCCTCTTTCTTTTTGAGGAATATAAACAGTCTCAATATGATTATCTTCACCAAGCTTTATGACCCATTTGACAACCCCATCCTTTGAATTATTTGTTGAAATAACTTCAGGCAAATCAAGAGAGGCTATTGAGCCAAGCTTATCTCTAAGGTCCTTTGAAAAGTTATGCATATCACCAAAGTTATAAACCCCTTGGTGATAGATCCATTGCATAATTTGTTTTGTACGAAAGGGCTTTTCACTCAAGTCTGAAAAAAAATCCTTAAACTTACCTTGAGTTAGTCCGAGTAAGTTTTGTTTTTCTAACATGAGGATGATCTATTATCTATCGCGTTCTAGGGCAGACACCCTTATTACCAAAGAAATAGGCAATCTCTATGGCTGCATTTTCCAATGAGTCTGAACCATGAACAGCATTTTCATCTAAAGACTCTGCAAAATCTGCTCTGATAGTTCCTGCATCAGCCTCTTTTGGATTTGTTGCACCCATAATCTCACGATGCTTTGCAACAGCATTTTCACCCTCTAAGACTTGAACCATTACAGGGCCTGAAGTCATAAAAGTCATTAGGTCATTAAAGAAAGGTCTGTCCTTATGAACAGCATAAAAACCACCAGCCATTTCTTGATCTAAATGTATCATTTTAGATGCCACAATTCTAAATCCAGCATTTTCAAATCTTGAGTAAATTTGACCGATGACATTTTTAGCTACGGCGTCTGGCTTAATTATTGATAAAGTTTGCTCCATGGACAATCTCCAATTATTTAAAAAGCCGGTATTTTACCATGCAGAGAGTTATTTCAACGGTTTATGCAGAGATGAGTCGACAAATTCCAAGTCAAAATATTTTATAAATTTTTTCTTCTACGATAGTTATCAAATTTATCATAGACTTTAAAGTAAGCACTCGCAATTGGAAGAAACCAAGGAGAACCATAGTAATATGGACGAGTCTGTAATGATGTGCTCTCGAATACAGTTACTTTTTTATCTGGCTCTAGAATCTTTAATGCTGCCATGTGACCTAGGTAAGGAGCCATAGCTACACCATTACCACAATAGCCCATTGCAGAATATATTCCATCATAACACCCCAAGTTAGGAAGCATACTAAAACTAAAGCCTGTAAAACCTGTCCAGCAGTGACTTATATCAACTCCATCAAGCTCAGGAAAAATCTCAGATAACGTTTTTTTAAGTATTGGAAGTGCTTTTTCAGCTGGCATGGAATGCATAGCTGCTCTTGTTCCAATCATTATTCTTTTTCCGCATGGAGTTGGCCGATAATAACAATAGCGCTTTCTTGTTTCTACTATGCAATGACCTCCTGGTATTAATGAGTTTACTCTGTCTACTCCAATCTCTTCAGTAGTTATAATAAAGCTAGGTACTGGCAAGATTCTTCTAGATAAATACTTTGAAAGAGAAGATCGAGTGTATCCGTTGGTTGCTATCAAAACATCCTTACAACTTATGAATTCATTTGCAACGGAAACAACAAAGCCAGCTCCTTGATTCCCTGACAATGGAGTGATTTGATTTACTGGCATATTTCCAAAAACCTTTGCGCCAGATTTTATGGCCAGTTGATGGAGACCATAATGAAACTTTCGGGGCTGGACTGAGCCATGGTCTTCATAATACTGACCCCCAAAATATAACTCAGTTTTAACTGATTCAGACATTGTCGAAGCATCAATCATTTTAGAATTAAAATTATCAATAGCTTTTAATTTTTTTAGATTCTCAGACATGCTGAATTGATCCTGAGGCACCCATGATGTCCTTAATCGCCCACAAATCTGAAGATCACAATCAATATTGTTTGCTTGAATTAAATTTGTAGTAAAAGCAAGAGACGCATTTGCTTCTTTATGGATTTGTCCGGCAACATCTATTCCATATTTTTCCTCTGCCTGTTGTGGCGATACCTTATGTCCTGAGCCCAACATCCCACCGTTTCTTGTGCTTGCACCAAAACCTAACTCAACTGAGTCAAAAACAACAACTGAAACTCCAGATTTTGCTAAAGTAATTGCCGCACTTAAACCAGTAAATCCTGCACCAACAATTACTACATCTGCATTCTTTGGCATACTGTTACTCTCTGAATAGTGTGGCTGCCCTTCCCACCAATAAGGAGTGAATTTAGTCATAAATTAAAAAATAGCTAATTTAAAAAAAGTATATCAACCTTAAATAACTTTATTTATTTTTCTTTAAGTTATTTCGAAGAATTAAAACTTTAAGTATTATTAATGCTAAACACTTTGAAGCGATAAACATATGAAAGAGAAACTATTAAACACTCCTATAAGTTTTCCAAATACTCTCCCTGAGGGATACTACTATCTTGAAGATGAGCCCGCTTATGATTCAAATATTCATCTAGAGCTTGAACTCCCTAAAAAATCCCTCTCTCTTTCTGACTTAGGATATACCAAAGATGAGATAGAAAAGTGTCCTACAAATTTTAGTGTTTCTGGAATCGCAAGGCTTTTGTCAGATGAAGGGGTTAGAGTTCTAATGCAGACTGCACAATCACTCAGAAAATTTTCTTCGAGTGGCGGAGAGAGGATTCAATATTTACTTCGTGGCTGTGTATATCGATCTAGATTTTTAAGGGACTTATGCTTGTGCCCGAAAGTGAGTGAATTCTTATCTGAGATCTATGGCATTCCAGTAGCGCCTCACTCTGTACCCCTTCATCTTGGGCACTTTAACTTTGCCCCAGACGACCTGAGTCGCGCAGTTGATAAGTGGCATACTGATACTATTGGACTTGATTATGTCATGATGGTTTCAGACCCAAATAAACAGATTGGTGGTCAATTTCAGTATTTCCTTGGCACAAAGAAAGAGGCTCAAGAGATTAAAGACAGCAATCAATCTATGCCAGAAGACAGGATTATTAGTCCTCATTTCCCTGGGCCTGGCTATATTATTGTATTACAAGGAAATATGGTGGTTCATAGAGGTGCTAAATTAAAAGAACCTTATGATAGAGTAACAATGGTTAATGCCTATGTTCCATTGGGATTAGACTCAAGCGATCCATCAAGATTTTCTGATGTTAAAACCGTTGACCCTCATCAGCTACTATTTCCCGAATGGGCTCGTCACAAAGCCTGGTTATCCCGCGGCAAATTAAATCGACTTATTGAAGAGCTACCTTTCACTGATGACAAAGACCTAATTATTAGTGAACTTAAAAATGCAATCAGCGATGTTGAAACTGCAATCAGTGATCTCTCTGAAAGTGGTTCTGGTGAACAAAATTTTTATGGAGATTTAGAACAATAAATTTTGCTAGTAATAATTTATTGATGGATCATTTTCATTTGGAAAAAAAAAGGCGCAAACAGCGCCTTTTTCAAAGAAACAATATAACTTAATTAGTTACATGCATCTTTCAATGCTTTACCAGCTTTGAAAGCTGCCACATTTGAAGCTTTAATCTGAATAGTTGCTCCAGTTTGTGGGTTACGGCCAGTGCGAGCTGCACGGCTTCTAACTACAAAACTACCGAATCCAGTAAGCTGAACTCCATCACCACTAGCCATCGCTGAAGTGATTGCGCCTGTAGTAGCGTTTAGTGCTCTAGCAGCATCTGCTTTAGATAAATTTGCACCTGAAGCGATTGCATCAATTAATTCTGATTTATTCATTTTAATTCTCTCCAATAAAAGTTTGTTAAAAAAAAAGATAGAGCGGAAGAGGTAACTTTTACACCTATTTCAGGAGGAAAGAATCAAAAGAAACCATCTGCCTCCAACGCTGTACCTAGTGTTTATTGTACTATCAAAATAATGCTATTTGAAAAATAATTTAAAAAAAATATAATATTTTATCGATTACTTTCCTTTAGAGCTCTGGCTTTGTCTAATTTCCAATCTCTTTCCTTAATATCTTGTCTCTTGTCATGAGATTTTTTACCCTTAGCAACTCCAATTTCTAACTTAACCTTGCCTCTAGCCCAATATAATTTTAAAGGAACAACTGTAGCTCCTTTTTGCGTAATCTTTTCTCGAAGTCTGTTGATTTCAAGCTTATTAAGAAGGAGCTTTCTAGTCCTAATTGGATCACAATCTACATGACTTGATGCAGACCTTAATGGCGAAATGTGTGCACCAAATAGAAAGAGTTCATTATTTTTATAAATCACATAACTCTCTTTTATCTGAACTTTATTCTCCCTCAAGCTTTTAACTTCCCAGCCAAGCAAACTAAGACCAGCCTCGAGACTTTGTTCGATAAAATAGTCATGCCTTGCTTTTTTATTCAAGGCAATAGTATTTGAATTATCTTTTTTATTTTTTGCCATGCATCGTATTTCAAAAAGTGCAATAGTTCCATACTCACCCCAGCAAATGTTTGAGCTGGTCAATAACATTAATGACTACTCGAATTTCCTCAACTGGTGTGACTCTTCATCTATTTTAAATGAAACTGGCAATCAAGTTACTGCCTCGGTTCAGATAAATAAAAGTGGATTCAAGCAAACCTTCACTACTAATAATACATTGATGCCTTTTGAATCGATAAAGATGCAACTTCTTGATGGACCATTTGATGAGCTCTTCGGAGAATGGCGCTTTGAAAGTCTTGGGGATAGTGCAGCAAAGGTTTATTTAGATCTTGAGTTTAGTTTCAAATCTAGAATTGCTGATATAACAATGTCTCCACTATTTAAAAGCATTGCAAATTCACAGTTAGATGCATTTGTGGAGAGGGCAAAACAAATTTATGGCTAAGGTCGTTGCCTTCAATAAACCTTTTGGAGTTATATGTCAGTTTAGTGGTGAAGGAGATACTTTAGCTAATTACATAGATATTCCAAACATATATCCAGTAGGAAGACTAGACAAAGACTCTGAGGGGCTTGTCATATTAACTGATGATGGTAAGCTGCAAAATAAAATTTCTAATCCAAAAAATAATAAAACTAAAACCTACCTTGTTCAGCTGGATGGAGATATAACCAAAGAGGCAATAAGTGATCTTAAAGCTGGAGTTGAACTAAAAGATGGGTTAACAAAACCCGCTTTTGTAAAAAAAATATATCAGCCTGAATGGCTCTGGGATAGAACGCCTCCAGTTCGAAAAAGGCTACTCATTCCCACATCTTGGATTGAAATCTCTATCACTGAAGGTAGAAATAGGCAGGTTCGAAGAATGACCGCAAATGTTGGGTTTCCAACATTACGATTAATAAGAATACAAATCGATCAATGGAAACTAGCAAGCATTAAGGTGGGCTCCTATGTCTCTCTTTAAAGACTCATATTATGCACTAACCTGCGATGATCCAAATGAGAAGGTACTACTAACTAAAAACCTAATCAAATACCAAAAAAAGGAAATAGGGCCGACATGTGAAGTAAAAAAAATACTATCTCCTGGGCGCCCAATAAAGCCAAAATTAGTCAGCTTCAATGGCGCTCCTAAAAGAGACAAGTCAGATCTTGGCATGATTAAAAACATTCATGCCATTTGTCATATTGAATTTAACGCAATTAATTTAGCTCTTGATGCAATTTACAGATTCCAAGACATGCCTCATCAATACTATCTTGACTGGATTAAGGTGGCAACTGAAGAGTCATATCACTTTTCACTTCTTAAAGAACATTTAGAGCAGCTTGACTATCATTATGGAGACTTTGATGCGCACAATGGATTATGGCAAATGTCTATAGATACGGACTATGATGTTTTAGCAAGAATGGCTCTTGTCCCAAGGGTTTTAGAAGCGAGAGGTTTAGATGTAACTCCTAGCATTAGAAAAAAATTTAGTGGATCAAAATTCACTAGAATGGTTAACATATTAGATATTATCTTTGAAGATGAGATTGGGCATGTAAAGATTGGTAATTATTGGTATAGGTATCTATGCAACAAGAGAGGTATTGATCCAGTCCAAACATTTGATGAACTTATAAAAAAACACATTGGATCAAATTTGAGAGGTCCATTCAATATCGAAGCAAGGCTACTTTCAGATTTTAGTCGAGATGAATTAGAATATTTAGAGCACCCTGAGCGACTTGAACTTAACCAATCTCATCCATAGCTTGATTCGCTAAAAGATCTGCCATATCGTTTCCAGGATCATCGCTATGGCCTTTTACCCAGTGCCAGTTGACATGATATTTTTTATTGAGAACGTCTAATTGCTTCCAAAGTTCAACATTTTTGACTGGCTTTTTATTTGCAGTTCTCCAGTCTTTTGATTTCCACCCCTTAACCCACTCATTGATCCCCTGAATCACATATTTCGAGTCAGTGTATAAGTCAACAGAAATGTCGCTTGATTTAAGAGCCTCCAAGGCCTTAATGGCTGCAGTAAGCTCCATTTTATTGTTCGTAGTATTCTGCTCAGCTCCTTTGAGCTTTTTATCATGATTTTTGTATCGAAGCCACACGCCCCATCCACCCAGGCCAGGGTTTCCTCGGCAACCACCATCTGTATAAATTACAATCTTATCCACAAGCTAGCTATCTAAATTAATCTGAAACCAATATTCAAGAAGTGCTAAGTGCCATAATCTTGAGCCATTTAACGCGGTCATATATTCTCTCGGTGAGTCAATTACCTTTTGAATGTATTGCTCATCAAAAACTCCCCTACTCCTGCAAGCGCTTGACAAAAGTATATCAGACATAAATTCTAGGAATTCTCCTTGAATATACTTGAGAGCTGGCATTGGGAAATAACCTTTTTTTCGGTCAATCACTGACTTTGGTAACAGACTTCTTGATATTTTCTTTAGTGGATACTTGCCTTGCTCTCTCATTTTCAATGAAGGGGGAATACTTAATGCCCACTCAACTAGCTCCGTATCCATAAAGGGTACTCTAGCCTCAAGGCCCCATGCCATTGTCATATTGTCAACTCGCTTCACTGGATCATCAACTATTAGACGAGTCATATCTGTTCTGAATACCTTATCAATAAAAGAGTCGGTCCCGGGCTTAGAAAACTCCTTATTGAGCCAATTATGCGTATGATTTTCACCTCGGTATTTAGATGCTACTGTTTTTAAGTACTCGTTATGAGGCCTATCAACATAGTGTTTTGAAAAACGATCTATCTCATTCCCATGCTCATCTGCCATTCTGGGATACCAAAAATAACCTGCAAAAGCTTCGTCAGCACCTTGACCAGAAAGAACAACTTTGGTGTGTTTTGAGACCTGCTCTGAGAGCAAATAAAATGCAACTGCATCTTGACCAACCATTGGCTCAGCCATATTTGACACAGCCTCAGACAGCCTTGGAAGGACCTCTTGATTGCTCACTTTGTATTTCTTATGCTCTGTTTTAAATCTAGATACTATTTGATCTGAGTATTCAAACTCACTGCCAGCCTCATCATCAATATCTTCAAAACCAATAGAGAAGGTTCTAATTCTCTCATGTCCAGCCTCTTTAAGGAGTGCAACAATTAAAGACGAATCAAGACCGCCAGAAAGAAGAACACCAATTGGGACATCAGAGGCATTCATTCTTTTAGTGACTGCAGCAGTCAATAGTTCATGAGTTCTTTCGATATATTCCTCATTACTAACCTCGCGATCTGGTCTCTTAGCATTTGGGCTCCAGTATGTTTTTTCTTGGATTTGACCATCAGATTTCAGAATCATATAGCTTCCGGGCTTTAGCTTTTGAATGCCCTTAATGATTGTATTTGGTGCTGGCACAACTCCATGAAGAGATAGCTGTTGTTGAAGTGCAATAGGATTAACACTCCTATCAATTTCTTGTGTTAAAAGAGCCTGTGAATTTGATGCGAAAGTAAATGCTTTTGTAGTATAGTTAAAATAGAGTGGCTTGATACCCATTCTATCCCTAGCAACAAATAATTTTTTATTAGTATGCTCCCAAATAGCAAAAGCAAACATACCATCTAAATGCTCCAGACAGTTTTCACCCCAGAAGTGGTATGCCTTGATAATAACCTCAGTATCTGAATGAGAGAAAAAATTATAACCCTTCTTTATTAATTGTGCTCGAAGTGACTTGTAGTTATATATTGTTCCATTAAAGACAAGGGTAAGTTCAAGCTTGTCGTCAACCATTGGCTGAGAACCATAGCTAGATAAATCAATAATGCTCAATCGTTGATGCCCAAAACCAATATGCTGAGCACTCCATTGTCCACTTGAATCAGGGCCTCGTCTTGCTAGCTTTGACATCATTTTATCGAGTGACTCTGATGAGACTTCTTTCCCATCAAAACGAAACTGACCACAGATACCACACATAAAATTAGCCCTAAAGTTAAAATTTAAAATAAATGCATTACTCAAAATAGAGATATTTGATAACTATTTCTGTAATGTGGGTTATTTTAAAAAATGTAAAATAGTCATTTTATCAAGTATTACTAATCAAAATGCCTCAAACACTATACGACAAACTAATGAGTGCGCACAAGGTTTTAGAGCAAGATGGATCAACGCTCATTTATATTGATCGTCAATTAATCCATGAAGTGACCTCTCCACAAGCTTTTGAAGGCCTCTCTTTAGCTGATAGAAAAATTTGGCGTAATAAGTCTAATCTTGCGGTTCCAGATCATAATGTGCCGACTACAGACAGATCAAGTGGTGTGAGTAGTATTTCTGATCCCGTTTCTAGACTTCAGGTTGAAACTTTAGATAAAAACTGTGAAGCATTCGGTATCAATGAAATTCATATGAACGATATTCGCCAAGGCATTGTTCATGTTATTGGACCAGAGCAAGGTGCGACTTTGCCAGGAATGAGTATAGTTTGTGGGGACTCACACACCACAACTCATGGAGCCCTTGGAGCACTTGCATTTGGAATAGGTACTTCTGAAGTAGAGCATGTTCTTGCAACAGGCTGCCTTTGGCAAAATAAAGCAAAAAATATGAAAATAGAGATTAATGGAGAGTTGGCTAGTAATGTCAGCGCCAAAGATCTAGCGCTGTATGTTATTGGAAAAATTGGTACTGCTGGCGGAACAGGTTTCGCTATAGAGTTTTGTGGAAATACTATTGAAGAGATGAGCATAGAGGGAAGAATGACTCTGTGTAATATGTCTATCGAGGCTGGAGCAAAAGTAGGGCTTGTTGCAGTTGATGAAAAGACACTTGAATATGTTAAAGGCAGGCCTTTTTCTCCGACAGGGGACACCTGGAATTCAGCTCTAGAATATTGGAAGACTCTTCATAGCGACCCAGAATCTCATTTTGATGATTCGATCTTAATTGATGCGAATCAAATCAAACCTCAGGTCACTTGGGGAACCTCACCTGAAATGGTTGTTGATATTCATGGCTCCACGCCAGATCCAAGACTTGAAAAAGATGAAGTCAAGGCAGAAAGTATCCGTAATGCGCTCAAGTATATTCACTTAGAACCGAATACTTTAATGAGTTCGGTAGAAATAGATAAGGTTTTTATTGGATCCTGCACAAACTCAAGAATAGAGGATTTGAGAGCTGCTGCTGATGTTGCAAAAGGCAAGAAAATTGCTAAAAACGTTAAATTAGCTCTTGTTGTTCCTGGATCTGGTCTTGTAAAAAAGCAAGCTGAAGATGAGGGTCTTGATCAAATTTTTAAAGATGCTGGCTTCGAGTGGAGAGAGCCAGGTTGCTCTATGTGCCTTGCAATGAATGCAGACAAACTTGAGCCAGGAGAAAGATGTGCGAGCACTTCTAATCGAAACTTCGAGGGTCGACAAGGCCAAGGCTCATTTACACATCTTGTAAGCCCATCAATTGCTGCTGCAACAGCAATAGCTGGGCGTTTTTCAGGAGTAGATGCATGAAAAAATTTACACCTATAAACTCCATTGCAATGCCGCTTGATCGTGCTAATATCGATACAGATGCTATCATTCCAAAACAGTTTCTAAAGTCCATCAAAAGAAGTGGCTTTGGACCAAATTTATTTGATGAATGGCGCTATTTAGATCATGGAGAGCCAGGGATGGATAATACTAAACGTCCAATAAATCCTGAATTTGTCTTAAATGATCCAAAGTTTATGGGT
>CABWZI010000027.1 GCA_902509905.1 uncultured Gammaproteobacteria bacterium | reverse complement strand
ATTCCAAACTCTAGTAAGTTATTAAGGGTTGCCGAAATATTTTCAAAGTGCTTTGAATTCAACAAATTATCACGAGTCAATAGTACCTGTGCAGTTTGCACTTTATGCTTTGCAAAGAGATATTCATAAGCCTGTACCAGTCCCATTTGACCTACAGCAGCGGCTGCTTGAAGTTTATGAATGTCACTAGGTTTTTCTTTCCAGCCAAGACGCTTCATGCCTTCTACAATAGACCCACTCGACACTAAAACGACATCGATTCCATGGGATTGCAGCTCTACAATCTGCTCAACCCACTGAGATATCAGACCCTTATCGATTCCCTTTCCGTTATTCGTTAATAGGGCTGATCCAATTTTTACAACCCAGCACTTATTCTTCATTTTTTTGCTCTATTAAGTCATACAAGCCAAAAATCAAAGACTTGCAGCCCATTCCATTTAATGCAGATATGTTAAACGCATTTCCTTTATATTTGACCTTTTTAAGGAAATCTTTAATAGTTTTGTCTCTTTCACTCTCTTCAAGTAAATCAATTTTATTGATGGCCACATATCTAGGTTTTTTAAATAACTCTTCATCAAATTTCTTTAACTCAGACTCAATTGTCAAATAATTGCTCACAGGGTCAGAGCCATCAGATGGAAGAATATCAACAACATGTAAAAGTGCCCTTGCTCTTGAAAGATGCTTTAGGAATTCAAATCCAAGACCTACTCCTTCACTTGCTTTTTCTAATAAACCTGGAATATCTGCCATCACAAAGTGGTTGCTTCCAGCCTTGACAACACCTAGACTTGGATGCAGAGTGGTAAAAGGGTAGTCTGCAACTTTTGGTCGAGCTCCAGAGATTTGCCTAATGAGACTTGATTTTCCCGCATTAGGCATACCCAAAAGACCCACATCAGCCATAATATTTAACTCCAAGGCAACTTCTCTTGATTCACCAGGAGTTCCAGGCGAAGTTTGTCTTGGCGCACGATTAACAGATGATTTAAATCTAGCATTACCGAGCCCATGAAAACCACCCTTAGCAACCAGTAAGACTTGTTCATGAAGTGTAATCTCTCCAATCACTTCATCAGTTGCTAGGTCAATAATCTTGGTGCCTAAAGGGACCTCAACATAGAGGTCTTCAGCAGACTTACCTCTTCGATCCCTGCCCATACCTGGCTGACCATTCTTGGCCCTGTACAATCGATTGTATCGAAACTCACTGAGCGTATTGAGCCCTTCCTGACCTTGGAAGTATACACTCCCACCGTCTCCGCCGTCTCCGCCATCAGGACCACCGTCTGGTATATATTTTTCTCGACGAAAACTCAGGCACCCAGCACCTCCCTTTCCGGCCTCAACAACAACGCTCGCAGAATCAACAAATTTCATAATTTTTAATATTCATAATAAAGATTCTAAACAGGATCGTAATAACGAAACTCTCAAAGAAAAATAGATGTAATGAAAGTTACACGATAAAGCTATAATATCAGCGAACTATTATACCTTTTTTGCCTTACATAAGCCCTTTAGAAGAGAATTGAAGGATTTAACGATATGAAAATTCGAAAATACCATCTAATCAAATTACTTAATGAATAGATTCATATACTCCTTCATCATTTGGCTGAGCATCCCATTTGCAATTCTAAAGATACTTTTAAAAGACTCTAATGATTTGTCATGGAAAGTTAAGCTTAAAAATCAGTTAGGGTTTATCCAAAAAAAATCGGGCAGAGTTATCTGGATTCATAGCGTCTCAGTAGGAGAATTTAATGCCTCAAAGCCGCTAGTTAATTCACTTATGAGTCTTTATCCAAACCATAAAATTGTTATTACTACGACCACTATGACTGGCTCTAAAGCCGTTAAAAATCATTACAAAGGTAATGTCATCCACTATTTTTTTCCTTTTGATGCAGGCCCAATAATAGAATCCTTTCTTGGCGCAATTAAACCTGAAATTTGCATTTTGATGGAGACTGAGATTTGGCCAAACCTGATTCATTTATTAAATAAAAAAAATATACCTGTCGCCCTCATTAATGCTCGGTTGTCAGAAAAGTCATTCAATAAGTACCAAAAATTCTTCCCTAAACTTGTCAGCAAATCTCTCAGCAAGCTCAGCATTATTTGTCCACAAAACACTTATTCTGCGGATCGATTCATCAAGCTTGGGGCAAAAAAAGAAGACTTACTGATAACCGGAAGCTTAAAGTTTGACAACAATGACTCAATGGATACTGATTTAATAAAGTCGTTGACAGAAATGGTTGGCGACAAACATGTGGCTGTGTTTGCGAGTACGAGGGATGGTGAAGAAAAATTAATAATTGACAGTTACTTAAAGTTAAAGGAGCGCATCGATTCTCTTCTGGTCATCATTCCTAGGCACCCTGAAAGGTTTGAGGAAGCCGTAAAGATTGCTAAGAACTCTGGTCTCAAAGTAGAAAGAAGGTCGCAAATTAAACGTTGCGCTGAAGATACTGATATTCTCATCGGAGATAGCATGGGAGAAATGATGGCTTATTACTCGATCTCTGATATTGCCTTTGTTGGGGGTAGTCTCACCGACAATGGCAGTCAAAATATGCTTGAAGCGGCCTCTTTATCAAAGCCCCTTATTTTTGGTCCTAGCACCTACAACTTTGAGGAGATTTCAAAGCAGCTATTAGACAATGATGCATCAATTCAGGTAGCTAATGCGGATGAACTCATGCAGACTATTTCTGAATTGTCAGCAGATAAAACACGAAGTGATATTCTCGGCGCTAACGCTAGAAAAACCTTTGAGGCAAATCAAGGAGCAACCAACAAGACACTTAGGGCAATCAAGCCTTACCTGAAAGCTTAAGCAATTCTCTTAGGCACCTTCTTTTAGATAAATCTCGCTATCATTTTTCAAAAATTCTTCAGACTTTTTATCCATCTCGACTTGAATCTCCTGAATCTTTTCAACGGCGGCATTATCCAGGCCTTTGATGTCTTGAGAAATCTTCATAGAGCAGAACTTGGGCCCACACATTGAACAAAAGTGAGCTGTTTTGGCTGCTTGCTTTGGCAGCGTTTCGTCATGAAAGCTTCTTGCAGTATCAGGGTCCAGCGCAAGGTTAAATTGATCTTCCCATCTGAACTCAAATCTCGCCTTTGAGAGCGCGTTATCTCTAATCTGTGCACCTTGATGCCCCTTAGCTAAATCGGCTGCATGTGCAGCTATCTTGTAGGTAATGATTCCAGTTTTAACGTCATCCTGGTTCGGAAGGCCAAGGTGCTCCTTGGGAGTGACATAACAGAGCATTGCACAGCCGTACCAACCAATTTGCGCAGCCCCAATTGCTGAGGTTATATGATCATATCCTGGAGCGATATCTGTTGTCAGTGGCCCTAAAGTATAGAAAGGAGCTTCACCGCACTCTTTCAGCTGCTTTTCCATGTTGTCTTTGATCATGTGCATTGGCACATGTCCGGGACCCTCAATGAAAGTCTGAACGTCATGCTTCCAAGCAATCTTTGTCAGCTCACCCAAAGTCTCAAGCTCTCCGTACTGGGCGGCATCATTGGCGTCCGCAATTGAACCTGGTCTCAGGCCATCACCAAGTGAGAAGGTTACATCATATGCCTTCATAATCTCACAAATGTCTTCAAAGTGAGTATAAAGAAAGCTCTCCGTATGGTGCGCTAGACACCACTTGGCCATAATTGAGCCGCCCCTAGAGACTATTCCTGTAACCCTATCCATCGTCAGCGGGACATACTTAAGCCTCACTCCGGCATGAATTGTAAAGTAGTCAACGCCCTGCTCAGCCTGCTCTATAAGAGTATCTCTGAAGACCTCCCAAGTCAAATCTTCCGCTATACCTTTAACTTTCTCGAGCGCCTGATAGATAGGCACAGTTCCAACCGGAACTGGTGAATTACGAATAATCCACTCCCTCGTCTCATGAATGTTTTTTCCAGTTGAGAGGTCCATGATTGTGTCAGCACCCCAGCGTACTCCCCAAACCATTTTTCCGACCTCTTCGTCTATAGAAGAGCCGAGAGCTGAGTTACCAATATTTCCATTAATCTTAACCAAGAAGTTCCTTCCAATAATCATTGGCTCTGTTTCAGGGTGATTAATATTGTTTGGAATGACTGCACGGCCCCGAGCAACCTCATCTCTAACAAATTCTGGTGTAATAATTTTAGGAGTGGCTGCGCCAAAACTCTCGCCCTGGTGCTGACCAATTTGGTCCTGGTATTCCTGCCAGAGACAGTTCTCTCGAATCGCAATGTATTCCATTTCAGGAGTGATGATGCCCTGTCTTGCATAATGCATCTGAGTCACATTTTTTCCTTTTTTTGCTTTTCTAGGCGCTCTCAAATGCTCGAACCTGAGTTCGTCCAGCTCTTTATTGTTGAGCCTTTCATTCGAGAAATTTGAGCTTACACCATCCAATACTTCAGTATCTCCCCTCTCTTCTATCCAGTTACTTCGAATCGAGTCAATTCCTTTTCTGTAGCTTATTGATTTATTAGGGTCAGTGTAAGGGCCGGAAGTATCGTATACGTGGACTGGGTCATTTTTCTCAGCAAGGTCGCCTATCGTATCGGTGAGCTCTATTCGCCTCATTGGAACTAAAATATCGTCCCTCGAACCTGTCGCATAGACTTTTGTTGAGTTAGGAAAAGGCTCTACAAATGCCTTGTTAACGCTTGATAAACTTGTAAGTGTGTCGGATGATTGCTTCATTATTGTATAATTTAGTTAATGTTACTTTAGGAATCAAAATGTCCATTTTAACTCATCGACCAAGAAGATTGAGAAAACAAAAATTTAATCGATCTCTGGTTCGAGAAAACGCTTTGAGTGCAAGTGATTTAATTTATCCTTTGTTTGTGATTGAGGGTGAAAACAAAAGGGAAGTGATTGAATCTATGCCCGGAATAGAAAGGGTCAGCGTTGATCAGCTTTTAGTTGAGGCCAAAGAAATTATTGATTTAAAAATTCAAGCAATAGCACTCTTTCCAGTCATCAGCTCAGATAAAAAAACAGAGGAGGCTGGTGAGTCTTACAACCCTGACGGCCTTGTTCAAAGAGCCGTGAGATCACTTAAAAGAAGCTTTCCTGAGCTTGCAGTAATCACTGATGTCGCACTGGACCCTTTTACGAGTCACGGCCAGGATGGCTTGATTGACTCTGATGGATACGTCTTGAATGATGAAACTGTCGATGTACTTATCAAGCAATCCCTTTCTCATGCTGAAGCAGGTGCTGACATTATTGCGCCCTCAGACATGATGGATGGAAGAATTGGCGCAATTAGAAACGCTTTAGAAGAGTCAGGGTACATCCATACAAATATACTGTCATACTCTGCAAAGTATGCGTCATCTTTCTATGGCCCTTTCAGGGAGGCAGTAGGCTCATCAGGAAACCTTGGTAAATCAGATAAAAAAACTTACCAAATGGATCCGGGGAATTCGAATGAAGCAATTCGAGAAGTAAAGCTTGATATTAGTGAGGGTGCAGACATGGTTATGATAAAGCCTGGATTACCCTACCTCGATATTGTCTCAAATGTAAAACAAACCTTTGGCGTTCCGACTTTTGCTTATCACGTCAGTGGTGAATACGCCATGCTGAAAGCTGCCAGCCAAAATAATTGGATTGAGGAAAAATCTACTGTGCTCGAAACTCTTTTGTGCTTTAAACGTGCTGGCGCTGATGCAATTCTCACCTACTACGCAAAAGATGCAGCCAAATGGATTAACGAGTAGTGATATACTTTTGAAAAAATAGATAAAAATGAATCAAAAAGCCGCCTTCTATTTAATTTCAATTGTCCTTGTTTTCTTCATTGGTTATTCCTATTCTCAATATAACTCTGAACCGCCAGAACCTGTAATTATCAATTTAGATAATTCAGATGAAATTGAACAATACAAAACTGATATTTCAAGTCTAAAGCTTCAACTTGATGAGCTTGATACACAACTCATAAAAACGCTTGATGAGCTCAAGATTACAAGTAAAAAACTCATGCTCTCTTCCAGTAAAGTTAAGGTTCTGGAGGATGAATTAAATTTAATCCAACAAAAACACGATGATTTAGAATCTAAATTAACTCAGCGTGATGCAACAATTTTATCTAACGAGAATGAAATTAACTCCCTAAGAAATTTGTTAGAAACTACTTTAATTGAACTCGAGTTGAGTCAATTTGAAATCGAACTCCTTGAAGAGCAGCTTTAAAAAGCCCTCAAGAGTAATAATTTACAAAACTTTCAAGACTCTCTCTAGTTGTTCGGTATGAATTAACGATGTGATCTTTATCCTCATAACCTATAGCTAAACCGCACAAAACAAGTTTATCTTTAAACTCAGGAAGCTCTTGACGAACTATATCAGGATACTCTCCTAATGCGGCCTGTGGACATGTTGCTAGGCCATGCTCTAAAGCAGATAGCATAATGGATTGAATAAACATGCCGTAATCCATAAACGAGCCTTTCTCCATAGATTTATCAATAAAAAATAGCAGGATAGCTGGTGCATTAAATGCTTGATAATTGAGGGCCCACTGATCGATTTGTCTTTCTTTGTCTTCCCGCTCTATTTCTAAAGTTGAGTAGAGCAACAAGCCGCATTCTTTTCTTCTTTCTTTGTACTCATTTTTCCACTCCACAGGATAATACTTGTAATCCATTGACCCTTTATCACCGGCTCTAAAAGCTTCTTCAAATTTATTGCAGAGATTGTTTTTGCTTTCTCCAGTCAAAACTGCAACCTGCCATGGCTGAGTATTAACTCCTGATGGAGCTGTCTTAGATTGCTCAATAATTTCATTGATTATGTCAATTGAAACCTGTTTATCTAAAAAAGCTCGTGTAGATTTTCGATTTAATAAAGCAGTTTTAACATCCATTATTGACTCCATTGACTCTAAAGTATTTAATTAACAGGCTTTGCATATAGAACTATTACATTTCCTACTATAATTAATAATACACCTACCAAACCAAACAAGCTCCACTGATAGTTTTCAAACAGAGTCGATAAAAGAAGTGCAATCGTAGGGGTAAAAATATTGACATAGGAGGCCTTATCTGCACCAATATTCCCAACAAGCTTAAGGTACATACCAAAACCAATAACTGAAGCTACGACAGCCAAATATACCAAAGATATGACGTAGCTATAGCTTGTATCAAAGCTGAAACTAACATCACTAAAACTGATGTATACAATGAGAATCATAGAGCCATAAAGCATACTGAAAGCATTGCTCTGAACTAGAGGTATTTTACGAGCTTGAAATTGCCCAGATAAAAGCATACCAATCGATGCAAAAAAGGTTGCCAATAACATCCATATAAAGCCCTTAGCTACATCAGAGCTTAAAGACCACTGCGTATTACTGATTTCATTTGAAAAAATTATTGAAAGTCCGCCAATACCAACTACTGCGCCTATCAGAATTGGCACCCTTATTGGTTTTTTAAAGAAAATAAAGCCATTAAAAACTGTGAATAAGGTCAGGGTTGAAAAAATAAGACAAATCAGTCCTGTGGCCAAATAAAAGGTTCCAAAGTAGGCACAAATATAGTTAATACAAAAAAGAAAAAATCCAAGTAAAAGCCAATTTGCATGGTCTCTCCAAGGAAAATTAATCTTAAGGCCTCGAATGAAACACCAAGCAAAAAGCAAGAGGGATGCTAATAAGAAACGCCATACTATTGATACTTGCGGTGCAACATCACCAAGCTGAAAACTGATCGCAAACCACGAAGAGCCCCACGCCAAAAGAACAACAAAGTAAAGGAGCGCATTCATTGTGCTGACCAATTAAAAAATGTTTCTATTGAACTCTATTAGAAATCAAATCATCTACAACACCAGGCTCAGCTAAAGTCGACGTATCTCCAAGCTCATCATAGTCATCCTCAGCAATTTTTCTCAGAATTCTTCTCATGATTTTGCCTGACCTTGTCTTAGGTAAGCCTTGTGCAAATTGAATCTTATCAACGGTTGCTATTGGGCCAATTTCTTTTCTGACTAATGCTACTAGCTCTTTTTTCAGCTCTTCAGTGCCTTCAATGCCGCTCATCAATGAAACGTATGCATAGATCCCTTGACCCTTTATATCATGGGGCATTCCAACCACTGCTGCCTCACTTACATTGGTGTGAAGAACAAGCGCTGATTCTATTTCAGCAGTTCCGAGACGATGTCCAGAAATATTAAGGACATCATCGACTCTACCGGTAATCCAGTAATAGCCATCGGCATCCCTTTTAACCCCGTCACCCGCGAAATATTTTCCAGGGAATGTTGAAAAGTAGGCCTCCATAAAGCGCTCATGATTGTTGTACAAGGTTCTCATTTGGCCAGGCCATGAACGAGCCAGAACCAGAACGCCTGAAGCCTCGCCCTCAAGTACCTCTCCTTTCTCAGTTAATACTTGCGGCTCGACTCCAAAAAAAGGCTGAGTTGCAGATCCTGGTTTTAATTGAGTAGCATAAGGCATTGGAGTTATCATGTGGCCACCGGTTTCAGTTTGCCACCATGTGTCTACGACCGGACATCTCTCTTCACCAACAACACTGTAATACCACTCCCAGGCCTCAGGGTTGATGGGCTCTCCAACGGTTCCTAAAACCTTTAAACTAGTTCTGGATGTTTTCTGCACTAGTTCGTTTCCTGCTCCCATCAAAGCTCTAATGGCAGTTGGCGCTGTATAGAAAATATTGACTTGATGTTTGTCAACTACCTGCCAAAATCTAGAAGCATCCGGATAATTTGGAACACCCTCAAACATCAGCGAGGTTGCTCCATTTGCAAGTGGTCCATAGACTATATAGGAGTGGCCTGTGACCCAACCCACATCTGCAGTACACCAATAAATATCTCCCTCTTGGTAGTCAAAGGTGTATTTATGTGTCATCGCAGCATAGAGCAGATAACCGCCTGAAGTATGAAGAACGCCTTTGGGTTTGCCAGTTGAACCTGAAGTATAAAGAATGAATAGTGGTGTCTCTGCATCAAACATCTCGCATGGGAACGTTGAAGAAGCATCTTTGACCAAATCATGGTACCAAACATCTCTATCTAACCACCCTATCTCACTACCTGTTCTTTTAACAACGACGATATTTTCAACGCAGTCACACTCTTTGACTGCTATATCTACATTGGCTTTGAGGGGTATAGATTTACCTCCACGAACTCCTTCGTCAGCCGTAATGACTAGCTTACATTCGCTATCAAGTATTCTGTCTCTGAGGGCATCTGGAGAAAAACCACCAAAGACAACTGAATGGATTGCGCCCAGTCTTGCACAAGCAAGCATTGCTACAGTTGCTTCAACAATCATTGGCATGTAGAGACAAATCCTGTCACCCTTTTCAACTCCAAGATCTTTCATACCATTTGCAAATTTACAGACCATCTCATAAAGCTCTTGATATGTTATTGATTCGCTAGAATCTGGGTCATCGCCCTCCCAAATGATTGCAACTTGATCAGCACGTTCAGGCAAATGGCGATCTAGGCAGTTGTATGAAACGTTTAAAGTTGCTCCTTCAAACCATACAATTTTTCCCTTTGAAAAATCGACATCTGAAACTTTATCCCATTTACTATTCCAAGTGATAAATTTTTCAGCCTGTTCTTCCCAAAAATCATCAGGACTATCCATTGATTGTTGATACATTGAATGATACTTTTTAGCATCAATTAAGGGCTCTCTATTGCTTTGCATGATTGGATACTTCATCAAAAACTCCGATTAATCGATTCATAAAAAAATCAATGTTACCAAACTCAATGACTGGATAGCTTAAATATATTTTTGTTTAAGCAAAAAAAATGACGCAATCGCGTCATTTTCTGAATTGGAAAAATTAAAGTTTATTCCTCTTCTTCCTTGACTTCTAGGTTATCAGATTCTTCTTCTGAATCCAGTTTTGCCTGAGACAACTCTTCATTAACCTCACTCATCTTGGCTTCGTCAGCTAATTTTTCCTGAGCATTGAGCTCTTCTTCCATCGCATACTCTTCAGTGAGAATCGATGCATCAATTAAACCCGCCTCAATCTCTCTTAGAGCTAGAACAGTTGGCTTGTCCTTTGCAACATCTAGGGTCGATCTAAATCCGCCAGAGTTTAGTTGGTGTGCACGCTTTGCTGCAACTAAAACCAATTCAAATCTGTTTTGTACCTTATCTAAACAATCTTCAACTGTAACTCTTGCCATAATCTTGATATACCTTTTGGGGTGAATGCTAAAATAAAGTATTTTACTTTATTACTTAAACCATGGAAAGACTTATTGTGATTGATACTGAGACAACTGGGATTGATCCGAAAGAGGGGCATCGTATTATTGAAGTGGGTGCTGTTCAAATTGAGAATAGAGAAATCACAAATAGCGAATTTCATAAATACGTCCAACCCAATCGCACTGTTGGAGACTCAGTAAAAGTTCATGGTATTACAGATAAGTTTTTGATTAATAAACCTCAATTTAATCAGATTTCAGATGATCTTCTCTCATTCATTGAAGGTTCAACTTTGATTATTCATAATGCTCCATTTGATTTAGGATTTCTAAACCATGAGCTTAAGCTCAATGGAGTTAAAACTAAAGTTGAAGATTTGTGTCCTGTAATAGATACTCTTGAGTTATCGAAAGAGCAAAGGCCAGGAACAATGCACAACCTAGATGCCCTCTGTCGAAGATTTGGAATTGACACTAGTGCAAGGATAAGACATGGCGCTCTTCTTGATGCTCAAATACTCGCCCAAGTCTATTTAGCAATGACAGGGGGTCAATCGAACCTTTTTCAAGAAACTCAAAACAATGAGCCTCAAATCTCTCACCCCTCAATGATTAAAAAAAATAAATCAAATAAGGAAAAAATCAAGGTAGTTTTTGCGAATGAAGAAGAAACAGAACTACATCTTAACTATTTCAAAAATTAATCAAATCAGCCTGAGATAATTATGTCAAATTTGATTTAATTAAGCATTGACTAAGAAGGGTATGACAGTATAATTACACACCTTCGGAGTGTAGCGCAGTCTGGTAGCGTATCTGGTTTGGGACCAGGTGGTCGGGGGTTCAAATCCCTCCACTCCGACCAACCCCCCCCCTTAAAAAGCATGAGTAATTTTAATATTGCTTTATAGATATTAGGTTTTAAAGCAGCAGATACAATGTCATTAAAATTTTAGCCTTAATTTTATTAAATTAATCACTCTCATTTACTCCCAACAAATCAATCAAAATTTGGTCTTTGACTTAAGTTAACTTATAATCGTAAAATGGATAGACACCCTCAAAATAAAGAATCAAAAAATAATAACCAAGAACCTTCCTCTGAACTATTACAGTCTATCATCAACCTTTATAATCATGGAGAACTGAATCGAGCTTTGTATGAATCAAATGAAATGCTTCGGCAATTTCCAAATTCAGTTATTCTTTATAATATTTCTGGAGCT
>CABWZI010000026.1 GCA_902509905.1 uncultured Gammaproteobacteria bacterium | reverse complement strand
CACTTCAAACCCAGCATCAAACGAGACTTCTGGATTTAAGTCTATACGATTAACAACCATTTGCTTTTTACTGTTCTTGCCCAAGTGCCCTACAGCATGATCCTTGTATGAAGATACTGGCCACTTTGTTTTTGCTGCAAGTGCGAGAAATGTCATCATGTGACAGCTGCTTAGTGATGCAGCAAGCGCTTGTTCAGGGTTTGTGTTGCTTGAGGAGCCGCCCCAGTCTGGAGCAGTATCGGCAGTCACTTTAAAATTTTCATTATAGCTTACTTCATGCTCACTAGAAAATTTTCCAGGCAAGAGTTCAGATTCTTTTCTATTCCAGGTTAAATCAACTGACAGTTCTGACATTCATGTTCTCCGGTATTAATAATGAAAGTTTATGATTTAGAGGCGATTTTTTTCTTTGGGTCATAGAATGGTTTTTGCACTACCTTTACAGGATAATTGCCCTCAGGTGTTTTAACCTCTCCAGTTGTATCCAAGGCTGCAAATTCAATATCCATAATAGCAAGCGCAATATTTTTATCAAGTCGCGGCGTGTACACTGCGGAAGTTACATAGCCAACTTTTTTTGAGCCAGACATTATTGGCCAATAGGTTGTATTTGGATGCTCAAGAGGAGCGCATGATATTTCAAGCCCAACTTGGCTTCTCTTAACTCCCTCTAATTTGATTTTTTTAAGCGCTTCTTTGCCAATATAGTCTGCATCCATTTCAAGATCAACCAGCCTACCCAGCCCAAGCTCAAAAGGATTAACAGTGCAATCCATATCTGCTTGGTATGAGAGCATTCCACCTTCAATTCTTCTAATAGTTGAGGTATGTCCGGGGACTAATCCCATAGGCTCTCCAATTTCCATAATGTGCTCCCATAGCTCGTTTCCACGACTACCATCACGTAGATAGATTTCATAGCCTAACTCGCTTGACCAGCCTGTTCTGGAGATGATGAGTGGAATGCCATTAAGCTCAAATTCCTCAAGCCAGTAATATTTAAGGCCATCAATCCGATCTCCAAAAATAGCCCTAGCAATGTCTCCTGATTTAGGACCTTGAAGCTGAAGGGGTGAAACATCAGGCTCACATAAATTTACATTGAGACCTGAGTTAACCGCAACCCCTTTAGCCCACATCAGAATATCGCTGTCAGCTAAAGAAAGCCAGAAGTGATTATCTGCAAGTCTTAATAAAACAGGATCATTTAGAACACCACCATTCTCGTCAGTAATAAGAACATACTTACATTGGCCAACAGCACATTCAGAAAGATTTCTAGGAGTTAATAATTGTACAAATTGAGCAGCATCGGGCCCAGTAATTTCAACTTGACGCTCAACTGCAACATCACAGAGTATTGCGTCGTTGACTAGATTCCAAAAGTTTTGAACTGGATCACCAAAGTCCCTCGGTATATACATATGATTGTATACTGAAAAGCCTTGTGCTCCCCAGCGAACAGTTGCATCGAAATAGGGAGACTTTCTTACTTGAGTTCCAAAACTAAATTCTTTTTTCATGACAAGAAGTACGTGATTAACAGAATTCGCAGATAATACACATTTTTCAATATGCTGCAGGTGTTTTTTTGGCGCTTTTTATTGCCTGATAAGGCTATTTTTCGCACAAGTCTTGAAAGAGCGTCAGAGCCATCAGGCTTAATAAGTTTACAAATTAATTAAATTATTGATTCAATTTTAGGCATGAGTCTAATAAGCTCTTGAGTGTAGGAATGTTCTGGGTTGTTGAACAACTCTTCACTTTCTTTTGTTTCACAAACCATACCATTTTTTAGAACGATAATTCTATTGCACATTTGTCTAATGACAGGAAGATCATGGCTAATAAACAACATAGTAAGGTGAAGCTCATCTTGAATATCTTTTAAAAGATTTAATACTTGTGCTTGTATGCTTACATCCAAAGCAGAAGTAGGCTCATCACAAATCAATAGACGAGGTCTTGACGCTAAAGCTCTAGCAATTGATATTCTTTGTCGTTGTCCGCCTGAAAACTCATGAGGATATCGATCCAATGACTGTCTTGACATTCCAACAATATCGATCAAATCGTGAAGATTTTGTTTGAGCTCACTGGAGCTAATATTCTTTTGAAAAAGCTTTATTGGCTCAGATATTATGTCTCTTACTTTAAATCTTGGATTCAAAGATGAATAAGGGTCTTGAAATATCATCTGAATTTGTCCTCTGCTCTTATCAATTTGGTATTTTCTTTTTGAATTATAGAGCGAATGATTCTTATAAAGAACGTCACCACTGGTTGGTCTTACAAGGCCTGTAATTATCTTTGCGATTGTTGATTTTCCAGAGCCAGACTCTCCAACCAAGCCAAGAGTTTCGCCTTCAAAGAGCTCAAAAGACACATCATCAACCGCTTTAACAACTTTTTCATTGTTGTTTTTTGTTGATGCAAATGAAAAGCTAGTTGCCATAGACTTGTCATCAAAAATTTTAGAAACATCAGTCAGTTCTAATAATTTTTGATTTGTATTCTCTCTAACCCCCCAGGTTTTGATAATATTTTTTGTTAAATTTTTTGAATCAGATGTAATCTCTTTGCCCTCAGGGCTAATCAGCTTGAATCTATCAATTTTTTTATTTGTAGGAGGAACAGAAATAACCAAACTTCTAGCCTCAGTTGACTTGGGGTTTGTTAACAGCTCTTTTGTGTCTCCTTGCTCCACAATAACGCCATATCTCATCACAATAACTTTATTCGTTGTCTCTGCAATAACTCCCATGTCGTGAGTAATAATAATCACACCTAAGTTTCTTTTTTTAGTCAGGTCTTTAAGTAATTCTAGTATTTGATATTGAATGCTAACATCTAGAGCAGTTGTGGGCTCGTCAGCTATAATTAAATCAGGCTCACAGCTTATTGCTAATGCAATAACGACTCTTTGCCGCATCCCACCACTAAACTGATGCGGGTAATCTTCAATTCTTTTTTCAGCATTATCTATGCCCACCTCTTCTAAAAGCTGAATAGATCGTTTCAGTGCCTCTTGATAATCTAAATCTAGGTGTGTTTGAATGGTTTCAATTAACTGATCTTTAATTTTAAATAAAGGGTTTAGAGATGTCTGAGGATCCTGAAAAACAAAACCAATTTTCCTTCCTCTAATCTTTTGAATGACCTCTTCGTTGCCTCTTAATTCGTTATTATCAATTTTAATTGAGCCATCCGTTATTTCCCCTGGAGGATCAATTAAATTAATGATTGCATTGGCAATGGTAGATTTTCCAGAGCCAGATTCACCAACTATTCCTAAGATCTCACCTCTTTCCAGGGTAAATTCAACATCCTTGCTCGCAACAATTGTTTCTTTTCTTGTTGGGTAGCTAATGTTTAAATTTTTAACTTTCAGTAAACTCATCTTATTTTTAATTTAGGATTTAAGGCGTCTCTCATCCAATCGCCCAGTAGATTAATAGATAATGCTAAAACGATTAAAAAGATAGCTGGAAAAAAAGTAATCCACCATTCGCCAGAAAATAAAAAACTATTTCCAAATCTAATTAGTGTGCCTAGTGATGGTGTTGTAGGCGGAACACCAACGCCTAAAAAGCTTAAAGTAGATTCTGTAATGATTGCAAGGGCCAATCCAATTGTTGCAATCACTAGGAGAGGCCTCAGTATATTAGGCAAGATATGTTTGAACATAATAACAATATTTGATAAGCCTATAATTCTTGAGGCTGATACATATTCTTTATTTTTCTCTACGAGAGTGGACGCTCTAGAGACCCTAGCAAACTGCGGCCATTCAGAGATCCCAATTGCAAAAATTAATACATAGATTGCCATTTCGCTGTGCATTGATTGAGAAATCACTGACTTGGCGATACCGTTCACAAGCAAGGCCATGAGAATGCTTGGAATTGTTAATTGGACATCTGTTAACCTCATCACGATGATCTCATACCTGCCTCCAATATAGCCCGCAGTGACTCCAAGAAAAACTCCAAGCACCATAGCAAAAATGATAGATGCAAACCCTACTATTAAAGATATTCTTGAACCATAGATCATTGTTGAGAACATGTCTCTTCCTTGTTGGTCGGTTCCAAGAATAAAGCTTGAGTTTCCACCCTCTGACCAGGAAGGCGGCGTAAACGCGTCCATTAATGAGACTGAAGCCGGATCAAACGGGTTGTAAGGAGAAACTATCCCAGCAAAAACCGAACAAAGAAAAATAATAAATAGGATGGTAGAGGAAATAATTGCAATTTTTGAGTTAAAAAAGCTATACCCAACATCGGTGTCATAAATTTTATTAAAGGTTTTTAACAGCATCGCTAACTCATCTCATCCTTAATTCTTATTCTTGGATCTATAAAATAATATGTGATATCGACAATGAAATTGATCATGACAAAAATAAAAGCAACCATGATCATATAAGCGGACATTATTGGAATATCCACAAAGTACACGGCATTGATAAAGAGAAGGCCCATGCCAGGCCATTGAAAAACTGTTTCTGTAATAATTGAAAACGCTATTAAGGTTCCAATATTTATACCTGTAATCGTGATAACAGGAATGAGCCCATTTTTAAGGGCATGTTTATAATTGATAGTGTTCTTCTTAATGCCCCTAGCTTTAGCAAATTTTATATAGTCCGTTTGCAGTATTTCCATCATTTCAGCGCGAACCAGTCTAATGACATAAGTCATTTGAAATAAGCTTAATGTGACAGAGGGGAGTATCAGCGCCTTGAGCCCTGAGACAGTTAAAAAGCCGGTGGACCATAGGCCCAGATCAACAACTTCGCCCCTTCCAAAAGAGGGAAGAACTCCAAGTATTACTGAAAAAAGGTAAATTAGCATTATCCCGATGATAAATGTCGGAAGAGAAACGCCGGCAAGTGAAACAACAAGGATAATATTTGAAACAAAGCTATCTCTATGGATTCCTGTATAGACCCCTAAAATAACTCCCACTACAATAGCAAGTATAGCGGACACAAATACCAGCTCCAGAGTAGCCGGCATTCGTTCAGCAATTAAATCTGAAACCTCTCTCTTCAATTGGTAGGATATCCCAAAATCACCCTGAATAACATTTCCCAAAAACCTTGAGAATTGAACATATACTGGATCATTAAGTCCAATAGCTTCTCTAACTTCAGCTTGTCTTTCAATCGAAGAGTCTTCACCTGTTAAGCTGATTACTGGATCTCCAACAAAATTGAACAAAGAGAAGGAAACAAAAGCGACAACAACCATCACAAGAATTGCTTGTAAAAGTCTTTTAAAGAAATAGGTGAACATGTATTAAATTGAAATAGGAGAGCTTATATTGTAATATTTTCTGGCCAGATAACTGGCCAGAAAATGTAGGTTTTTTTTAGTTTACTTTTGCAAATCTAAATAATGGCTCGTTGTTCATTCTAATTGGAACATCGACATTACTTTTTGATGCTTGGTTAACCACTTGGTGGTGTAAAGGAAGATACGTGACGTCTTCTTGGGTGATATCCCATGCTTCAGCGATCATCGCATTCCTTTTGTCCAAGTCAGTTTCAACGCCCATTGCAGCAACTAACTCATCGACTCTAGCATTGCTGAAATTAACCTTATTCCAGCTTCCTGAACTTTCAAATAGGTATGAATATACATAGTGACTGTCAAAAGTTGGAACACCCCAACCTAACATGTACATGTCACTTGTCATACCATTAGCATCGCCCTCTTTAACTTCAGAGAAGTGCTGACTCTTAGTTTTTGCATCAAGATTAACCTTAACTCCAATTTTTGCAAACATACTAATAGCGGCAACACAAATTGCCTCATCATTGATGTAACGATCATTAGGACAATCTAAAGTAACTTCGAATCCATCAGGATATCCTGCTTCAGCTAGAAGTCTTTTTGATGTTTCAGGATCATAGGCCATTCTTTCATCACGAGCTGCAGTATGGCCATTAACACCAGGAGCAGTAATAATACCTGCTGGGACACTTTGCCCTCTCATGACCTTGTCTTTGATGGCGTCCATGTCTAAAGCATGATACATTGCTAGACGAACTCTTCTATCAGCAAAAGGGTTTTTACCTTTGATGTTAGACGAATTTAATTCAGCAGAGCCTTGGTCCATGCCAAAGAAAATTGTTCTATTTTGAGGAGTCATTTTCACAGCATGCCCCATAGAAGAGTCGATTCTTTTAATGTCCTGCACTGGCACAACATTGGTGTAATCGATTTCTCCAGAAAGAAGCGCCGCAACCCTAGTTGCATCATTTTTAATTGGAAGCAATTCAATCTTTTCTATATTGTGCATATAGTGATTTCCCCACCAATTGTCATTCTTCTCAAAAACAGTCCTTACGTCCTGCTCTCTGAAGGTAATTTCAAATGGTCCTGTTCCGTTTGCATGAGAAGCACAATAGGAGGTTTCACCAGCATCCCAGTTGTATGATGCTTCACATCCATTTGCTTTTGCCCAAGCCTCAGACATAACAAATATCTGAGTTAGTTGGTTTAAAAGAATTGGATTTGGGCCGTCAGTTTTAACCTCTACAGTATGGTCATCAATTGCTCTTGCTGACTTAACACTTTTAATTAAATCAACCATATCAGATGGAGCAGTTTTTGCTCTATTGATACTAAAGGCAACGTCACCCGCTGTTAAAGCCGATCCATCATGAAAAGTTACGCCTCTGCGTATGTTAAAGATCCAAGTGTCATCAGCTGTTGTTGTCCATGATTCAGCAAGCTGAGGAAGTACCTCCATGTTAATCCCTGGAGTCACTAAGCCCTCATATATTTGACGAGAAACCATGTGAGTTGGACCTTCGTTTTGTGCATGTGGATCAAGAGTTAAAGAATCACCAGGCATAGACCATTTGATCGTATTTGCTGAAACTGGTGAAAAAATACCCATGACCAGCACTGACAAAACAATGCTTAAAGTTTTTTTCATTACATATCTCCTTTTGAAGGTGCCTAAATTAAGACACACAAATTATTAAACAAAAAAACCAACTAACAAAATGTTTGTTGGTTTCCAATCAATATATAGTATGGAAAATCTTAGGTCAAGTCCTATTTAGCTTTATTGGGTTAGAAAAACCACTCTATTAGCTATCATCCGGCTCAATTGGCTCAGGTGCAAGGACGTCTCTATTTCCGGCGCTATTCATTGAGCTCACAATTCCACTAGATTCCATGTCTTCAATAATTCGTGCAGCGCGGTTGTAGCCAATTCGCATTCTGCGCTGAAGACTTGATATTGAGGCTCTTCGAGTTGAAGTCACTATCTGGACAGCTTCATCGAAAAGTGGATCAAGTTCTCCGGTATTTTGAGATGAATCCTTATCACCTGCTGGCTCCGATTTTGGATTTAAAATGCCGTCGAGATAATTAGGGCTTGAATTCTTTTTAAGGTGTTTGACAACCCTTAAAATCTCGCTATCCTCAACAAAGGCGCCATGAACCCTTGTCAGGTGTGCAATTCCTGGAGCCATATATAGCATATCACCCATACCTAGAAGCTGCTCCGCCCCGGCCTGATCGAGAATGGTCCTTGAGTCAGTTTTTGATGAAACTTTGAAAGACACCCTTGTGGGGATGTTAGATTTAATGAGCCCAGTAATCACATCGACGCTTGGCCTTTGGGTTGCAACAATAAGGTGCATGCCCGCAGCACGTGCTTTTTGCGCAATTCTGACAATGAGCCCTTCAACCCGTTTTGATTTTGCTCTGTCTTCTTGCGCTAAAGCGCCGAGCATATCAGCGTACTCATCAATAACTATCACAATTAGTGGAAGCGCTTCAAGCTCAGGATGCTCCTCTCCTTCTTTGGCGGTTTCTGGACTAAATGAAGGATCCAAAAGAGGTTTTCCAGCTTTTTTGGCACGACTTTGTTTTTCATTAAAGGATTCAATATTTCTAACGCCAAACTTTGCCAAAAGGCTGTAGCGCCGCTCCATTTCGTTAACTGACCACCAAAGCGCACTTGCGGCTTCATTCATATTGGTGACCACTGGTGTTAATAGATGAGGTATGTCCGCATATGAGGCAAGCTCTACAATTTTAGGGTCAATCATAATGAGCCTTACTTGCTCTGGAGAGGCTTTATAGAGAATACTTAATATAATTGCATTGAGTCCAACCGACTTACCCATTCCAGTTGCACCTGCAACTAGTAGATGAGGCATTTTAGCCAAATCAACCACAACAGGCTGCCCATTAATATCTTTTCCAAGACCCATGGACAGTGTTGACTTTGCCTTCGCAAAGGCGTCACTGGAGAGTATTTCTTTTAGGCCAATCATCTCACGCGTATTGTTTGGTATCTCAAGTCCAATGACGGGCTTTCCAGGAATAACATCAACAATCCTTACACTTTCAACTAGAAGTGCTCTGGCGAGGTCTTTGTTCAAGTTCATAATTTGACTCACCTTAATTCCTGGCGCAAGAGAGATTTCAAACTGAGTAACAACTGGTCCTGGCGTGACAGCAGTAATCGTCACATCAAACCCAAAGTCCTTCAGCTTAATTTCAACTTGTTGACCCATCTCTACTAGGAATTCTTCTGTATAGCCCAGCCCAGAATTATCAACATCATCTAAAAGCGTTAAATCAGGAAGCCCCCCTGAGGCACCTGATTTAAAAAGATTACTGCTTTGTTCTTTTTGTGACTTCTCAGCTTTTTTTTGCTTTTCAGGTTTTTCAGCTTTTTTTTGCTTTTCAGGTTTTTCTTTTTTATGAGTCTCCGCTGTTGCTCTTTCTTGAGATGAAGATACGTTGGGGCTAATAATTTCTGGTTTGGCTTTTTCTTTTTTAGCGCTTTTGGAGGTTTTTTCTAAACGAGGCCGCCTTTTAAATAACGGAATACTAATATTTTTCCAAGAGGCGCTAGAGGCTATGCTAAAACTAACGAGGATAATTCCAATATAAATTAGAGTTGATGAGCTTCCAAAAAGCTCATAAAAAAGGAGTTCATGCATCGACTTTCCAATCATTCCTCCAGATAAAAAAGTTTCTTTTAGGCCGTCCATTACCTTTATCTCAGGAGCGTACTGATGTGCAAGTGCTGCAAGAAAAAACAGCATCACAAGATATGAAATGAGACGAATGAGGAAGGTCAGCTGATTTTGGCGCTCTTTATTAGCGTCACGATGAAAGTTGTAGCCCAGCCAAATTATCGAGATTGGAACAACATATGAGACATAGCCCAGGACTCCAAAGCTTATATCTCTTAAGTAGGCGCCAAAGATTCCAGCACTATTTTCAACTGGTTTAGATAGTTCAGCTCCGCCTGTCCACGGATCCTCAGAAGCTGAGCCTGTTATAAGAGATACAAAGAAAACAGCTCCTATTGTTAGAAGCAAAATAAAAATTGACTCACTGGCAAGTTTAGAGCGCGGATTATTTACAGGGGTATTTTGAGTGGTTCGTTTATTATTTTTTTTCAAGACAGCTTATAATACTCATTTGATTAATTAGTATAAAGTATTTCATTATGAGTGATATCAAACATTGCCGAGTTTTGATTGTTGGCTCAGGGCCTGCCGGCTATTCTGCTGCGGTTTATGCGGCTAGAGCCAACTTAAATCCAGTTATGGTGAGCGGCCTAGAACAAGGCGGCCAACTGATGACAACAACTGACGTTGATAACTGGCCCGGTGACCACGATGGGCTTCAAGGCCCAGACTTGATGGAGCGAATGAAAGACCATGCTTTACGATTCAATACAGAAATAATTAATGACCACATCACGAGCGTCGACTTCTCGAAACGACCTTTCACATTACAGGGCGGTGAAACAACTTATACTGCTGATGCAGTGATTATCTCAACTGGCGCAACGGCACAATATCTTGGACTTGACTCTGAGGAGGCTTTCAAGGGAAAGGGGGTTTCAGCCTGTGCAACCTGTGATGGTTTTTTCTACAGAGGACAGAAGGTGGCTGTGATTGGGGGCGGTAATACTGCTGTTGAAGAAGCCCTTTATCTTTCGAATATAGCGGATCACGTTACAGTTGTTCATCGAAGAGATAAATTTAGGTCAGAGAAAATTTTGTCAGATCAGCTCATGGAAAAAGCAAAAAATGGCAACGTAACTATTGAGTGGGATCATAATTTAGAAGAGGTTTTGGGAGATGATATGGGCGTCACTGGGGCTTCGACTAAGGGGTAATGACGGCAGCAAGAAGGAAATTGATGTGCATGGAGTCTTTATAGCCATTGGACATACTCCCAATACGGGGGTATTTGAAGGGCAGATTGAAATTAATAATGGATATATAAAGGTTCAGGCAGGTCTAGAGGGCAATGCGACCCAAACAAGTGTTGAAGGTGTCTTTGCTGCTGGTGATGTTGCAGACCACATATATCGTCAGGCTGTTACTTCAGCAGGCTCTGGATGTATGGCAGCTTTGGATGCTGAGAGGTTTTTAGACAACTCCTAGATTAGACAAGGCTTTCAGAGCATAAATTCAAACTCAATTTTGATTTGCCTTGTGTATAATTACGCGATTTGGCCATATAGCTCAGTTGGTAGAGCAAGGGACTGAAAATCCCTGTGTCCCTAGTTCAATTCTAGGTGTGGCCACCATTTTTAAAGCCGAATTAGACCAGCGTTTAATTCGGCTTTTTTGTAGATAATCGTTTAATCGGAAGCGCGAATTTGCCAGAAAAATAAAGCAATTAAAATAACTGTTGGAGCAACTCCAATAGGATCAAGTTTTGCTGTTCCAGCAATATAAACTTGATAACCCTGTATTAAAAGAAAACCAATGTTAAGATAAATACCAAATATCATGGCGACTTTCTTTAAATTATCTCCTACCCAGCTTGGTGACATCCAAGCAAAAATACCTAGACCAATTAGTGGGACAGCAGTAACTTGCCCAAAGGCCTTAAAGTTACTAGCCATATCAGTTCCTTCAACATACCAGCCAGGACCAGTTGCCGCAAATTCAGGCGCAAACCACAACATTGCTGCATAAAACCATACGTAAACAGCTTGTATCTTAAATAGAAATGTTAAATTCATTCTATACTCCTTGTTATTATTTAAAGTAGCTCTCTTTGGCTCTAACAAACATAATAAGTTCAGCCGAATATAATTATAAGGTTTGTAGATGGTGAAATATCTATTTATTAGCCAATCAGGGTTTTATCAGTGCAGTTGAGTAGGACTTATAAAGTCTTGCTTGGAGGGCTGTAGCGTTTCTTGAATAAAGAGAACGCCTATTCGAACAAACTCAACGATCTCATAAAAATCCTCTGCGTTTTCATCAGTATCTAGAAGGTCAGCATCAAGTTGAGATATCTCACTGATATCCTTAATCATCTCTGTTACCTCTTCATCAGAGGTTTCAACTGAGCTCAGACCTAGGCCAACTAAAAATCCTTGGCACCAATCGATTAGAGTATTCGCCTGCTCTCTGAGCGGCGTGTCATCGTCGGCAATCACTGGCCAAAAGTTTAACGTTGGGTCAGCAAGTTGTTCGCTTGTGTTATTGAATATTTCAGCAAGGATTTGATGTGCTTCTTTTTCAAGCAGATTGTTAAGATCAATGCTAACTAGGATTTCATTGAGCCAGTCATCAAGCTCTATATTTTGTTTGACGCAATAAAAGCCGCACAATAAGCCATGAGCAGAGGAGATAGTGTCATCAGTATTGAGCTTATGGAGCGCGTCTTTAGCGAGCTCATAATTGATAGGTTGACTCATTAATTTAAAACGCCCCTGCCAAAATTTCCATCACCGCCATTCGCACAGCGATTCCATTAGTCACTTGTTGTAATATGACAGACTGAGGCCCATCTGCAACTTCAGAGCTGAGCTCAATTCCCCTGTTAACTGGGCCTGGGTGCATAACAATGGCGTCTGGTTTTGCAAGCTTAAGGTTTTCAGAAGTGAGCCCAAATCCATCAAAGTAGGTTTGCTCATCAGGAATGTCAGCTGCAATCATCCTCTCTTTTTGAAGTCTAAGCGAAATAATAACATCAGCGCCTTCAATGCCTTTGTCTAGGCTGTCAAAGCGCTCTAAGCTGGGAGTTTCTTCTTTGTAGTGGAGTGTTTCTGGTGCAATAAGTCTAATATCAGTTGTTCCCAGTGTTCGCATTGCCTGAATTCCAGAACGAGCGACTCTAGAATGCCTGATGTCTCCAACTATT
>CABWZI010000025.1 GCA_902509905.1 uncultured Gammaproteobacteria bacterium | reverse complement strand
ATGGGTAACGCTTTAAAGGATCAGGGTGATTTAGAGACAGCCCTTTACAGCTTCAATCAAGCAATCAATATTAAACCTAACTATATTGAGTCGTATTGGAATAAATCTCTTCTTAAACTTTTAAAGGGTGAATATTTAGAAGGGTGGAAATATTATGAGTGGCGATGGAAAAAAAAACCTCACATCAATACAATTAGAACATATCGACAACCTTTATGGCTAGGTAATGAATCAATATGCCATAAAACATTATTGATTTATCCAGAGCAAGGTTTTGGGGATTATATTCAATTCATTCGCTATGCTGTCCTTATTGAAAAGTTAGCCGAAAAGATTATTCTTGAAGTCCCTTCAGAATTATTGAAACTTTGCTCATCACTAAAAGGACAGCACATCATAATTGAGCATGGAAAACCATTGCCAAGTTTTGATTATCATTGTCCTGTAATGAGTTTACCATTAGCATTAAAAACCACTTTAAAAAATATTCCTGCAGAAGTGCCTTATCTTTATGCCAATGAGTTAATAAAGAAAAGATGGAGTGAGAAATTAGGAAAAAAAACACTCACAAGAATTGGTTTGGTGTGGTCTGGTTCCACTTGGCATGAAAATGACCGCAACAGGAGTTTGCTGCTCAATCAACTTAAAAGTTTACTTGAATTGCCTTTTGAGTTTCATTGTCTTCAGAAAGAAGTTCGAGATATTGATTTAAAAACTCTTATTGATTTTCCTGAAATAATTCAACATCAAAATGACTTAATTGACTTCTCTGATACAGCTGCACTAATTGATGAAATGGATTTAGTTATCACTGTGGACACATCAGTTGCTCATTTGTCAGGAGCCATGGGTAAAAAAACATTTATTTTATTACCTTATTCGCCAGATTATCGCTGGATGTTAGACAGAGTGGACAGCCCTTGGTACCCTTCAGTAACTTTGTTTAGACAACCTTCATTGGGTGATTGGGACAATGTTATTTCTAAAATTAGGCAGTTTTTATCATAATTAAACCACTCCTCATATTTTTTAACAACCTCCTATCTGTTATAAGACTGAAATTCAAATATCTTAATGATCTTTGACATTCTTAGGTTCGTTACTGATTAAATCTAAAAAATTTTCGTCAATTTAAGTAATATAAAGCTAAGGATTGAAAAAGAAGAAAAAATTATATTTATCTGACTATAATTACCAACTTATTTTGTATATTCTCTAGAGAATTTTTTGCACACTTCCTCTAAAGAATTTACTGATATAGAAGTTGACAGGGCTCAGACACTTCAACTTCAACTAAAATTTAATTATTAAAGTGCAAGCCTATACTTTATTAAAGCAAAGTTATCGCGCCCATAGCTCAGCTGGATAGAGCAACGGCCTTCTAAGCCGTAGGTCATACGTTCGAATCGTATTGGGCGCGCCACTTTTATGGCGGGAATAGCTCAGTTGGTAGAGCCCCGGATTGTGATTCCGGTTGTCGCGGGTTCGAGCCCCGTTTCTCGCCCCACTTCCTATTAGGGTTTCAGCCTAATACTCAACTAAAAAGGAAATCAAATGTTACTTAATTAGCAGTGAACTTTGTTTTAATCTACTCCCATATACCCCATCGATTGCGACATATATCTACCGCTCTTTTATATACGGCTTCAGGATTTTGACCGAAAATTTTCTCACCTTTAAGACTATCGGTTTCAGAATTACCATTGTCCTTAGGTAAAGAACAGTTTGGGAGAACCAAAATCCCGATACCCCTCGATTCGAGATATCCAGATATCCAGACATCATCAGCTCGCTTTATATTTTGAGGAATTTCTAAAAATTCATCATCAAACCACATGGGGCTTACACAAACTCCACCCCATCCTTCAACAAGATCGACAAAACCCTTTGAAGTCCAGGATGAGGGTTTAACCCCCCTTGGACTCATAATTCTTTTAAATTTATATGAGAAACCCTTGAAACGTGGTGGTGGACCATATTTGAGGGCTGACTCAGTACGGTATGGAGTAAATCGATCTAATGGAGTTCCAGTCTGTGTCAAGCAGTATTTTTGATTCTCTCCAAAGGCACTCACGAATGTTGGATCATATAATTGATCATCATCAACAAAAATTACCCTATCAAAGTCATTTTTTACAGAAGGATCAGTTACAGCAAAAGCTATTTTAGTAAGGGGTCCAAGATCGTTTTCGACATCAATGATTTCAATCCTAGGATCTAAGTCTAGAATTTGATCCAAATTCCGGAAGTACGAACTTTCATTAGGCTTGGTAAATCGTTCATATTCATTAGGAATATAAACTCTAATCTTATCTACTGTTTCAGTTTGATTACAAAGTGATTTTAAGGTTTTTGAAATCAGTGAAATCCTGGATGGAATGGTGGTTAATGTAATAAGAGTTCGATTCATTATTCTTATGGTTCACGCATTAAGTTCATGCATTAATTAATCAAATGTAGCTTAAAAAAGTTTACAATTGATTTTTAATGATTATTATAGTTCAACAATATATACTTCTTAGTTCATAATCAACTTCAAATTTAGAATCTCAAGTAAAACTCATTTAAAAAAATATAGTATTCAGTTTATAGATGCTCCAAATAGTTTTAAAAGTAATATCATTTTAGAGATTGGTAGCTAAACTTCTTTCAACATAACAACATTCCTATTCCAATGGTCTTAAATACTAGACAGGCTCTTATAAAAACAAGAAATAGCTATAAAAAATTTAACATTAGAAAAGTTTGAATGAAATTAGGATTTCTTTTGATCAATTTTTACTTGATCAAATGAAATTTCTAACTCAAAGTTATTAGGTGCAATAAATATTTTTTTTGTTTTTTTATCTAGACCAAAACCCCAAATAAAATCTTTTTCTCGCTTATTTTCATGAAGCAAATACCACTCACCATTTTCCTTTTGTTTCAATAGTCTAATTGTTCCAAAGAAATCACCTAATAAAAAAGACTCTATTTCGTCCAAATAGATTCCAGCTGTTAAGCATCCCGGTCTTTTCTTAGTTTCAAAAATTGGTGCTGTAATTTCTTCAAACATTAAAGGGGTTTTTCTCATTCTTATGCTTCCTTCAAAAATAGGCCATCCAAAATTAACAGGATTGATCTTATACAAGTCATTCAGAAAATAGGCTGCCTCAACAGCAGATCTTCCACATTGTAAAATAAACATTCTATCTTTTGAATCAATAAATGTTCCGTAAGGGTTTCGGATACCGTACGCAACGATTTCTGGTTCATGTTTAAATGTTGATATATCTAACCTAAGAATCTTACCTTTTTTTGAACTTAGATCTTGAGCCAGAAAAAAATCACTTTCTCTTTTTTCAGAACCGCCTCCATCACCAACTGATAAGTAGAGTTTCCCATTGCTATCAAATGACAAACTTCCACCAAAGGCTCTATCATTAAACCCTCCAATTTTGATAATATTTCGTACTTTCATAAAATTTTTAGAGTATTCATCAACCACTAGGGAGTAGGTACCATCAAGATCTATGCTCGTATATGAAACATAAACAAGGTTGTCTCGTGATGCAATACCTAATAAGCCCCTCTCACTACCTTCACTTACAAATGGAAATTGAGCATCGGAATTTAAATCCAAAACCAGTTTTGGCTCATTATTTTTTGATTGAAATAGAAAACCTTCCTTAGTTGCTACATACTGAATATCTTTACCTAAATCATATCTAGTAACATTCAAATTTTGGATTTCATTTGACGATAACCAGTTAGAATTACTAGGTTTTTTTATAGTTATTTCAATTTTTTTAAAATCATTAATTAATGTTTGGGTTAAATCAACATTTTTAAACTCTACCCCATTAAGAATAGCTCCAGTCAAATCTACATTGCTAAGATCAGATCCATCAAGATTTGCCTCTGAAAGGTCAGCAAAACTAAGAATTGTTCCAGTTAAATCTTTATTACTAAGATCAGCTTTTCTCAAAATTGATCCAGATAAATTTACATTTTTAAGGTCAACCATTCTGAAATTAACTCCAGTCAGATTTGTTCCAGTTAAATCTTTATTACTAAGATCAACTCCATCTAGATTTGTCTCTGAAAGGTCAGCAGTAATAAGAATCGTTCCAGTTAAATCTTTATTACTAAGATCAACTCCACTAAGATTGGCTCCAGTTAAATCTTTATTGGTAAGATCAACTCCAGTAAGATTTGAGTCTAAAATTTTAGCATAAGTCAGAATCGTTCCAGTTAAATCTTTATTACTAAGATCAACTCCACTAAGATTGGCTCCAGTTAAATCTTTATTACTAAGATCAACTCCGGTAAGATTTGATTCTGATAGCCAAGCGAATGTCAGAATCGTTCCAGTTAAATCTTTATTACTAAGATCAACTCCAGTAAGATTGGCTCCAGTCAAATCTTTATTGGTAAGATCAACTCCAGTAAGATTGGCTCCAGTCAAATCTTTATTGGTAAGATCAACTCCAGTAAGATTGGCTCCAGTCAAATCTTTATTGGTAAGATCAACTCCAGTAAGATTGGCTCCAGTCAAATCTTTATTGGTAAGATCAACTCCAGTAAGATTGGCTCCAGTCAAATCTTTATTACTAAGATCAACTCCAGTAAGATTGGCTCCAGTCAAATCTTTATTTCTAAGATCAACTCCAGTAAGATTGGCTCCAGTCAAATCTTTATTGGTAAGATCAACTCCAGTCATATTGGCTCCATTGAAATTTACATGTCGAAGATTTGTTCCACTAAAGTTGATATTACTAAGATTTGTATTACTTAAATTTGCATATCGAAGATCTACTTCTTTTAAATCATTTTCTTTAAATTTTCCTTGAGATAAATCACAAAAAATACAGGAGCCCGATGCATTAAGTAAAGCAATTTTGTCATCAATATTTCTTAGCAAAATAGAATTTTTAAGGGGAATGAGTATTTTGGCAATATTTATTAGATGGACTCTAAATACAGGCTCTTTAGCTAATTCTTTTACCTGGAAAATTATAAAGTTTCTACCAAATATTATTAATATAGCTATAACTATGAAAGTTATGAGGGTTTTAATTTTTTTATTGGAGAAATTCAATTTTATTTTTTAATTTAAATTACAATATTTTGCTAAAACGAATAACATTAACTCAATTTGACTTCTAAGTTTAAAAATCAATGAAGAGATATACAATCTATAACATCTTAATGTAAAAAATGCACTTTTCCATTAATTTTTAAACTTATTTAACTTTTTTAAATTTAGAGAGTTTAATTATTTTAGAAAAATCCAATAGTTATTTTTTCAATGTGGATTTAATGATTTAGATTTTTTTATAAGATCTATCTAAATATTAAAATTTAAAAATTTGACTCTGAGATTGTTATACTTTACTTCAAGAATAAACATTATGAGGCAGACTCTTTTGTATAAAAAATTAACTCTTAATTAAAAAAATTAATGAGAACCTATAAAGTTTTGATTCATCCACAAAGAGAAGTCAAGGCAGTTAAGACAGGTTTTGCTTGGCTCGCAATTCCATTTGTAACTTTAATGCCTATTTTTCCAATATGGTTTTTATACAGAGGACTTTGGAAGATTTTTTTTGCTTATATCCTTGCAATATTAATACTTGCAAGCATTGATTTTGAAATTTATGGATATCTTGGTTTTTTTAACTTTTCTAGTGCAAATGGTCTTCAAATAATCATTGCAATAGTTGAAATGGTAATTCTTTTATTACCTGCTTTTAAAGGAAATGAATGGACCTCACTTAACCTGATAAGTAAAGGGTATAAAGTATCATTTTCAGTTCAAGCTGCAAGTAAAAGTGAGGTACTAAAGTTAGCTGATAATAAAAAAATTGATTACGATATGATCGAGTGAAGACAAAAAAAATCCCATAGAAATTTTATGGGATTTTTCTTGAGCTAGAAATGAGTATTAAAAAATACTTGTTACTGCACCCCAAATACCGCTAACTACATTTCCAACTCCACTAACTGCAGCAGAAGGCACTGCCATTATAGTGTCCATACAACCACTTACGAGCAATGCCAAAACAGCAACAAATAAAAATCTTAACTTCATATTTTTAACTCCATAATTAATTCGAAATTTCATTATAAAGTACTTTAATTTACTTATTCAAGCAAATTAAATTTTTCTTATTGCATCAAGATTTATTCAACATTAGTCCTATTAAGTGTATATTTGAATTACTTTAAAGTACGTTGGGATACTATATGAAAATCCTATTAAAAATAATTTCAATAGTGAGTTTGTTTCTTTTTTCCTTCAGCTCATTTGCCTCATCACTTGGAAATGATGCCAAAGACAGGGGTATTAATGATACTTGTTACACATATTTAGGCCAAATAGAGAATTCATACAAGCTTAGTGGCTTAAATATAACATTTGCTCATCCAGAGAGCCCTTCAGAATTTCCTTCGCTTCACATTTCTTCACAGAAATATAATAATGGCAGCTCTTCCTTCTCTGCAACTTTAATACCTGATGGAGAATACTGCTACTTATCCACTGTTTTAGTAACAGCAATAAATAACCAATCATGTTCTGAGATTGCTCAGATTAAGTTAGAAAATGATCAATATTTGAATGTTTCTGTTTATGCAGATGGAAATTACACTATTCTTACTCCTTCTGATGGCTCCTTTCAGGCAATTCTAACTTCATCGAGTGATAATAGCTGCACAATGACTGAAACAAGAATGATGTGGCCTGGAAAACAATAAAACTAATCTCTTTTATTGAAAATTCATGAATATCACATAATTAAAGAGATAATTCTTTATATAATATTTTTTTTAATTAGATATTAAGGAACAAATTAATGCAAAGAATACTCCTCTTTTTACTGACTAACATTGCAATAATGGTGATCTTAAGTATCACTCTTAGAATTCTTGGAGTCGATAGCCTTTTGATGCAAAATGGAAGCGATTTAAATATCAATGCACTAGTCATTTTTTCTGGAGTTTTTGGCTTTGGTGGCGCCTTTATTTCACTTGCCATTTCCAAGTGGATGGCAAAAAGAATGACTGGTGCAAAAGTTATCTCCAACCCCTCAAACAACATCGAAAAATGGCTTATTGAAACCGTTGAAAATCAATCTAAAATAGTAGGCATCAAAATGCCTGAAGTTGCTATTTTTCCCTCTAACCAAATGAATGCATTTGCAACTGGCGCTTCAAAGAATAATGCCCTGGTTGCAGTTTCTCAAGGTTTACTTGACAATATGACTCAGGGAGAAATTGAGGCTGTCGTTGGTCATGAAATGAGTCATGTTGCGAATGGTGACATGGTGACTCTAACTTTGATTCAGGGGGTAGTCAATACTTTCGTTATTTTCTTTTCACGAGTCATTGGTCATATTGTTGATCGGGTCATTTTAAAAAATCAGCGTGGCTATGGCATTGGCTACTTTGTTACAACTATTTTTGCACAAGTCATCCTGTCCATTTTGGCTAGTGTTATAGTGATGTATTTCTCAAGAAAAAGAGAATATATTGCTGACACGGGTGGGGCAGATTTAGCCGGACATCAAAATATGATTAATGCTCTTAAAAGACTTGGCCAAAAGGAACCTGAAGCACTGCCAGAACAACTAGCAGCATTTGGTATAGGGGAAAAACCAAAGTCTAATCGTTCTCAATTATGGTCCTCTCACCCGCCTTTAGAAGACAGAATTAGGGCGCTTGAAAAAAGAGCTCAACAGTTAAATAAATAAAACTGATGGCTATCTCTATTAAGTCAGCACATCAAATTGATAAGATGCGAACAGCTGGAAAGCTTGCATCTAGCGTATTAGAAATGATTGGTGACCATGTGAAAACTGGAATAACTACAGAGAAACTTGACCAAATTTGTCATGACTTTATAGTGAATGACCTTGACTGTATTCCAGCTCCACTCAATTACAACGGCTTTCCAAAGTCGATATGTACATCTGTTAATAACGTTGTATGCCATGGAATACCTAGTGAAAAAAAATTAAAAAAAGGTGACATTATTAACATAGATATTACAGTAATAAAAGATGGATTCCATGGCGATACATCTAAAATGTTTATTATCGGAAAACCTAGCATAAAAGCTCAGAAAATTTGTAATGTGGCCAGAGAGTCAATGATGTTAGGTATTGATAAAGTTAGGCCTGGAATTCATTTAGGTGAAATTGGTAAAGTTATTGGAGATTATGCACAAAGTAAAAACTGCTCAGTTGTTAGGGATTATTGTGGTCATGGAATTGGAGAGGTTTTTCATGAATTGCCCCAGGTTATTCATTATGATGATGGCAAAATCAATCAAAGCCCTATTTTAGAGCCAGGAATGACCTTTACGATAGAGCCAATGATAAATCTTGGAGGATATGAGGTAGTCACATCAAGAATAGATGGCTGGACCGTAACTACGAAAGATAGATCTCTCTCAGCCCAATGGGAACATACTATTTTAGTGACTGAAACAGGTCATGAAATCCTAACTCTTCGCGCAGAGGAAACTAATTTATAACCTATTCATATTCACTCTCTGAGTTTTAAATTACTACTCAAGCTTGTGTTAAAATAACCGTTTTTTTAGACTTACTTATTTAGTTCAGTGAAGCGCTTAAGAAATTACTTTATATCTGGGCTCCTTTTTTGGATTCCATTAGCCTTAAGTGTGCTGGTTATTAAATTCTTCTTAGAAGTTGTTAATAACTTAGTCCCTACCAGGTTGCTACCTGAATCCCTACTTAACTTGGATACAACAATACCTGGATCAGGAATTATTCTTGTTATTTTCATTATTCTAATCACTGGAGCATTAGTAACAAATATCATAGGTAGAAAGCTAGTAGATCTTTGGGAAAGAGTACTCAATAAAATTCCTGGCTTTAGAAATATTTATAATGCTCTTAAGAAAATTTCATCCACAGTTCTAAATACTTCTAGCGATAGCTTTAGAAAAGCCTTTTTAATTCAATATCCTAGCAAAGGGATTTGGGTTGTTGCCTTTCAATCTGGTGACTATGAGGGTGAAGTTAAAAATATCATTGGAGAAGAGGTAATCAATCTATTTGTTCCAACGACACCTAACCCTACCTCAGGGTTCTTTGTAATGATGCCTAAGAAAGATGCCTATGAATTACAAATGACAGTCGAAGAGGCTTTCAAGTTAGTTATCTCAGCTGGAGTTGTCACTCCTGAAAATTTAAAGATTAAGGAGAAGAAATGAGAACGCATTTTTGTGGGGAATTAAGTAAAGCAAACCTCAACGATGAGGTCAAACTTTGCGGCTGGGTTAACAGAAGGCGTGATCACGGAGGAGTAATATTTCTCGATGTCAGAGATAAAAAAGGAATCTCACAGGTAGTCATTAACCCTGAAACAGCTGAGACTTTTAAGGTTGCTGAAACCATCAGAAATGAATTTGTACTCCAAATTACCGGAAAAGTTCTTGCTAGAGACTCGGAGATGGTCAATAACAAAATTCCAACTGGTGAAATTGAGGTTCTTGCTCAGCATATTGAGATTTTGAACAACTCAAAGCCAATGCCATTTCAGCTTGACTCTATGGAAACCTCAGAAGAAGTCAGGTTGAAGTATCGCTACTTAGACCTTCGAAGAGATGAGATGCAAAAGAGACTTCGCCTAAGATCTAAAGTGACTCACTTTATGCGTGATTTTATGGATAAGAACGACTTCCTCGATATAGAAACTCCTTTTTTAACCAAAGCAACACCTGAAGGCGCTAGAGATTATCTTGTCCCCTCGAGGACACATGAAGGCAGCTTTTTTGCTCTTCCACAATCACCTCAGCTGTTCAAGCAGCTCCTGATGATGTCTGGTTTCGAAAGATATTACCAAATTGTTAAATGTTTTAGAGATGAAGACTTGAGAGCTGATAGGCAGCCAGAATTCACTCAGCTAGATGTTGAGACCTCATTCATGAATGAAGAAGAAATTACAACGCTCATGGAAGAAATGATTAGAGGTCTTTTCGCAGAGGTTGGTAACGTTGAGCTTCCATCTAAATTTCCTGCAATTTCTTATGCTGACGCAATCAAACTTTATGGCGTTGATAGGCCTGACCTCAGAATTCCACTCTATATGATTGATGTCAATGAAGTGGTGAAAGATGTTGAATTCAAAGTTTTTTCTGGGCCTGCGAATGATAAAAAAGGAAGGGTTGCAGCGCTTAAAGTTGATGGTGGCGCCTCAATCAGTCGTAAACAAATTGATGATTACACCAAATTTGTTAGTATTTATGGTGCCAAAGGACTTGCATACATCAAGCTGAATGAAGATGGCCCCTCATCACCAATCATTAAATTTTTAGGGGATGATGTCACCCAAAAAGTTATAGATTTAACTGAGGCGAAAACTGGAGATATTATCTTTTTTGGTGCAGACAAATCTAAAGTTGTTAATGAAGCATTGGGCAACCTTAGGGAGAAACTGGGCCATGATTTAAACTTATTCAACAAAGAATGGGCGCCAGTTTGGGTCATGGACTTTCCAATGTTTGAGGTGTCAGATGATGGCTCATTGAACGCGATTCACCATCCATTTACTGCTCCAAGCGTCGACTCAAAATCTTTAAAAAACAATCCCGAAGAGTCACTCTCAAGAGCCTATGACCTTGTAATTAATGGCTCTGAGGTTGGAGGTGGGTCTATAAGAATTCATCAAAGTGATATGCAAAAAACGGTCTTAAACCTTTTAGGTATTGATGATGAAGAAGCAAGAGAGAAATTTGGCTTCCTATTAGATGCTCTAGATTATGGCTGCCCTCCGCACGGAGGAATAGCTTTTGGACTCGATAGACTAGTCATGACTCTGAGCAAAACTGAATCCATCAGAGACGTTATCGCTTTCCCTAAAACTCAAACAGCAGCATGTCTCCTCACTGATGCACCATCGGTTGTTTCCAAGTCTCAACTCAAAGAATTAAATATTAAGGTTGCCCTACCAAAAAATCAGTAATGCAAAACATAGTTATAGATCAATCTATTGAAGAGTCAATTAAAGAAGCGCTGAAGCAGAATAATGCCACCCTGGTGGCTCACTATTATGTAAGCGCCGACCTTCAGACTTTAGCTGAAGAGACTGGCGGAATTGTATCAGACTCTCTTGAAATGGCTCGATTTGGTCAAAACAGTGATGCTGAAACTATCATTGTTGCTGGAGTGAAGTTTATGGGAGAGACTGCTAAAATCTTATCTCCAGAGAAAAGGGTTTTAGTTTTAGATGAAAAAGCTACGTGCTCTCTAGATTTATCCTGTCCAATCAAAGAATTTTCTGAGTTCTGTGATCTTAATCCTGATCACGAAGTCGTTGTTTACGCAAATACTTCTGCAGAGGTTAAAGCCAGAGCTGACTGGGTGGTTACATCTGGGAGTGCACTCAAAGTAGTTCAGAAGTTACATAGCGAAGGAAAAAAAGTGCTCTGGGCACCGGATAAACATCTTGGTCATTATGTGCAGTCTATGACTGGAGTTGAAATGCTGATGTGGGACGGTGCGTGTATTGTTCATGAGGAATTCAAAGCAGAAGGCTTGAAAAGACTTATGGAGCTTCATCCAGAAGCAGGCATTTTAGTTCATCCCGAATCGCCTAAAGAAGTCATAGCTCTCGCAGACGTTGTTGGCTCAACAACTCAACTCATTAATGCAGTATCCTCAAGACCAGAAACAACTTTCATAGTGGCAACAGATAATGGCATTTTTCACAAAATGAAAGAGATTGCTCCTCATAAAAAATTAATTGAAGCCCCTACCATGGGTGAGGGAGCAGACTGCGAGTCTTGCGCTCATTGCAACTGGATGGCTATGAATAGTCTTGAAAAGTGCCTTGAAACTCTCAATACTGGACAAAATGAAATTCTCATTGATAGCGAAGTTATTGATAAAGCAAAGCACTCAATTCAACGCTTACTAGACTTTACAAAGTAACGTTTTTATTGGAGATATTGATAAAAAATGGCAGGACATAGTAAATGGCACAATATTCAGCATCGAAAAGGTGCTCAAGATGCTAAGCGTGGAAAAATTTTCACAAAGCTGATTAAAGAAATTGTAGTTGCTGCAAAGATGGGTGGCGGCGTGATTGAAAACAACCCATCCCTCAGGGCTGTGATTGATAAAGCACTAGCTGCAAACATGAAAAGAGACACAATCGATAACGCTGTTAAAAGAGGCTCTGGTGACCTTGAAGGGGAAAATTATGAGGAAATTCGCTACGAAGGTTATGGACTTGGAGGCACAGCCATAATGGTTGACTGCCTTACAGATAATAAAAATCGAACTGTCTCTGATGTTAGGCACGCCTTCTCTAAACACGGTGGTAACCTTGGGACAGACGGCTCTGTTTCCTATATGTTTTCGAAGCAAGGATTTATAAGCTTTGCATCTGGCGATGAAGATACAATCATGGAAATAGCAATTGAATCTGGGGCAGAAGATATAGTCATCAATGATGATAACTCAATCGATGTAGTGACCTCACCAGAGAATTTTTTTATTGTTAAAGATGCATTATTAGCCAAAGATTTAACTCCAGACCATTCAGAGATTACTATGGAACCTGCCAATAGAGTTGAGCTCAACGTTGAAGATGCAGAAAAGTTTATGAAACTCATAGAAAGACTTGAAGACCTTGATGACACCCAAGACGTCTACCATAACGCTGATATTTCAGATGAGATTCTATCTGAACTATGATTTCTTTTCACACCGGGATTCAAGCACTCAGAAAATTTAAAGTCAACTCACTTAATGAAAGATTTCAAGCTTTATTCCCAGACCTAGAACTTATTGGAACTGAATACATTCACTTTATACAGTCAGATAAAGATTTAAATCAATCTAACAAAAAAGCGCTCTATAAGCTTTTAGATTACGCACCGGAAGTTAACTTAGTTAATTCTAAACACAAGATAACAATTACTCCTCGAATTGGTACCATTTCACCTTGGTCATCCAAGGCGACTGATATTTGTAAGCTT
>CABWZI010000024.1 GCA_902509905.1 uncultured Gammaproteobacteria bacterium | reverse complement strand
TTTCTGCATGACAGCTCCAGCAAAAATCGAATGATTGATCGTTCTCCTCTTTGCAGTTGTTGCATTGCCAGCTCTCTAAGTTGCCTTCATGGGATATAGAGTCGATGATTTGTTTTGCTTTATCAAAGTCATCCTTATTCAGCAACCAAACTTCTGGCCAGGTGTCAAAGGGGGCCAGTCCACCAGATGCACTTGATGCAAACTCGTTATTCAGTGTCACGTCAATATCATGACTCATGAGTACATTTTTAACATTAAGAACCATGATACGATTTTCATTAGTGTAAATAAGTCTCATTGCTAACTCAAACCTCTCTAGATAAAGAGCGCAGCTAGTCCTAAAAATGCAACAAAGCCAATGACATCAGTAATTGTTGTCAAAATAACTCCACCTGCAAGAGCTGGATCAATTCTCAGTTTTGAGAGAAGCAATGGAAGAAATGCGCCAGAAAAAGCTGCAACAATTAGATTAGTGATTATTGCTAGCGCGATTATGAGACTCAAAAGCAAGTCAGAGAACCAGTAATATGTAATAAGGCCTATTACCAGGGACCAAATAATTCCATTTAGTCCACTCACAGCAACCTCCTTATTGATTAAAGCCTTAATGTTTGCTGTTGTGACTTTTCCAGTTGCAATACCTCGAGTGACTATGATGAGCGTCTGAGTTCCAGCAATACCGCCCATACTGGCAACAACAGGCATAAGTATTGCAAGCGCTATTTTCTGCTGCAGTGTCGCCTCAAAAAGCCCAATAAAATACACAGCAATGAGAGCTGTGATTAGGTTGACGCCGAGCCAGACACTTCTTTTTTTTGAGCTGTGAATGATAGGAGCAAATACATCCTCATCCTCATCCAATCCAACCATCGACATCACCGAGTGCTCAGCTTGATCTCTTATAACATCAACCACATCATCAATTGTAATTCTTCCAACCAGTTGGTTATCTTCATCGATAACTGGCGCTGAAATTAGATTTCTTTGTTCAAACAATAGCGCCACTTCTGACTCATCTGTCTCAGCGCTTACCGGTTTTGAAAAGTCATTGCTGATGAACTTTTCAACCATTTGCTCTGGCTCTTCTGTCAAAAGTGATGTGATGAGAAGTGAGCCCAAGTAATTAAAGCTTCTATCAACCACAAAAACCTGATCCGTATCAACTGGCATCTCTTTCAAAAGCCTTAGATATCTTATAACTGCTCTAATAGACACATCTGGACGGACAGTTATAAAGTCTGTATTCATAAGTCCACCAGCTGAATTTTCAGGATAACTGAGTACCTTATTAAGTCGCTCACGATGTTTAAAGTCCAGGGTTAATAAAAGACTATGGACTGCAGACTCAGGCATATTTGGCACAATGTCAGCTAAATCATCAGTATCTAACTTCTCTGTGGCTTTCACTAAGGAATCCACACTCATCTCAGCAATCAGCTGTGACTGTACGTCCTCGTTGACCTCCTTTAAGATTTCTCCCTGAACAGAAATTTCAATGCTTGGCCAAAGGATGGACCTATCTTTTGGCTGAATAGCCTCAAAGAGAAGTGCTATTTCTCCTGGATGAAGTTCTTTGATTTGATGTTTGGCCTCATCATGGTCAGATGCTTCTAGAGCAGTCATTAAATTTTGAAGGCTTACCTCGAAACTAGTAAGCTCTATCTCAGCCATAATTTTTATCCGTTGCGTGACCTGCATAACAAGTAAGACTTGTTATGCAGTTATTACAACATATTATAATTTATATGGACTAACCTCTGTGGTTATGTAGTTTTTCTTTGTGTTTTATTATTTGAGTATCTAGTTTGTTAATTAACTGATCAATTGACACATACATGTCGTTACTTTGTGCTTTAGCAAACAAGTCAGCTCCCCTAACGTGAATTGTTGCTTCTGCGGTTTGAACGTCTTTTTGTACCTCTAAAATCATATTAACGTTCATAACATTGTCAAAGTGGTGTTTAATTTTTGAAAGCTTATCGCTTGTGTGTTGCCTGATGGCAGATGTAATATCGAGATGGTGACCAGAAAGGTTTAGTTGCATTTTTACTCCTTAGATTAATGAAATAAAATTGTTTTTCTTGCAACTATATTGTGTCATAAAAAGCACTCATAGTTTAACTTTTTTATATTGTATATTGACTAAATTACAGAAAGAATGAGTACCAAAATTAGGTTATAATATTGTGTTTATTATTTAAATAAGTTCTTACAGAGATGGTTTCATTAAGCACAAAAAGAAGACTTAATTCGCGAAGATCTTGTCTTCAATCCTATACCCAAGCGGTGGCTGTTTTGTCTTGAATTTAATAATATACCTAATTTCAAAAGCCCCAATTTGGGGCTTTTTTTATTTAACTACCCTAATAATTTTATGTCTAACTTAATGTCTAACTACTCTCCGCTTGATGTCACCTTTGTTAAGGGTGATGGTTGCTGGCTAACAGACTCAAACGGAGTGGAATATCTTGATGCTTTATCTGGTATTGGGGTTGTCAACCTTGGTCATTGTCACCCAACAATAACAAAACAATTAGTAGATCAGTCACAGAAGCTACTGCATACTTCTAATGTTTATCGTATTGAAAACCAAGAGGAGCTAGCTAGAGAATTATGCAATTTGGCCAATATGGATAAAGTCTTTTTCTCTAATTCTGGAGCAGAAGCTAACGAGGCAGCAATTAAAATTGCAAGACTGTATGCGCGCAGCAAAAATATTGAAAATCCAGTCATCATAACTGCAAGTCAAAGCTTCCATGGCAGAACAATGGCAACCTTGTCAGCGACGGGACAAGCCAAAGTTCAGGCAGGATTTTCTCCACTCATGAGTGAGTTTATTCATGTCAAGTATGACGATTTAGAAGGGATTCAACAATTGAAAGGCAACAAGGACATAGTTGCTGTCATGGTTGAGCCGATTCAGGGAGAAGCTGGCGTAATCATTCCGAAAAGTGATTATCTCAATAAGGTCCAAGAGATCTGTAAAAAGAATAACTGGCTGCTCATCTTAGATGGAGTTCAATCTTGTATGGGAAGAACTGGAAAACTTTTTGCACACGAACATAACGACATCACTCCAGACGTACTGTGTCTTGCCAAAGGACTTGGCAATGGTGTTCCAATTGGCGCTTGCCTTGCAAAAGGTGTTGCATCTGAAATGCTTACTCCAGGAACGCACGGATCAACATTTGGGGGTAATCCGTTGGTCACTGCTGCAGCTTTGGGTGTCTTAGATGTATTTCAGAATACTGATGTGCTTGATAATGTCAATCAAATGAGCGCATACTTTAAATCAGAATTTGATAAACACTTGAGTAATAATCCTGCAGTCAAGGAAATTAGGATCAAGGGGCTTATGATTGGTATTGGTCTGGATAGCGACAAAGTGAATTGCACTCAACTGGTCAAAAAAGCACTTCAAGATAAACTACTTATCAACGTTACCGGAACCTCAATAAGAATGCTACCCCCATTAATAATCTCTAAAAAGGAAATAGACACCTTGATCGGTAAACTTGTTACACTAATAGGTAATTAGGAATAATCATGACAAAAAACTTTATTAATTTTGATGATCTAAGCCATAAGGAATTACAAGGCATTATTGATCGCGCAATTACTTTAAAAAAAGAACATAAAAGTGGAACGATAAATGACTCGCTAAACAATAGAACTTTGGCAATGATTTTCGATAAATCTTCAACTAGAACCAGAGTCTCATTTGAAGCTGGCATGACTCAGCTTGGCGGTCAATCCCTGTTTTTATCTGAAAAAGATATTCAACTGGGCAGGGGTGAGCCGATTACTGACAGCGCAATAGTCATTAGCTCTATGGTTGATGCAGTAATGCTCAGGCTTTCTTCTCATGAAGACATTGATGAATTCTCAAAGCATTCAAGTAAACCCGTTATTAACGCTCTTTCGGATGAATCACATCCGTGTCAAATTCTGGCCGACCTGATGACATATCAAGAGGAAAAGGGCTCTATTCAAGGTAAAAAAATTGCCTGGATTGGGGATGGATGCAATGTTTGCCAGACCTATATGCAAGCAGCGTCGATATTTGATTTTGAGTTATCAATTGCGACCCCAGTTGGCTATGAGCCCTCTGATCTTTTTATACAAAAATATCAGAAAAACGTTACTTTATTCAATAACCCTATGGATGCATGTGAGGAGGCCGATATCGTTGTTACTGATGTTTGGACCAGCATGGGTCAGGAATCTGAAAAAAAACAGCGAGAAACTGCTTTTAGTGGCTTTCAGGTCAATCAGTTGATGATGAATCATGCAAAGAATGATGCTGTCTTTATGCATTGCCTTCCTGCCTACCGCGGCGTAGAGGTCAGCTCTGAGGTAATCGATGGGAGTCAGAGTGTTGTTTGGAGCGAGGCTGAGAACCGCCTTCATGTTCAAAAATCTCTGCTTCTTTACCTAATTGAGGCTTAATCTAGCTGAGATAATTTTAATTTGGCCTCTTGATAAAATTTGACACCTCTCTCAATCTTGCCTCTGCCTTTTGAGATGCGCCAGTTATTAGTATCTCTCAGAGAATAAACGCATCCGCAGTACTCTTGTTGATAGAAATTTTCCTTTTTGGATATTTCTAGCATCCTAGATGAGCCGCCTTGTTTGCGCCAGTTAAAATCCCAATAAGGCAGATCATGAGGCTCTGACGACCTTGCACCAGAGTCGTTAATTTGCTTCATATCCTTCCACCTTGATATCCCAAGAGTTGAGGAAATAATATCAAAATTATTTTCAGAAGCGTACTGTGCAGTTTTTTGAAACCTCATATCAAAGCAGGTTGTACACCTTGCTCCTCTCTCTGGCTCATGCTCTTGCCCCTTGGTTCTAGCAAACCACTCATCACGATCATAGTCAGCATCAATAATTGGCATGCCTAATTTTTCAGCAAAACGAATATTCTCCTCTTTCCTGAGCTCATACTCATCAAAAGGATGAATGTTAGGGTTATAGAAATATATCGTAGTATCAATTTCAGATGCCGCTAAGGCTTCCATGATTTCACCTGCGCAGGGCGCGCAGCATGAGTGTAGTAAAAGCTTTTTTTCACCGTTTGGCGTTTTTAACTTGGGTCTCTCATAGGAGTTATGTGAATAATCTACTTTAGACATGACTTGACCTTCTTTAAAGTCTCCCAGGAATCTCTCTTGAGTATTGGATTTTTTATTATTTCTTTAGGATGATGCGTCACAAATAAAGATTGACCTGTTACAGAAAGAGATGAGTCCATAATTAACATCAAATCCGAAGAGTGATCTTGAATAAAGCGATTAATTTCAGATTTATCTACCGATATCAAATCACATTCATTCAAACTAAGGCCAATGGATGCCAACATTTTAAATAACAAATCTTGGCTAGCCCCAGACTCACAAAACGAGTCCTCAGAGCCTACCTCAAGCACCAACAATTTTGCATTCTCTGTAGCTTCAGAGCCGACAGAGGAATACAAAAAGTCCGGTATTCCAAGAGCCTCAAGATAATTGCTTCTATCTGGGCGCATCAAATTTGAGGGTGTGCTCGTTCTACATTTGCCATAACTTTATTGAGTGCATGTACGTATGCTTTAGCTGAAGAAGTGATAATATCAGTATCAACTCCCTGGCCATTAACAATCTTGCCCTCATGCTCTAGTCTAACATTCACCTCGCCCAACGAGTCTGTTCCCTGAGTAACGTTCGAGACAGAGTAAAGCTGAAGTTTTGGCTCGATGTCGACTAATGACAAAATAGCATTAAACGTGGCATCCACAGCACCAGAAGTGTTTGCTGAAGCACTATGTTCACTACCGTTAATAGATAGAGTCACATCAGCTGTATTAACCTTGCCAGACTCTGCAGAAACCTTGAGAGACACTAGTTGGATGATTTCTGTATCCTCAGTCTGAGTCTCTGAGACTAATGCCTGAAGGTCCTCGTCAAAGATGTCATGTTTCTTATCGGCAAGCGTTTTAAACCTTGAGAAAGCATCGTTTAGATCCTCATCAGACTCAAACTCAACGCCCAGCTCACTCAGCCTAGATTTAAATGCGTTTCGACCAGAGTGCTTTCCTAGGACCAATGAATTATTATTCCATCCAACATCCTCTGCCTTCATGATTTCATAAGTTTCTCTATGTTTAAGGACGCCATCTTGATGAATTCCTGCCTCATGAGCAAAAGCATTGGCACCTACGATTGCCTTATTAGGCTGAACCACAAAACCAGTGATTGAGGATACTAACCTAGAAGCAGCCAGAATTCCTGTGGCATCTATATTTGTGTCACAACCAAAGACATCTTGTCTCGTTCTTACAGCCATTACTACCTCCTCTAAAGAGGTATTTCCAGCCCTTTCACCTAGACCATTAATGGTGCACTCAATTTGTCTTGCGCCGTTTAAAACTGCTGATAGAGAATTAGAGACTGCCAGACCAAGATCATTATGGCAGTGCGCAGAGAAGATAGCTTTATCAGAGTTTGGAATTCTTTCAATAAGCTCTTTCATTGTCTTTCCAAACTGATGAGGAATATTGTATCCAACTGTATCAGGAATATTAATGGTCGTAGCCCCTGAGTTGATAGCAGCTTCAATTATTCGACACAAAAAATCAATATCTGACCTACCAGCATCTTCTGGACTGAATTCAATATTATCTGTAAATTTGGTGGCTCTCTTAACTGACCTAACTGCCTGATCAACAACTTCATCAGGGGTCATCCCCAGTTTCATCTTCATATGGATATCAGATGTCGCAATAAAAGTATGAATTCGAGCAGAATTTGCCTGTTTTATTGACTCTCCTGCTCTATCAATATCTTTATCTAGTGCTCTCGCTAAAGAGCAAATTGTAGAGTCTTTTACTGCTTTTGCAACAGCTTGAACTGCCTCAAAGTCTCCCTGAGAGGCTATAGCAAAACCCGCCTCAATGACATCTACCTTCATTTTCTCTAAGCTTTTGGCAATTCTAACCTTTTCATCTTTTGTCATAGATGCGCCAGGTGATTGCTCTCCATCTCTTAGAGTTGTATCAAATATTATTAGTTTTTCGGACATCGCTAGCTCCTTTTATTTCTCACATTTTAACTTAGGTTTTATGGATAGACTTTCGTCTACTATGATTATTATTGCCTTACGGCAATAATCGTAACAAAGCAAAGGGCTTGCTCAGTGAAGTTAGTGTCAATAAATTAAGAAACTTATTCATAGCGATAGATTATAGAGGAACTTGAGCTGATTAAGCTTGTTTTTTCTTTAGACGATTTCTGTTCAGTCCAATGATGGTTATTACAGGGCCCGACAATAAGTAAACAAAAAAACCTGTAAAGAGAATAATGTTGGGCTTATACACCAAAATAATTAGGCTCAAAATTACTATTAATAGGAATCTAAATGAAGCTTTTTTAGAATCAAATTCTTTGAAGCTATAGTAGCGAACATTGCTCACCATTAATAGGCCACACAAAATTGTGATGCCCGCTCCTAGGTAATAGCCCATTGAAATTACATCTGAGTCAAAAGACGCGAATGTCCATATTTTAAGCCAAATCATACTGGCTATAACGCCAGCTGCTGCGGGAGAGGGAAGTCCCTGAAAATACCTCTTGTCGGCAGTACCAACCTGAGTATTAAATCTTGCAAGCCTAAGAGCAGCACAAGCCAAATACACAAAGGCTGCCAGCCAGCCAAACCTGCCAAGTTCATATAGAGTCCACTGATAGACAAGGAGAGCTGGAGCTAAGCCAAATGACACTAAATCAGCCAGTGAGTCATATTCAGCACCAAAGGCGCTCTGAGTATTTGTAAGGCGAGCAACCCGCCCATCGAGGGTGTCCCACATCATGGCGATCAAAATTGAGATTGCAGCTATTGTGAAATCACCATTAATTGAAGAAATAATTGAATAAAAACCAGCAAACATGCCAAACGTTGTTAGAACGCTTGGCAGAAGATAAATTCCTCTTTTGCTTGGTATTTTCTCAGTCATTACTTTTAAGTTTCAAAGCAGACCAGGTCAGTTTGAATTAGTTTTTTGATTGGTCAACTAATTTATTTTTTGCAATCCAAGGCATCATTGAACGAAGGCTTTCACCAACCGTTTCAATTTGATGTTTGCGCTGAACATCTCGACGAGCTGGTAACTCCCCAACATTGCCAATGAACTCTTTAGCAAACGCACCGCTTTGAATTTCGCTTAGAATCTTTTTCATTTCAGCCTTAGTTTCATCAGTCACTATTCTTGGACCTCGAGTGACATCACCGTATTCAGCTGTATTAGAAATTGAATAACGCATATTTGCTATTCCGCCTTCATAAAGCAAGTCAACAATTAGTTTTAACTCGTGTAAACACTCGAAATATGCCATTTCAGGCTCATACCCTGCCTCGACGAGTGTTTCAAATCCTGCCTGAACTAGTGAAGTTGTTCCTCCGCACAGGACGACCTGCTCACCAAATAGATCTGTTTCTGTTTCCTCTCTAAAGCTTGTTTCAAGAATACCTGTTCTTCCACCTCCAATTGCTGAGGCATAAGAGAGAGCAATCTCTTTAGCATTTCCAGTTGCATTTTGCTCTACCGCAATCAGATCAGGAATACCTCCACCTTTAACAAACTCAGAACGTACAGTATGTCCCGGAGCTTTAGGCGCAATCATAATGACATCAAGATCTTTTCTAGGGACAATCATATCAAAATGAATATTTAGGCCATGAGCAAAAGCTAGGGCAACGCCTTGCTTCAAGTGAGGTTCTATATTTTCGGAATAGATACTCGCTTGGAACTCATCTGGTGCAAGAACCATAACAACATCAGCCCATCCACTTGCTTCCTCTACAGACATAACTCCCAATCCAGCCTCTTTGGCTTTTGTGGCTGAAGATGATCCTTCTCTCAGCCCTACAACTACCTCAACCCCTGAGTCTTTTAAGTTATTTGCATGAGCATGTCCTTGAGACCCGTAACCTATAATGGCTACTTTTTTGCCTTGAATTATTGAAAGGTCTGCGTCTTTATCGTAATATCTATTCATTTTTTTTCCTATAATTTATATTAATTTTTTTCCTCTTGAAATCCCAGTTACACCCGTTCTTGAGATTTCAATAATATTTGATGGCTCTATTGCATCCAAAAATGCATTAATCTTCTTAGTCTTTCCTGATACCTCAATCGTATAGATCTTGTCTTTAACATCAACAACTTTACAGCCAAAAATTTCCACTAGCTCTTTTAAATCAACACCCTCTTTTGAGGTTGAAGAAATCTTAGCAAGCATCAGCTCTCTCTCGACGTGATCTTGGCTAGTCAAGTCAGTCACTTTAACAACCTCTATTAGTTTATTAAGCTGTTTGACGATTTGCTCTAACACTCTCTCACTTCCAGAAGAGACTATAGTCATCCTTGAGAGAGTTGGATCAGTAGTTTGCGCAACGGTCAGTGATTCGATATTAAAGCCGCGCTGAGTAAAGAGTCCAGAGACTCTTGAGAGTGCTCCAGCCTCATCTTCTAATATAACTGAAATAATATGTCTCATAATCTATACCGCGTTAAAGTCTGTTTCATCTTTGGATACCATCTCATCCCTACCTGCAAGAAGCATATCGCAGTGCGCACCACCTGCTGGAATCATTGGAAATACATTTTCCGATGGATCAGTAATGATATCTAGAAAAACGGTACGATCTTTTTGTTTAAATGCCTCTATTAAAGCCGGCTTAAGATCTTCCTCTTTGTCAACCTTGATTCCCAAATGACCATAGCTCTCAGCTAACTTAATGAAGTCAGGCAAAGCATCCATGTAAGACATTGCATATCGCTTTTCATAGAAAAACTCTTGCCACTGCCTAACCATTCCAAGATAGCCATTATTGAGGTTAATAATTTTTACTGGAGTGGCATATTGGAGCATAGTTGAAAGCTCCTGGAGCATCATTTGAATGCTTCCCTCACCTGTAACACAAGCGATATCTTTTTCTGGCATCGCAAGTTTAGCGCCCATGGCAGCTGGAAGACCAAAACCCATTGTTCCAAGACCACCTGAGTTAATCCATTGTCTTGGTTCATCAAACAAGTAGTATTGCGCAGCCCACATTTGATGCTGCCCAACATCAGACGTTACAATGGCCTTACCTTCAGTGACCTCATACAATGCCTCAATAACTGACTGCGGCTTAATGACGCCAGGTGATTTTTTATAGGCTAACGAGTCAACCTTTCTCCACTCTTCAATTTGCGACCACCATTTAGAAATGTCAGATAAGTCTTTATCCTTTAGTTCAGCGATAAGTGCCTGCAAAACTTGGGCAGTTTGCCCAACAATTGGAATATCAGCAACCACATTTTTAGAAATCTGTGATGGGTCTATATCAATATGAATAAACTTAGCTGTAGGACAAAATTTTGCTAGGTTGCCTGTAATCCTGTCATCGAATCTTGCACCAATGGCGACTACGCAATCAGAGCCATGCATTGCCATGTTGGCTTCATAAGTTCCATGCATACCAAGCATACCAAGTGACTGTTTATCTGTCATTGGGTATGCACCAAGCCCCATCAATGTTTGAGTAATTGGAAATCCAAGCATTCTTGTAAACTCTCTGAGCTCTTCAGACGCATTTCCAATGACACATCCTCCACCTGCATAAAGGATCGGTTTTTTTGATTTTGTAATGAGCTCTGCCGCTTTTCTAATTTGACGATTACTCGGCTTAGTTGTGGGCTTATAAGAGCGTATCTCTATTGACTCTGGATACTCCTCTTGCTCCATTTTGGCAATGGTAATGTCCTTAGGTATATCAATGACAACAGGACCTGGCCTTCCAGTAGTCGCTATATGGAAAGCTTTTTTGACAGTAGTGGCAATATCCTTAATATCTCTTACAAGAAAATTATGCTTCACACATGAACGCGTAATTCCCGTAGCATCAACCTCCTGAAAAGCATCCATACCTATCAGCGGTGAGGGAACTTGGCCCGAGATTACCACCATAGGTATTGAGTCCATATGAGCGGTCGCGATACCTGTGACAGCATTCGTAATTCCAGGGCCTGATGTAACCAAAACGACACCTGGCTTTCCATTAGCTCTAGCATAACCATCAGCGCCGTGAGCAGCGCCCTGCTCGTGACGAACTAATACATGAGTAATCTTATCCTGAGCCTCTATCGCATCATAAATATGAAGGACAGCGCCGCCTGGATATCCAAAAACGTGATCAACGCCCTCTTTCTGAAGACAATCTACTAGGATTTCAGCGCCATTTAATTCCATCACTTAATACGGTAATTTAAAAGTTTTCGATTATACCCAAAGAATTTGGGGTCAAAACACTTCGTTGGATGCAAAATTTGCTTTAAAAACAGGCCACAAGAAGGCAAGCATTGGATTATTGATTTTTAAAAATTAAGTCTTACTTATAGATCATTTTGCCAATCTTCTGAATAGAATTGAATAGGCGAATCACTCTCCTCAAAAGTTTCAATACTGAAAGCTTTTGGCTGAGATAGAATGGCAGATAAAAGTTGGTCATTAAGCATGTGACCAGTCCTGAAACCTTCATAGTGCCCAATAACGTTACCCCCTAATAGAAACAGGTCACCAACAATATCTAAAATTTTGTGTTTCACAAATTCATTGTGATAGCGCATGCCATCCTCGTTAAGGATGTCGTCATCTGAGAGAGCAATTGCATTATCAATGCTAGCACCAAGAGCAAGGTTTTGTTTTTGAAGCATCTCAACATCTCTCTCGTAACCAAATGTTCTGGCTCGGGATATTTCTTTTAAATAAGATTGCTCAGAAAAATCAATGGTAAGTTTTTGCCCACTTTCTTTTATTTTTTTGTGTTCAAAATCAATTTCTAATGAAACTTTAAAACCATTATGTGGAGAGACTTGTGCCCATGACTCACCATTTTCTACTCTAATTTTGTCTTTAATCACGATAAATCTTTTGGGCGCATCTTGTTCCTCTATTCCAGCCGATTGAACTAGGAAAACAAATGGCGCAGATGAGCCGTCCATGATAGGCACCTCAAATGAATCGAGTTCAACTAACAAATTATCAACTCCTAGTGCTGAGAGGGCTGACATAAGGTGCTCAATTGTTGAAACCTTTACGCCTTGATTTTCTAGCCCAGTAGATAAAACCACCTCATTGACGAATGCGCTATGTGCATGGACCTGTCTGCCTCCAGCATCCAGTCTTTTAAAAACAACGCCATGATCAGGTGCAGCAGGGATTAAGGTTAAGTTAACGACTTTCCCGCTATGAATCCCAACACCACGTGCTTTGACCGTTTTCTTAATTGTTCTTTGTTTGACCATAATTTAGAAATTACCTACAATTGCATTCTTTAGTTTACCCATTACGCCTTTGTTTCCGTTTGAAACAATAAATTTAGCTTTATTCAAATCACCCTCATGCAAAAGTAAGCCGATACTTCCGGTATAGCGATAGTCAGTCAGAATAGCTTCAAGACCTGAAATTCTTGATCTCTGAATTTTACCAAGCTTTACTCGCTTAGAAAAACAATCGCGGACCAGTTCTTCAATAGAACCTATCTCTGAGCCGCCCCCACTAAGGACAAATCCAGACTTGATAATCGAATCTAAATTGCGATGCTTGAGCTCATTTTTGAGCTCCTCAAAAATTTCCCTGTAAGACTCCTCAATGACCGCACTCAAATCTAAGCTAGAGAGTTGTCGCTCTTCCTTGTTATTGGCCTGAGTGAAATCAATAAACTTATCATCGGACTGAGGCAAAGTTTTGGCAACTCCATAGCTCTCTTTAAGTCTTTTAGCTTCTTCAAGAGAGGTATCAAATGAATATGCAATGGATTGCGTAACCTCGTCACCACCCACTGCTATAATTCCACTTTGTATAATGCCTTCTTCTTTGAAAACCGAATAACTCGTCACTCCTGCACCTATATCAAGAAGACAAACACCACTATTCTTATCCTCTTGAGTAAGCAATGCCTGAGATTTAGCAACCGAATTGAGTACAATTTTATCGACCTCAAGGTCACTCTGCTTGAGGCAGTTTTCAACATTTCTTACGCTTGAACTTGAAACAGTAATGATATGAACCTTGGACTCTAAAACTTGAGCCTCCATATCCATCGGATCGTCCACAACGACGGTCTCGTTGATCGTAAATTTCTTTTTAATAATATGGAGTTTTTCTTTGTTGGTTGGCGTTGAAATCGCCATTGCTGATTCAAGCACTGCATCTAAATCTTCAGAGCTTACAAATTCATTTACAGGGACCTTGCCTTTTCCATCGATACAGGTTAGGTGAGTATCAGAAATATTGACGCGAAACAGAGCAAGACTAATTCCAAAGCTTTCTTCAGTCTTCTTGATTAGTTTTGAAATTTCTCTGGACAAAGAGTCAATCGAAAAAATAGACCCTCTTCTGACTCCTTTTGAAGGACAAACGTTATGTCCAATGATTCTCAGATGGTCATCATCCTCTCTCTCAGCAACCAGTAAAGCAATCTTTTCAGTTCCAATATCGATGCTAGCTACAAAGTGGTTGCCTGCCATAGTATTTTTCAAGAAGTATTACAAAAATTTTACCAAACTATTAAACACTTTTAATCTCAGTTAAACTATTTTTTTTAAAATCTAGCCATTCGTTTAAATGATCCAACTCTACAACTTTTCCGCTTAGTAATCTTCTAAAAAGCTTGGCATTTGCCTCGCCATGATACAAACCCAAGATGTGCCTTGTCATAGACCTGATTGGGACGCCTTGTTGCAGCTGAGCTGATATATAGGACATGTATTTTGAAAGAATAAGCTCTCTATTCAATAATCCCACATTGCTCTTAAAGATCTCTAATTCAATCTGCTCAAGCAAAAATGGATTGTGATAAATTGATCTTCCAAGCATGACGCCATCAACATGCTCTAAATGTCCTGCAATATCCTCGCAACTATCTATACCGCCGTTAATAGAAAATTTTAAATTTGGAAAATCTTTTTTGAGTTGATAAACCCAAGGATAGTTTAATGGCGGGATGGTTCGGTTTTCTTTTGGACTCAAGCCCGTAAGCCAAGCTTTGCGCGCATGAACAATGAAATGTTGACAGCCCTTTTGACTGATAAGGTCAACAAATTCTGATAACTGCTCGTAACTCTCCATGTCATCAATCCCTATTCGATGCTTTACAGTAATAGGCACATCACACCTTTCAATC
>CABWZI010000023.1 GCA_902509905.1 uncultured Gammaproteobacteria bacterium | reverse complement strand
TAAATCCAATTCATAAGTCTATTTTATTTTAATAGTTGTAGTGAATATAACTATTAAAATACATAAATAAAGCAATTAATTACAATTTATTTATAATATAATTATATATATAACTAAATTTTTATAAATAATAGCAATTATGACTAATATTGATAGCTTTGATCATAAAATACTTGAGCTTTTACAAAGTGATGGGCGGATGACAATTACCGATTTGTCTAACCATATTGGTTTGTCTAAAACCCCTTGCTTGAAGCGTGTACAAAAGCTTGAGACTGCAGGCTATATCAAGGGATATAAGGCAGTCATTAATCACGACTTAATAGACAATAATCATATTGCCTTTGTGCAAATCAAACTCAATGACACCAAAACGATGGCACTTAATGCATTCAATAAGGCTATTAAAGAAGTATCAGAGGTAGAGCAATGCCATATGATTGCATCAAATTTTGATTATTTGTTGAAGGTAAGGACTGAGAATATGGATAGTTATAGAAAAGTTCTAGGAGAAAAAATCTCTGCGCTTCCCCACGTTCAAAACAGCTCAACTTTTGTAGTGATGGAGGAAGTAATTACGAGCGTTTAGTTTGCTTATTAAGATAATTTAGACTTAATAAGCTGAGAGACCAGTCCCATATCCGCCTGGCCATCCAATTGGCCTTTGAGTGTTCCCATAAGCTTACCCATATCTTTCATAGAGTCAGCACCAGAATCAGAAATAGCTTTGTCAACTGCTGCTTCAATTTCAGCTTCACTGAGTTGCTTTGGCATGTAATTATTTATGATAGATAGCTCTGCCTCCTCAACCTCAACCAGATCTGTTCTTCCGGCATCTGAAAACTGAGAAATTGAGTCTTTTCGCTGCTTTACCATTTTTTGAATAACAGCCATGACTTGGGTATCATCCAAATCAATACGTTCGTCTATTTCTTTTTGCTTGATTGCCCCAAGAATCATTCTGATGGCTTTAAGGGCAGATTTGTCTTGAGCCTTCAAAGCCAACTTCATATCATTGGTTATGAGTTGTTTGAGCTGAGACATTAGATTATTTAATTAAGTACTAAAGCTTTAGTACATGCGTTTACGATGAATCCTGTTTTTTGACATTTCCTTATGAGTTCTTTTTACTGCTGCAGCTTTTTTACGCTTATTGACCCATGTCGGTTTTTCGAAAAATTCTTTTTTTCTTACATCAGTAATAACACCTGCTCTGTCACATAAACGTCTAAAACGACGAAGTGCAATGTCAAACGGTTCATTCTCTCTTACTTTAATTGCTGGCATATATTAATTCCTTTAAGATTCTTTTTTTGCAGCTTTAGCTTCTTTCTTTGGTGCCGCAGCTTTAGCTTCTTTCTTTGGTGCCGCAACTACAACTTCTTCTTCTCCTTCAAAGTCTACTAGTTGAACTAAAGCCATTGGAGCTTTGTCACCTGTACGAAAACCTGCTTTTAATATACGGACATAACCACCAGGTCGATCTTTATAGAAAGGGCCAACTTGAGTAAACAGTTTAGCAACCATAGCGTCATCTCTTAACTTCGAGAAGATGTGACGACGATTTGCAACACTATCAGCCTTGGCTCTTGTTATAAGAGGCTCAATTACACGTCTAAGCTCTTTAGCTTTTGGTAATGTAGTTTTAATTGTTTCATGCAAAATCAAAGAATTAGCCATATTCTTAAACATAGCTTTTCTGTGCGATGCATTTCTATTTAGTTGTCTTCCTGACTTTCTGTGTCTCATCGTATATCCTTATTCACTCATTAAGTCAACTGGCGGCCAGTTTTCAATTTCAGTACCTAGCTCTAAGTTCTTCTCAGTTAATACTTCTTTAATTTCATTTAGAGACTTACGTCCTAAGTTAGGAGTTCTCAATAAATCCTGCTCTGATTTTTGTATTAGATCACCTATGTAATATATTTGCTCAGCTTTCAGGCAGTTTGCTGAACGAACAGTAAGCTCAAGTTCATCAACTGCAGACAGATACATTGGAGGGAAATCATCAGATGTAGGTTGAGGCTCCTCTTCAATAACTGGCTCTAATTCTACAAATGATGAGAGCTGATCTTGAAGAATAGTAGCAGCTCTTTTGACTGCTTCTTCAGCATCTACTGAGCCATTAGTTTCGATAACTATGTTCAGTCTGTCAAGGTTTACCTTTTGCTCAACCCTAGCTGCTTCAACTGTAAAACTAACTCTTTTAATCGGTGAGAAGCTAGCATCCAATTGGATACTTCCAATAGTTTCAGAATCAACTGATCTTGCAACAGCAACATCATAACCAACACCCGTTCCAATACCCAGTGTCATTCTAATTTTGCCGCCTTCATTTACTGTAGCAATAACTTTTTCAGGATTGAAGACTGATACATCAGTTCCATTAGCCTCAATGTCTGCAACCGTAAGCTCACATGGGCCTTCTTTCTCAATGATTACAGTAGCACTTTCACTTGCATTAAGTCCAATTGAAGCCTCTTTCAGGTTAAGAAGGATGTCCAATACATCTTCCTGAACGCTCTCTATAGTTGAGAATTCATGCATAACACCATCAATAGCCACCTCAGTAATAGCAGAGCCAACCATAGAAGATAACAATGTTCTTCTTATTGAATTACCTAGAGTATGGCCAAATCCACGCTCAAAAGGTTCAAGAACGACACGATATTCGTTCTTAGATATTTCAACAGAATCTACTAGTTTTGGTTTTAAAAAATCTCTTGCACTTCCTTGCATATTTAATTCCTATTTAGAATATAGTTCCACGATTAATTGCTCTGAAATATCAGAAGATAATTCATCGCGCGCTGGTACGTTCTTAAAAACGCCTTTCAATGCTTTATTATCAACATCGACCCATTCAGCTACTCCATTTTGACCAGAGATTTCAACTGCAAGCTGAATTCGGCTTTGTTTTTTCGCTTTTTCTCTTACTGAAATTTCATCATTTGCACTGACTTGAAAAGAAGGAATATTTACAACCTTTCCATTCACTAAAATTGACTTATGAGAAACTAGTTGTCTAGCCTCAGCACGAGTTGAAGCAAATCCCATTCTGTATACAACATTGTCTAAACGGCATTCAAGAAGTGACAAAAGGTTTTCACCAGTAGGGCCTTTTCTTGAGCTTGCTTTCTTATAGTAAAGACTAAACTGCTTTTCCAGGATGCCGTAAATACGTCTAACTTTTTGCTTCTCTCTAAGCTGGAGACCGTATTCACTTCCTTTTTGACGACGAGCATTTGCACCGTGCATCCCAGGAAGTTGGGTTAATTTACATTTTGAATCAATTGAGCGAATTCCACTCTTCAGCTCTAAGTCAACACCCTCACGACGTGCTAATTTACATGTAGGACCAGTATATCTTGCCATAATTTATCCTTATACTCTTCTTTTCTTAGAAGGACGGCAACCGTTATGAGGTATTGGCGTCACATCTGTTATTGATTGAATTTTTAAACCTTGTGCGTTCAGTCCACGAATTGCAGAATCACGACCTGGACCCGGCCCTTTAACTCTAACTTCAAGATTTTTCATTCCAAAAGCCTGTGCTTTTTCTCCACAATTTCCTGCAGCTACTTGTGCTGCAAATGGAGTAGACTTTCTTGAGCCTCTAAAGCCAGCGCCTCCAGAAGTAGCCCAGCAAATGGTATTACCATGTCGATCAGTAATCATCACAATAGTATTATTAAAAGTTGCGTGTATATGCGCAATACCGTCTGAGACGATTTTTTTTGATTTCTTCTTAGAAGCTTGCTCTTTTGCCATAATATCTTATGCCTTTTTATTTAATTAAACGACGCGGACCTTTTCTGGTTCTTGCGTTTGTTTTAGTTCTCTGACCACGTAAAGGCAATCCCTTTCTGTGTCTAATTCCACGATAGCAACCTAAATCTCTAAGGCGCTTAATACTCATTGCAACTTCACGTCTTAGGTCACCTTCAACCTCATACTTTGAAACCGCATCACGGATCGAGTCAAGCTGATCTTCAGTAAGAGCAGAGACCTTTGTACTTGGGTCTAATTTCAATGATTCACATATCAACTTAGATCTAGTTTCACCAATACCAAAAATAGACTGTAAGCCAATCACAATATGCTTATTTGTTGGAATATTTATTCCTGCAATACGTGCCATATACTCTTCCTATACCTCAAATAAATAATAGTTTTGAACAGTTTTTCCGTTCAATTTCTTTAAGCTGAAAAATCGTGCAATTTTACTTTGTAAATTAAGCTCTGTCAATGTAATCAGCCCTGCCTTTGCTTATGACGTGGCTCTTTACAGATGACACGGATAACCCCATGTCTCTTAATAATTTTGCAATCTTTACAAATCTTTTTAACTGATGCTCTTACTTTCATAACTTACCCTTACTTTAAATTTGCCTTACGCATCAAACCTTCATATTGATTTGACATCATATGAGATTGAGCTTGGGCAATAAAATCCATAACCACTACAACGATAATTAGAAGGCTTGTTCCACCAAAATAGAAAGGAACATTCCAGTATAAAATTAAAAATTCTGGAAGTAAACATACCGCTGTAATATAAATAGCACCTACTGCTGTCAATCTTGAAGTTACCGCATCAATATAATCGGCTGAATGCTGTCCAGGCCTTATACCAGGAATAAAACCACCAGACTTTCGAAGATTGTCTGCTGTATCTTTTGCATTAAATGTAAGTGCTGTATAAAAGAAAGTAAAGAAGATAATAGCAGCACCATAAAACATAATATATAACGGCTGTCCAGGTGAAATGCTTGAAGTAATATCTGCTAACCAACCCATTCCCTCTGATTGAGAGAACCAACCGCCTAATGTAGCTGGAAAAAGAATAATACTTGATGCAAAAATTGGAGGTATTACTCCAGCCATATTTATCTTAAGAGGCAAATATGAAGTCTGTCCACCAACCATCTTTCTACCTTGCTGACGTTTGGCATAGTTAACAGCAATTCTTCTCTGACCTCGCTCCATGAAGACTACAAAAGCCATTACTAAAACCACCATTATGAGCATAATTACTACAGTAAAGACACTTAACTCGCCAGTACCAACCATACTCAATGTATTGCCAAATGAAGCCGGCAAACCAGCAACGATACCTGCAAAAATGATCATAGAGATACCATTACCAATACCTTTTTCACTAATTTGCTCACCTAGCCACATTAAGAATAGTGTGCCAGTAGTTAAAGTCACCACTGTTACAAAACTAAAGGTCAATCCAGGGTTTGTTACTAACGCAACTCCACCGCCCATTTGAGACTGGAGTGCAATTGAAATACCATAAGATTGGAAAACTGCTAATAGAACAGTTCCCATACGTGTGTACTGTGTGATTGTTCTTCTACCTCGCTCACCCTCTTTCTTAAGCTGCTCAAATCTTGGAACAACAGATGTCATCAGGTTCATGATGATTGAAGAGGAAATGTAGGGCATAATCCCTAGGGTGAAGATTGATAGCCTCTCTAATGCGCCACCAGAGAACATATTCATCATCCCCAGAATACCAGTTCTGTTATCTTCAACAAGAGATGCAAGCGCAGTCTGAGATATGAAAGGGATCACAATATGTGTTCCCAATCTGAAAACGATCAATGCACCAATTAGATAAAGGATGCGTTTTAATAGATCTTCACTCATGAATTACTCGCTTATAGTTCCTTTTGCAGCCTCAATTGCTGCTCTAGCACCTTTAGTAGGCTTAATTCCGACCAGGTTAATTGGACGATTAATCTCTCCAGAGAGCATAACTTTGACTCTTAAAATGTTTTTGGTTACAAGATTGTGTTTTTTTAAAACATCGATAGTAATATCTTTCTCAGACAATTTGTCTAGCTGAGATAAAGTGACTTGTGACGTAATTGAAGACACGCGTGATGTAAATCCAACCTTCGGCAATCTTCTCTGAAGTGGCATTTGACCACCCTCAAAACCAATCTTTGTAAATCCACCTGAACGTGATTTTTGACCTTTATGGCCCCTTCCAGCTGTTTTACCCATTCCAGAACCCATGCCTCTTCCTACACGTTTTCTAAGAGACTTTTCACCTAAGGCAGGCTTTAATGTATTTAAATTCATTTAATTAACCCTCAACTTTTAATAGGTAAGAAACCTTGTTAATCATGCCTCTTACTTCTGGTGTATCTTCAAGCTCAACAGTATGGTTGATTCTTTTTAAACCTAGACCGGTAACAGTAGCACGATGTTTAGGTAATCTCCCATTAAAACTTTTCACTAATGTAACACTAACTGTTTTCTTTTTAGGAGCAGCTTTCTTTGCAGGCGCTTTTTTAGTTTCGACTGCACTCGGAGACTCAACTTTTGCTGCAGCTGCTTTCTTAGGAGCTGCTGCTTTCTTAGGAGCTGCTGCTTTCTTAGGAGCTGCTGCTTTCTTTTCTACTTTTTCGTCAGCCATCAGACTTCTCCCATAATTTGTTCAACAGTTTTGCCACGCTTTGCAGCAACAATTTGTGGTGATGACATTTTAGTAAGGCCATCAACTGTTGCTCTTACAACACTAATTGGATTTCGAGTTCCATTGCACTTAGCTAGTATATTGTGAACACCAACAGCTTCCAAAACACTTCTCATTGGGCCTCCAGCAATTACACCGGTACCTTCTGAGGCTGGCTGCATATAAACTTTTGCAGCTCCAACTCTAGAAGTAATAGGGTAGTGAAGGGTGCCATTAATTAGTGGAACAGGCTTCATTGATCTTTTAGCTTTATCCATTGCTTTTTGAATAGCCAAAGGCACTTCACGTGCTTTACCAGTTCCATAGCCGACTTTACCATTACCGTCGCCAACAACTACCAAAGCTGAAAAGCCGAAAATTCTACCACCTTTTACTACCTTAACTACGCGGCGGATATTTACCAACTTCTCTATGAATTCACTTTCTTCTTTGTAATTATTTCTATTATTTTCAGCCATTCTTTAAACCTTAAGTTCTTTTAATTAAAAATCTAATCCGCCTTCCCTTGCTGCCTCAGCAAGTGCTTTAACTCTTCCATGGTATTTAAAACCAGAACGATCAAATGCGACCTTAGAAACTTTAGCCTTCTTAGCAGCTTGCGCTATTAAATCTCCAACCTTGGATGCAGCTTCAACATTTCCACCATTTTTCATCTTAGAGGAGACGCTAGATGCAGCAGCGATTGTCTTAGTTCCGCAACTACTTATAATTTGCGCATAAATATGTTGAGATGATTTATACACGCACAAACGCTCTAAATCTCTCTCAGAATGCTTAGCTCTAAATTTTGTTGCTCTTCTTATGCGAGCATCTTTTTTTGATAATTTCATTTAACTACCTTCTATCAATTATTTTTTCTTAGCAGCTTTTCGAACAACCTGCTCATCTGAATAGCGAACACCCTTGCCTTTATATGGCTCTGGCGGACGAAATGCTCTAATTTCAGCAGCTGCTTGGCCAACTTTCTGCTTATCAATTCCCTTTACTATGACTTCAGTCTGTGAAGGAGTTTCGACAGAGATTCCTTCAGGCAGTTTGTAGTCAACAGGGTGAGAGAAGCCAAGAGTTAGGTTCAAAACCTTTCCTTTTGCTTGTGCTCTGTAACCGACTCCAATTAGGGTTAATTTTTTCTCCCAACCTTCGGTCACGCCTTTAATTAAGTTAGCTGTATTTGCTCTAGCAGTTCCAGCCTGAGCCCATGCCGCTTTTTCCTCTTTCTTAGTTACATCATTTGGAGCAAATGTTAGTACATTGTCAGCTGTAGAAATCTGTACTGATGAATTGACATGCATTGACATTTCACCTAGCTTTCCTTTAACAGAAAGAAGACCATCTTCTTGCGTAATATTTACGCCTTCAGGAATTGTTATTGGTGCTTTAGCAACTCTAGACATTTTTAATCTCCAACTATTATGAAACGCTACACAAAACTTCGCCGCCAATATTTTGAGCTTTGGCAGATTGACCTGTCATCACTCCTTTCGGCGTTGAGACAATAACTATACCAAGACCATTCATAACACTTGGCATATCATCTTTACCAGCGTAGTATCTTAAGCTAGGCTTTGAGATTCTATCAAGTGTTTCAATAACCGGTTGGTTGTCAAAGTACTTCAATTTAATGATTAGCTCTTTATTAGCAGACTCACCTTCGATTGAGAAAGAAGTAATATAGCCTTCATCTTGCATAACACTGGCAATTGCAGCTTTCAAATTTGATGCAGGAATACTAACTTGCTCTTTGTTGACTGATTGCGCGTTTCTAATTCTTGTCAACATATCAGCTATTGGATCAGACATACTCATATTAACCTCCTACCAACTAGCTTTAGATAATCCAGGAACTTCACCATTCATGGTGCGCTCTCTAAGTTGAGTTTTTGCTAAACCAAACTTTCTGTAAAAACCATGAGGACGACCTGAAAGGCCACAACGATTGCGCTGACGCACAGGCGAAGCATCTCTAGGAAGTGACTGTAATTTAATTACGGCCTGAAAACGATCCTCATCAGAAGTATGAACACTCTTGATAATTCTTTTCAATTCAAGGCGCTTCTCTTTATATTTTTCGACCAACTTAGCTCGCTTTATATCTCTATGTATCATAGACTTTTTAGCCATTATTTCCTCCTTTAAATGGGAAATTAAACATCGCTAATAGTTTCTTAGCATCTTCATCATTCTGTGCATTGGTGGTAATAGCTATATCCATTCCTCGCACACTTGTTACCTTTTCAAACTCAATTTCTGGAAAAACAATTTGTTCTGTAATTCCCATGTTGTAATTACCTCTTCCATCGAATGATTTGTCATTTAATCCACGGAAGTCCCTGATACGCGGAATAGCAACATTAACTAGTCGATCAAGAAATTCATACATTCTTTCTTTTCTAAGAGTCACCTTACAACCAATGGCGTTACCTTCTCTTAACTTAAAGCTAGCAACTGACTTTCTTGCCAAGCAAGTTACCGGCTTTTGAGAAGAAATTAAACCCAACTCTTCTAGAGCGCTTTCCAATACCTTTTTATCTCCTAAGGCTTTGCCAAGCCCCATGTTGATTGTAATTTTTTCAATCTTGGGTACAGACATTGAATTAGAAACACCTAGCTCCTTCTGAAGCTTAGGGATAATTTCATTTTTATATTGTTCTTGTAATCTAGCCACTTATCACCTACTTATTCGTTACTTTAAATAACGGCTTCACCGTTTGATTTAAAAAATCTTTCTTTAACACCTTCATCATTAACCCTAACACCGATCCGATCAGCCTTTTTTGTTGTAGGGTTGTAGATTGCTACATTTGAAATACTCATTGGCATTTCTTTTTCTTCAATTCCACCTTGGATACCTTCTTGTGGATTAGGGCGAACGTGCTTTTTGGCTAAGTTATAACCTTCAACAATCACCTTTTCTCCAAGTACCTTAGTTACAGTACCAACAGAGCCTTTATCTTTTCCAGCAATAACGATTACTTCATCATTTTGTTTAATTTTCATCATTACAAGACCTCTGGTGCAAGTGAAACAATTTTCATAAATTGAGCGCCCCTTAATTCACGAGTAACCGGCCCAAAAATACGAGTTCCGATCGGCTCTAATTTTGTATTAAGAAGAACAACTGCATTAGTATCAAAACGAATACGAGAGCCATCTTTACGACGAACACCTTGAGCAGTTCGAACGACCACTGCATCATAAACATCACCTTTTTTTACTTTACCGCGAGGCGAAGCTTCCTTGATGCTTACTTTGATAACATCACCAATGTTTGCATAGCGTCTTTTTGAACCGCCAAGCACTTTGATACACATAGCTCTAACACCACCGCTGTTATCCGCTATATTTAATTTTGTTTGCATTTGAATCATATTCTTTCTCTCTTTATAGCGACTATCTAATCAATACTCACAGATTTTTCAACAACTTCTACCAGAGCCCAGTTCTTTGTTTTAGAAAATGGCTTTGATTCAGAAACTCTTACAACGTCACCAAGACCACACTCATTTTTTTCATCATGGGCATGAACTTTTGTGCTGCGCTTTATGTACTTTTTATAAATTGGATGACGCACCTTGCGCTCCACTAAGACAGCAATTGTCTTGTCACGACTGTTGCTCACAACTTTACCTGTAAGGACTCTTTCTACCGTATTAGTTTCACTCATGAGCTTTTCTCGTTAATAATTGTTTTAATTTGGGCAATCGCTTTTTTTGTTTTGCCAAGTTTTGATAAATCAGTCAGTTGAGATGTGCTTTTTTGCATACGCAACTCAAATTGCTCTTTACGCAAAGTAATAAGCTGTTCATTTAACTGAGTCACATCCTGATCTCTTAATTCTTTAACATCCATTACATTATTGTCCGTTTAATTACTGTTGTCTTAACTGGGAGTTTCGCTGCCGCAAGTTCAAAAGCCTCTCTAGCTACTACTTCATCAACACCCTGCATTTCAAATAACATTTGTCCTGGCTTAATTTGAGCAACCCAATACTCAACACTACCTTTACCTTTACCCATTCGAACCTCAAGTGGCTTCTTAGTAATCGGCTTATCTGGAAAGACGCGAATCCATATTTTTCCTTGTCGCTTTACATGTCTTGTCATTGCTCGTCTTGCTGCCTCAATTTGTCTAGCAGTCATTCGGCATCTACCTGAAGCTTGCAGTCCAATTTCACCAAAGCTGACATTGTGACCAGCAGCCAAACCGCGATTGCGGCTTTTCATAATCTTTCTATATTTTGTACGTTTAGGTTGCAACATCGCTATATTCCTTTACTTCTTGCCTAATTGTTTAGTAGCACCACGTTTTGAAACTTCTTCAATAGTGCCTTTATTATGATCGAGAATCTCACCTTTAAAAATCCATACTTTAATACCAATAACGCCATACTGTGTATTAGCTCTAAAGCTGCTGTAATCTACATCAGCTCTAAAAGTATGGAGAGGTACTCTGCCTTCACGATACCACTCTGAGCGAGCAATTTCTGCACCATTTAATCGACCACTTACCATGACTTTAATTCCAAGTGCGCCTAATCTAGTTGCATTACCAAGAACTCTTTTTACGGCGCGTCTATACATCACACGTTTTTCTAGCTGTTGAGCAATATTCTCAGCAACTAAACGAGCATCCAATTCAGGTTGTTTAACCTCTTCAATACTAATGTGAACTGGCACACCCATTTTTTCCGAAACAATATTCTTGAGCCTTTCAATGTCAGCACCTTTTTTACCAATAACAATCCCAGGTCTTGCAGTATGAATAATAACCTTAGCAGTGTTAGAGAGTCTCTCAATAGATATACGGCTGACTGATGCTGAAGTCAATTCTTTAAATAAGAAGTCTCTTACTGCGATATCAGATAATAAATATTCAGAATAATCTTTACTGCTGGCATACCACTTGGAATCCCAATCCTTTACAATTCCTAATCTAATACCTACTGGATTTACTTTTTGACCCATAATTATTTACTCGCTTACGCCTACACTAATGTGGCTGGTTCGTTTAAGAATTCGATTTGCTCTTCCCTTGGCTCTAGGTCGAATTCGTTTCATTGTTGAGCCTTCATTTACGAAGACACTACTTACTTTTAACTCATCAATATCAAGACCGTCATTATGCTCAGCATTCGAAATTGCAGAACTTAAAACTTTTTTGACTAAGACTGCTGCTTTCTTATTGCTAAATGTCAAAATATTCAAAGCCTCTTCTACAGGCTTATTTCTTATTTGATCAGCAATTAACCTCACCTTAAAAGGGGAGATTTTTGCATACTTATGAATTGCTTTAACTTCTTTCATTTTCTAAACCCTTTGCTAATACTATTTACGATCACCTGAATGACTTTTAAATGTTCTTGTTACGGCAAATTCGCCCAACTTATGTCCAATCATATTCTCATTGATAGAAACTGGAACATGAACACGGCCATTATGAACCGCAATTGTAAGGCCAATCATTTCAGGAACAATAACCGAACGACGTGACCATGTTTTAATAGGTTTTCTGTCATTACTATCTTGAGCCTTCATTACTTTTTGAATTAAGTGCTCGTCTACAAATGGACCTTTTCTAAGTGATCTTGCCATAATTACCCTTTATTTTCTTCTACGTACTATTAATTTATCAGTACGCTTATTAGTTCTTGTTTTATAACCTTTAGTCGGTGTACCCCAAGGAGAAACAGGATGTCTACCACCACTAGTCTTTCCTTCACCACCACCATGTGGGTGATCAACTGGGTTCATAACAACACCACGGACTGTTGGTCTAACACCTCTCCAACGAGTAGCACCAGCTTTACCAAGTTTTCTCAAACTGTGCTCTGATTTTGAAACCTCGCCTAATGTTGCACGACACTCAGCCAAAACTTTTCTGACTTCTCCAGAGCGAAGTCTAATGGTTACATAATTTCCTTCTTTAGCTACTAATTGAACAGAAGTTCCAGCACTTCTTGCAATTTGAGCACCTTTTTTTGGTTTTAATTCAACGCAATGAATAACACTACCAAGTGGGATATTACTTAGAGGAAGAGAATTACCTTTTTGGATTGCAACAGAATTACCAGAGATAATCTGGTCACCTGATTTCAGTCCCTTAGGGGCAATAATATAGCGACGCTCACCGTCAGCATATAAAACAAGTGCAATGTTCGCACTTCTATTTGGATCATACTCAATTCTCTCTACAGTTGCTTGAATATCATCTTTATTTCTCTTGAAATCAATAATACGATATCTTTGCTTATGGCCTCCACCTCTATGTCTAACAGTAATCTTTCCACGGTTATTTCTTCCGTTGATTCTATTTTTACTTTCAGTTAGTGCAGCAAAAGGCTTGCCTTTATGCAGGTCATTATCAACGACACTAACAACAAAACGTCTGCCTGGTGAAGTTGGTTTTCTTTTAATTACTGATGCCATAATAAATTCTCTATGATGCAGTTGCGTCAATCATCTGACCTTCAGATACCTTAACGACTGCTTTTTTCCAATTAACACGCTTCCCAGCTTTTCCTCGGTAAATCTTCTTCTTTCCTTTTACATTTGAGGTAGTTACAGCTTCAACAGTCACACCAAATAGCTCTTCTACTGCTGCGCTTATTTCTCTTTTGTTGCTATCGGTCCTAACCTTAAAGACATACTGATTGTTGGCTGTCGCCAAAGTAGTCTTCTCAGAAACAATTGGTCCAAGTAGGACGCTCAATACTTTTTCTTGATTCATAACATTGCCTCTACTTTCTTTAATGCAGCCTTTGTAAGAACTACATTTTCATAGCCAATTAAGCTAACTGGGTCTATACTTTGAGTATCACAAACACCAACATGATACAAATTACGTGAAGATAAATACAAATTCTCATCTAGCTCATCAGTCATTAAAAGAGCATCTTTTAAATCTAATGTTTTCATGAGTGAAGTGATGTTTTTTGTTTTAGGTTCTTTAATTTCTAGATCTGATACTACTTTCAAGCGGTCTTTACGAAGTAACTCTGAAAGAATTACACTGATTGCCCCTTTGTACATTTTTTTGTTTACTTTTTGAGAGTAATTACGAGGCTGTGCAGCAAATGTTACTCCACCACTTCTCCATATTGGTCCTCTTGATGTTCCAGCTCTTGCACGGCCAGTACCTTTTTGCTTCCAAGGCTTCTTTCCGCCACCACTAACTGCTGAGCGATTTTTTTGAGCCTTAGTTCCACTTCTTCCGCCTGCCATATAGGCAGTAGTGATTTGGTGAACTAGTGACTCATTGTAGTCACGACCAAAAATATCTTCAGAAACTTCCTGTGAAGTAGATTTGTTAGTTTTTAAATTTAATACTTTTACTTTCATCACTAGACCTATATATATTTATTAAGCTTCAGGCTCTTTATCTTTAGTTTCATCTACTTGATCAGCTGCTTCAGCTTTTGCTTCTTCAACTGGAGCTGCTTCTTCAACTGGAGCTGCTTCTTCAACTGGAGCTGCTGCCGCAGCTTCTGAGGCCTGAGCTTCTGCCAAATCAGATGCTTGCTTATCAGAAAGCTCTTTACTGATCTTAGAATTAATATTATTTTTCTTATCAGACAAAAACACTTTCACAAAACCATTTTTAGAACCAGGAATAGCTCCCTTAACTAATAATAAATTGCGATCATTGTCAACTCTTAAAATCTCAAGACACTCTTCGGTTACTTGTGCATTTCCCATTTGACCAGCCATCTTCTTACCTTTGAATACTCTTCCAGGCTCTTGACACTGACCAGTTGAACCAATTGCACGGTGTGAGATAGAGTTACCATGAGTCGCATCTTGCATACTAAAGTTGTGACGCTTTACACCACCTTGAAAACCTTTACCTTTAGATTGGCCAGTTACATTTATAAAATGCCCTGCACCAAAAAATGAGATATCAAGATTCGGCATTGCAGAGATTTCATTTTCACTAAGCCTCATTTCCCAGAGTCCAAGTCCTATCTCTTGGGATGCTTTAGCATAATGCCCCTTTAGGGAACTACTAACGCGACCAATTTTTGCTTCGCCTTTTTTATTAACTTTCTTACCAGTCGTAACTTGAACTGCATTGTAACCATCTGTTTCAACAGATTTAGTCTGCACTACACGATTAGGCTCTATTTTAATAACACTGACTGATGACGCCGAACCATCATCCGCCATCAAGCGAGTCATTCCGATTTTTTGTCCTACTAATGCAATTGCCATTTTCTTAATCCTTTCTGTTCTATTTAGTTAAGTTGGATTTTTACATCTACACCGGCAGCAAGGTCTAACTTCATTAATGCATCTACCGTTTTATCAGTTGGACTGATAACATCCATCAACCTAACGTAAGTTTTTAACTCATATTGATCTCTAGCATCTTTATTGACATGCGGAGAGGTCAACACTGTAAAGCGTTCTTTCTTTGTAGGCAAAGGGATAGGGCCCCTTACACTAGCGCCTGTGCGCTTAGCTGTCTCTACAATCTCTACGGCTGATTTATCGATTAAACGATGATCAAATGCCTTTAATTTAATTCTAATATTTTGATTGCTCATTTGCCTATTTGCCTTATCTATCTTCCAAAACGAAAAAACCG
>CABWZI010000022.1 GCA_902509905.1 uncultured Gammaproteobacteria bacterium | reverse complement strand
CTCTGTATCTTCACGTATCGCTAAATTAGTGGATGGATTTAAAGAGCGCTATGGCATTGATATTATTGGATATGATATAGCCTCCGATCTTCAGCTTGAAAAACTGTCACGCGAACATCGAGCAGGTGTTCACTCAGTAGATGTATTGTTTAATTCAGAATCATCAATTCTACTTAATGAAGCTTTACCTAAAGAGCTGGTTTGGAACTTTATTCCAGATAGTGTAGCTGGTGATTTAGATGCTGGCGAAATGAACCCTTTACTTATCCAGCGTCATTCAAGTCGAATTGTATATTACAACACGGCTGTCCATCCAGATGGTGCACCAATTGACTCACTATGGGATATGACCCGTGATGAATGGAAGGGTCGTGTTCTATTACCAAGTCCACTTGAAGATAGCTTGTCTGCCAACTTTATTCAAACAGTCTTAAATAACTCTGACGAAATGGCAGCTGCATATAAAAGAGAGTTTGGAGAAGAGATAACCTTTTCTGAAGATGTAATTGAAGCAGTTGAAGAAAATGCCACTATAGATAGCCCAAATGCATCGATGGAATGGCTCTATAGATTTTTAAATAATGAGCCAGTATTTCAAGGTTCAACGACAAAAATCTTTAAAAACGTTGGTGATGTTACGCAAGAGAAACCGCCAATTGGAATTACTACCTTCTCAAAACTTCGTAAAAACAAAGAAGGAGTGTATTCTTCAGGACCAGCATATGACCTGGATCCAGCATTTGGTGTAACGTATCCAACGGCATTAATGATAGCTGATATGGCGCCACACCCAAATGCAGCAAAACTTTTAATCCGCTACATGATGGAGGAAGATGGCTTTAAACCATGGAATGAACCAGGAGACTATGCTGCACGCTCAAACCTTGAGGCTAAGCAATTAGAAAAATTTGACCTGCCTGCCTTCGGAGATCTTGGTCTATGGCCAGTTGATCCGGAAGAAATATATTATTCTAAGTTTGGCTTCCTAGCAATGTACCTTGCCTTGATGCCGTAAAATACCGCAATATTCGCCCTGATTAGAGATGAATCAGGGCGATTAATACTCATTAAATATTAGATTTTATCCTCAATGAATAAGGAATTATTGTGCCACTAAAAACCATACTTTTTGATGCAGGTGATATTCTCTACAACAAACCTAACCGCAAATCGTCTGTAATTAAATTTCTTACTGAGCGTGGATATTCAGCCCCACTTGAAAATGATCCAGTAGAGAAAGCAAAACGAAAGGATGCACACGCAGGACGGATAGAAACTGATTCATTTTTTGAATGGTTAATGAAACATTATGGCGTAACAAATTCATCAGACTTCGCCGATGGGATTGAATTGTTAAAAAAACAACAAAGTGATGTGCATTTTTTTGAAGGGGTTCCTGAAACGCTTCATGAATTAAAAAGAAAAGGCTTTAAGCTTGGAATTGTTACAAATACATTTAACTCAAGACAAGAAAAAAATTCATGGTTTAAAACTGTTGGTATTGATAATATTTGGGATTCATATGCAGACTCATTCGAACTTCAAGTTACTAAACCTGACCCTAAAATTTATTTAGCTGCGTTAGAGCCAATTAACGAAAGTCCAGAGAATGCAGCATTTGTTGGGCATGCTAAAATTGAGATTGATGGTGCCAAAGCCATTGGACTCACTACTGTTATTTTTAATCCTGATCCTGATTGCAAAGAAGCTGATTTTAAAATTGAGAAATTCAATGATTTATTAAAAATTCCACCAGTTATAAATTCAATCTAATCCGAAAAAAATTTAAATCTAACTCTCCTATTCAAGTGTTTTGCTTCAATCTTGTTTCGAGCATTTCACCTGATGCAAATAAAATTGGATAAGCTATTGATGATAATAAGCTATTAACTCTTTTGTAGTCTCGAACAACATCAATATGCATTGAGCTAGTTTCCAAACTATCAGTTATCCCCTTGCCAAGTCGCTGCAGATGTTTTGAGACAGAACGTTTTTCAAGTTTATGCAGCTCCTGCTTCTTTTCATACAAAACTCTAGCTAGTTCACAATCATTTGAGACGAATGTATTGATTGCTAAATCATAGTTAGCACAGACTTCCTCATGAATCGATAGGATTTCACTAAAACCTTCTTTAGAAAAATGAATGTGTTTAGAAATTTTTCTTCCAGATATCTCCATTAAACTATTATTTACAATATCTCCAATGTGCTCCATATTAGTTGTAAAGTTAAGAATGTTCAGAGCTTGCTGGCTCTCTGCAGGCGAAAGCTCTTCTTGTAAGATTCTTGCAATATAAAGCTTAATTGAGTCATAAAATTCATCAACGGTGTCCTCATTTTTTATAATTTCATGGCGCAACATCTCATTATCGTCTTTCATTACTGCAAGTGAGGATACAACCATGTTCTGAGAAACTTCTGCCATTCTTAGGGCCTCTCTTTTTGCATTGGCAAGAGATACAGCTGGCATAGAGAAATCATCTGATTCAAGAATATTGTGTTTATTTAATTGATCCTCAATTTTGTTTTCAGAAAATAAACCCAAAGACAGAGCAAGGAACTGTTTTGAAAAGATAATCCCAATAACCGCTACAAATAGATTTAGTGTTAGGTGATAAATAGCTGGAACTAATTCAGCAGATAAATAAGCAATTGAGAAATTCGAGAATACGGAAACAAATGGATAAAAAAGAATAATGCACAGCGATCTGACTAACAAGTTTGCTATTATTGGATTTTTCTCTAATTCAGAGGAGTTCCAACTTGAAATAAGAGGCAACATGCCACTTCCAAGGTTAGCGCCCAATACAAGATACAAACCTTCATTCAGCCCTATTACTCCGGTAGCTAAAAAACTAACCGATAGTAAAACTATAGCCAAGCTTGAATAAGACAAATAGGTCAATACTAGGGCCAATAATAGGAAGAATACGGGCTGGTTATTAAATATCTCAAGGAGAGATTTAAACTCTCTCAATTCAGCTAAACCTCCAGCTGTTGATGAAATTAAAATTAGCGCAAATAAAATCAAGCCGATGCCACTGACTGCTCGAAAAACATTTTGACGCTTGTTTTCCTTAGAGGCAATAAAGCCAAAAATACCAACTGCAAGTAAAAAAGGCGCTAGAGTTGTGAATTTCTGTGATGCAATAAGAACCGCAACAGAGGTTCCAATATCAGCGCCCAGCATCGTAATAAATGCAGTTCCAACACCTATCAGGCTTTGGCCTGCAAAAGAGGCAGAAATTAATACAGCTGCTGTACTGCTTTGCAATAGCGCAGCTACAATTAGTCCAGATAAAAATGCGGGGATTATCTTACCCTCAGAGCGACGAGCAAATCTTTTGATATTTGTTCCGTATGAGCGCATAACGCCAGTTCGAACCATTCTAAGGCCCCACAAAAGAAGAGCTATCGATCCTAAGAGTTCTATAAGCAGCGTCATACTGTTTCAACCATTTTGCTTTTTAGTTCATCATTTTTTGTATGACTATTGGCTTTAAAAAAATCATCTAGATATTGATCTAGATTTTTTATTTCATCCCTGGAAAAAGAGAGTCCAAGTTTAGATCTTCTGAATAATATATCATCTGATGTTCGGGCCCACTCTTCTTGAATTAAATAAGTAACCTCTCTTTCATAAAGGCCTGAGCCGAAATGCTTTCCAAGCGAATCTATATGTTCTGCATCACCAAAAATATTAAAAGAAATAGTGCCATAAGAACGAACCAATCGCTTAAGAGTCTCTTGAGTCAAAAATGGATACTTCTTTTTAAGTTTATTTTGCAAATCCAACTGACCATCAACACCTATATCTCCTCCGGGAAGAGTAGAATCACTCGTCCAAGAGCTTTCTTTAGCCCCAAGGAAGGCCTCTATATGCTTGAGAATAGCCTCAGAAAGACGACGATAGGTTGTAATCTTTCCACCAAAAATATTGACTATAAGAGATGATTCGCTCTTTTCAGCCTTAATTACGTAGTCGCGTGTAGCCTCTTGAGCTGCGCTTGCACCATCATCATAAAGAGGCCTTACTCCAGAGTAACTCCAAACTATATCTTCAAGGCCAATTTCTGTATTTAAATACTCATTAGCTGATTCACAGATATAAAGCTTCTCTTCTTTACTGATCTCAACATTTTCAGCTGATTGCCCATGGTCAATATCTGTAGTTCCAATCAGAGTATATTTATCTTCATAAGGAATCATAAAAAATATTCGATTATCATTGTTTTGGCATATATATGACCTGTCATGGTCAAAAAGCTTATTGACGACGATATGACTTCCTCTTACGAGTCGAACATTTTTTGAGTTATTGCTTTTAAGTGAGCTATTTAATAAATCATCAACCCAAGGTCCAGAAGCATTAATAAAACACTTTGCTTTAAATATAGTCTGCTTCCCATCAAATGAATCAGTAGTAGTTATTGACCAAAATCCGTCTGACTTTTCAACTTTTGTAACTTTACAATAATTTTGTATTTTTGCACCTTTCAAAGATGCATCAACAGCATTTAATACCACTAGCCTTGAATCATCCACCCAACAATCAGAATACTCATAGCCAAACTTAAAATTACTCTTCAGAGGATCGCCAAATTCACTCTCATTAAGTTTTACATGGCTAGTTCCTGGCAATATTTTTCTAAAACCTAAATGATCATAAAGAAACAAGCCTAACCTTAAAAGCCAAGCAGGTCTCATACCTTTTGAGTGAGGCAAAATAAATCTCATCGGCCAAATGATATGAGGTGCCATTTTAAGAAGCACTTCACGCTCTTTCAAAGACTCTTGAACCAAGCGGAATTTATAGTGCTCTAGATATCTTAAACCGCCATGAATTAATTTTGTTGAATTAGATGACGTACCAGATGCAAAGTCATTCATTTCACATAGGCAAACAGAGTAACCTCTTCCAGCGGCATCTCGAGCTACACCAATGCCGTTGATTCCCCCACCAGCAACAAAAACATCATAAATTTTCTCTGAATTTTGTGACATCTAACCTTTATTGATTATTAAATCTGCAAGCTCCACAAACCCACTTCCTGAATAATTTTTAGTAATATATTTTGGTGGATGTTCGATACTGCTTATTTGCTCAACAACATTAGCAACACCAACTGAATTTTTAAAAAAACCAAACATCGATGAATCATTTGGGGAGTCGCCAATAAAGATAGCAGTATTCTGAATTTCAGAATCATTTAAACCAAAATTTTCTCTTAGAATTTTTAAACTTGTAGAAAGCTTATTATGACTTCCAATCCAACAATTAACGTGTATTGAGCTTATCTTAGCTACTGCCCCGTTTTGTTCTGCAATTTGAACAATTTCGTCAATCTTGTTTTGCGGTAGTTTAGGAACATCTTCGGCAAAATCAATTGCTAAGTCAGTGATACGGTAATCTTGATCAGAGGCCTGTGCTGTTCCTGAAACAGATTCAAGAATTGTATTTTTAATTTGATTAAGAACTGTAAAGTTTTCTTTTCTTTCGTCCTCAGTTTGACTATATGAATTGTTCATTTTTTTATTGACGTGATCATAGCTAAAAAAGAAAGCTCCATTTTCTCCAACAACGCCATCAACTGGCCACATCCTAGCAATGTGATCACACCAACCTGCACATCGACCAGTCACAGGAATTACACTATATCCATTATCTGATAATCTTTCCATAGCCTCATAGGCATCACTCTTTAATCTTCCATCCGAGGTTAAAGTGTCATCAATATCTGTAAGTATGAACTTGATATCTTGCAGCTGAGACAAAGACATTGTTGACAAATTTTTCATTAAAACTCCTAGGAATTGATAATTAAATAATTTAGCTCTGAAAAATCACCAAAGCGAACATAATTATTTTCATATGAACATATAGATGTTTATTTTAGCATAATTCTCTCTAATAATAGGCTCAAAAATAGAAATATATTCAAATGACTAAAATTTATTGTTCATTTTCTTAATTTTATGTTAGACTTATAGTTCAAATGAACAATTTGGAGTTATAAATGGATTTAACTGCTAGACAAGCAGAGATTTCTGACCTATTACGTCAAGAAGAATTTATTACTGTCGAAAGCCTTGCGGATAAGTTTAATGTAACTACTCAAACTGTAAGAAGAGACATTAACGCTCTTTGTGATTACGGCCAAGCAAGAAGAAGGCATGGCGGAGTAGAACCATTGTCTACCGATGGTAATCTTGCCTATGGAACTAGACAAGTACTTAATCGAGTTGCTAAGAGATCAATCGCAAAAGAGGTTGCCAATCAAATTCCTAACGGAAGCTCTATATCACTAGGTATCGGCACTACTCCAGAAATGGTAGTTAGATCATTATTAAAACACAAAAATTTAAAAATTTATACCAATAACTTAATCATTGCTCAAACTGCAAGCACGAACCCAAGTTTTGAAGTTTACTGTTCGGGTGGAAGAATAAGAAGTGGTGACTTTGATATGGTAGGTAGTCCAGTAGAAAACTTCTTTAATTCTTACAAGACAGACTTTGGAATATTTGGTGTTGCTGGCGTTGATATGGATGGAGCACTGCTTGATTTCTCTGATGAAGAAGTGCAAATCAGAAGAGTCATTCTAGATAATTGTCGTGAAAGCCTTCTGGTTCTAGATCATGAAAAATTTGGCCGTGTGGCACATGTGCGCGGTGGTCAAATTCAAGAAGTGGTCAAAGTTTTTTGTGATCAAGCCCCTCCTTCTGAAATCTCTCAAATTATTGTTGATTCAGAGGCGGAATTTGTAGTTTGTGACAAGGAGTTGATGTGAGTGCAATTGAAGTAAAAAATCTCTCTAGAAGTTATGGCGATATTGATGCTGTAAAAGATGTATCGTTCGCTGTCCCTGAAAAATCCTTCACCGTGCTTCTTGGGCCTTCAGGATGCGGTAAATCAACCATTCTTAAGATGTTGTCAGGACTTGAAAAGGTGAGTCAGGGTACTATCAATATTGGAGGATCAGATGTAACTGAAATTGAAGCCTCAAAAAGAGGGGTATCTATGGTGTTTCAGTCTTACGCCTTGTTTCCTCACTTAAATGTCAAAGAAAATATTCAGTTTGGTCTCAAAGTTCGTAAAGTACCTGTTGAGGAAAGAGAAAAAAAGGTAGCAGAAGCAGCCAAGGTTGTTGGTCTGACAGAGTTACTTGATCGAAAGCCAGCAAACCTTTCAGGTGGTCAGCGACAAAGAGTTGCATTAGCGCGCTCTATTGTATCTGATCAGTCTGTATGCCTAATGGATGAGCCATTATCCAACCTAGATTCTAAACTCCGGGCAGAAATGCGAGATGAAATTAGAGATTTACAAAAAAGATTGGGATTAACTGTAGTTTATGTAACTCATGACCAGGTTGAGGCCATGTCTATGGCAGACCAAATTATTCTTCTTAAATTAGGTGAAATTGTTCAAGTTGGTGCTCCTGAGGAAATTTATAATTCACCAAATAGCGTCTTTAGTGCTCAATTCATTGGACTTCCGCCAATGAATATTTTGAATCTAAATGAAATAGATGTCTCGAGCTTAGATTCGAAAGTCTATTCAGTAGTAGACTCAAATAAAAATATCAAAGATATTGGAGTTAGGCCTGAGCACATAGTGTTCTCAAAAAAAGGTCTTCCAGTTGAAGTGAAAAGTATTGACTACTTCGGTGGTGAAACTGTATTCAAGCTGACTCATCAAGAAAAAGACTTTTTTCTTCGTGAGCCCAGGCAACCAAAAATTCAACTAGGGGATAAGCTATGCGTTAGCTGGAACTTAGATGACATGTATTTGTTTGATAAAAATGATCAGCGTTTAAAGTCGTAGGAACGCTAATTATTAACAAATGTTTAACACTACGATTAAATAGGAGAAAGAAATGAAAAAAATGTTTACTAAAATTTCCTATTGCTTAACTGTTGCACTTGGTATATCTATGTTTTCAAGTGCGGCTATTGCAAAAACGGAATTAACAATGTACTACCCTATCGCTGTTGGCGGCAAACTAACACAAGCCGTTGATTCGATAGTTGCAGACTTTATGGCAGAAAATCCTGACATTGAAGTTAATGCAATTTATTCTGGTAACTATGACGATACAAGAATTAAAGCTCTTGCAGCTCTTGAGAGTGGAAAGCCTGCTCAGTTATCAGTAATGTTCTCAATTGACGTTCATGAACTTCGTGAGCTTGATGCAATTATCCCTTTTGATGATGTTGTTTCAACAGCTGAGGAAAAGGCATGGTTGAATTCTTTTTATCCATCACTTATGGAAAATGGAATTGCAGCTGGAAAAACTTGGGGTATCCCTTTCCAACGTTCAACTATTGTTATGTACTATAACAAAGATGCCTATCGTGAAGCCGGCCTAGACCCAGAAACACCGCCAGCAACATGGGGTGGTCTGATTGCTGCAGCTAAAGCATTAACTAAAGATGACGGTTCGCAGTGGGGTCTTATGATTCCATCAACAGGTTACCCATACTGGATGTTTGGTGCACTTGCTATGCAAAATGGTCAGACTCTTATGACGAGTGGTGATAAAACTAACTTTGATCATCCTGATGTAGTTGAAGCTTTAGAAGTGTGGAAAGCTATGGGATCAGAGCACAAGATTATGCCTGAAGGCACAATCGAGTGGGGTACGCTTCGTCAAAACTTCCTAGAGGGCAAAACTGCAATGATGTGGCACTCTACTGGAAACTTAACTACTGTTAAGAACAATGCTGACTTTGATTTTGGAGTAGCTATGCTTCCAGCTGGAAAGCGTCGTGGAACGCCTACAGGTGGTGGTAACTTCTACATGTTCAAGGATACTACTGCAGAAGAGCGTGAAGCATCTATGAAACTCATTAAGTTTATGACTTCACCAGAGCAATCAGCAGCTTGGTCAGTAGCTACTGGCTATATGGGTGTTAGCCCTGATGCATATGAGACTGATGCTTTATCGTCTTATGTAGCAGAGTTCCCACCAGCAGCAGTTGCTCGTGATCAATTAGCATATGCTACAGCTGAGTTTTCAACTTACCAAACAAGTCGTGTTAAAAAAGGATTGAATGATGCAATCCAAGCTGCACTTGTTGGAAGTAAAACTCCAAAAGAAGCTCTTTCAGAGGCGCAAGCCGCTGCTGAGCGTATTTTAAAACCTTATCGTTAATTCGGTAAATTGGCGGATGTTTAATGACATCCGCCACTTATTTTTATTAGACTTCAAAAGTAATAATAATGAAAGATAGTACTCGTAATATTCAAGGCTGGCTGTTATTTACTCCTGCAGCAATATTACTTTTGGCGTTTACCCATTACCCCACCATAACAACTTTTTTTCAAAGTTTATATACCAACAAATCAATTTTAAGACCTAGACGTTTCTCAGGAGTTGAAGCCTACGAAAGCATGTTTAGTGACCCCATATTTTGGAAAGTTTTTGTGAACAATATGTGGCTTGCACTAGGAACTATTCCAACTTCTATAGGTATTGCAATCCTGATGGCTTTAATTGTTAATAAAGCCATTCCTGGAAGGGGATTTCTGAGGATGGCTTACTTTACGCCAACCATGCTTCCGATGATTGCAGTTGCTAACATTTGGCTGTTTTTCTACGCACCAGATATTGGGTTAATAGATAAAGTACTCGAAATATTTGGTTTTGAAGGTAATAATTGGTTAGGTGACCCATCAACCGTTCTTCCATCTATTATTGTGATGACTGTCTGGAAGGAGGCTGGCTTATTTATGGTCTTTTATTTAGCAGGACTGCAAACTATTTCTCCTGAGCTCGAAGAAGCATCAAAGCTAGAAGGTTCTTCGCGTTGGAATTATTTTTGGCGTATCCAGTTTCCTTTACTCCTTCCAACAACACTATTCGTTTTGATTAATGCCTTTCTTAATTCATTTAAACTAGTTGATCATTTGTTTGTGCTAACGAAAGGTGGGCCAGACAATGCCAGTAATTTAATTCTTTATTATATTTATGAAACAGCCTTCTCATTTTTAGACATCTCTTATGCATCCGCTTTGACTATATTTTTATTGGCCCTACTTGCATTAACTGCATTAGCACAATTTTTCTTTTTAGATAGACGTACTCATTACCGATGACATATAGAAACAGAATACAAACCAGTGTTGAGCTCATAGGTGCATACATCCTAGCTGGATTTTGGATCCTTCCATTGTTGTATGCTTTTTGGGCTGCTTTTCACTCTAGCAGTGATGCGATGCATTTCGATATATTCTCGCCACTAACGCTTGATAATTTTCGTGAGGCCTGGAGTCAAGCTCCTTTTGCCAGATTCAGTCTAAATACTTTTTTACTGGTTTCGTTTATATTGCCTGGTCAGCTCTTAATTTCAACACTAGCAGCTTACGCCTTTGTTCGTTTTAAGTTCACGGGTGCTAACGTTGCATTTGCATTAGTCCTAGTTCAATTAATGATTACGCCCGAAATACTAATCGTTCAAAACTATGTTACACTTTCTAAATTAAGCTTAGTAGATACAATCTCTGGCATGGGGCTGCCTTACATTGCCAGCGCGTTTTGTATCTTTCTATTGCGTCAAGCATTTAAATCGATTCCTAAAGAATTAGAGGATGCAGCAGAACTTGAAGGATGCGGAACGATGAGTATATTATGGAAAGTTTATGTTCCTCTTGCAACGCCAACATATATTGCATTCTCCTTAGTGTCAGTCAGCCATCACTGGAATAACTTCTTATGGCCACTGATCATTTCAAATTCAGTTGAGACTAGGCCATTAACTGTCGGCCTAGGTATTTTTGCCGCTCCGGAGTCCGGAGTTGAATGGTCGATTTTATCAGCCGCCACTCTAATGTCAGTCGCCCCTCTACTTATCGCTTTCTTAATATTCCAAAAACAGTTTGTTCAGTCGTTCATGCAGGCTGGTATTAAATGATTCAACTCCTAAGCTGGAATATACAAAATGGGGAAGGTGTCGATGGTGTTATCTCTCTAGAGAGAATTGCAGATACTATTTTTAATATGTCAACTCCGGATGTCATATGCCTTCAGGAAGTATCTCGAAATTGCGAACTTAAGGATGGAACACAGCCTGATCAATTAAAGCAACTATCAAGCATATTTAAGGGCTATAGGCCATTTTTTGGACCAGCATATAATGTCCTTAGACCAGGTGAGAGTGAAAGAGAACAGTTCGGAAATATCATTCTTTCAAAGTTACCAGTGTTGTCTAACTTTAATCATATTCTTCCGCAACCTGTAGACAGCAGTTTTAGGCATATGCCAAGACAGGTTACTGAAGTAACAGTCGAGACTCCATTTTTCCCGATTTGTGTCATGACAACACACCTAGAGTATGGCTCTCAAAAACAACGTTACGCACAAGTAAAACGCATCCTTGACATTAAAGATGATATTGATCAATTATCTCTGAATCCTGCAACGGTTCAAGAGCCTGGACCTTACGCAAAGCTTGAAAGATCTAATAAGCTAATTCTTTGTGGGGACTTTAATTTTGAACCAGAATCCAAAGAATTCGCCCTGCTTACAAATAATAGTCAAAACCAAGAGGGGCTTATTGATGCATGGAGTCAAATACATCCGAATACCAAGCATGCACCAACCTGTGGAATTTTTGACAAAAAACAATGGCCTTATGGAGCTCATTGTAGGGACTTTACTTTTGTAAGCTCTAATCTTAAAAGTAACATTGGTAGCTTTGTCGTCAATGAAGAGACTGACGCTTCAGACCATCAACCCTTCTTCGTATCCATACTGAATGACTAAAGATTAGTTCTTCAGCTTTTTCTTGGCAAGCTTATTTTTAAAAAAAGTCTTGTTTGCAATGTAGACTCTCTTGCGAACTTCACAAAAAATAATGCTTTTATCTTTGTTTGTTAATTGGGTTGATTTAACTATCTCAAACTCATTGTTATCATTCGCCTTCTGCTTTATCTCGGCAACCTCTTCATGAGTATAGGTAAATTCTGCATACAAATCTTCCTTTGCAGGTCTTCTAAAAAATATTTCAGCAGCCTTATCCCAGACAACATAGTCATCTCCAATTAGATTCATTAACTGCGTCATTGGAAATGGGTCAACTGCCGAGAACATACTGCCTCCAAAGATCGTATTAACATAGTTTGCATTTTTATAGCTAAAAGGTAATTTAATTGTTATCTTTAGAAAATCTTTTGAGATGTAGGTTACTTTTGCTGAGGTTCTACGATACATTGGAGACAAGTTAAATCCATGCTTCATCAAGGTCGATTTAGACATGAATTTTGAGGCTAACTTGGCAAGTTTTTGATAAGTAATCATTTTTGGTTTTATTTTCTACAAAAAAGACATCCGAAGATGCCTTTAGTATAGAAGATTGGCTCCCTGACCTGGGCTCGAACCAGGGACAAACGGATTAACAGTCCGTTGCTCTACCAACTGAGCTATCAGGGAATAGCGAGGAATTATAACGAGCTATGAATTTTGAGTCAATCAAATCTTTGCTTTTATAGCCTCTAAATATCTATTAAGTTATAGACTTACTTTATGGAGTCTTCTAATGCCTTTCCAAACTCAGAACAAGAAAGCTTTGTGGCGTCATCAATTAGCCTCTCTAGGTCATAGGTGACCGTCTTATTTTTGATTGTTTTTGACATCGCATTTAAAATGAGATCAGCAGCCTCTGTCCAGCCCATATGTCTAAGCATCATTTCAGCAGAGAGAATCAGAGAGGATGGATTTACCATGTCTTTTCCAGCATAGCCTGGAGCAGTTCCATGTGTCGCCTCAAAAACTCCAACACTATCAGAAAGATTAGCTCCTGGTGCAATTCCAATTCCACCAACTTGAGCTGCTAGAGCGTCAGAAATGTAATCACCATTCAGATTAAGAGTGGCTATAACTGAGTACTCAGCTGGACGAAGAAGTATCTGTTGTAAAAAGGCGTCAGCGATTGTATCATTGATGATTATTTCCTTACCAGTCTTTGGATTTGTAAAGCTGCACCATGGGCCACCATCAACCTCTTTAGCGCCAAACTCATCTTTGGCTAACTGATAGCCTGTGTCACGAAAAAGGCCTTCAGTAAACTTCATAATATTTCCTTTATGAACAAGAGTTACTGAGGGCTTATCATTGTCAATTGCGTATTGAATTGCAGCTCTGACCAGTCTAGTAGTTCCCTCGGTCGAAACTGGCTTAATTCCAATACCTGAAGTTTCGGGAAAGCGAATCTTAGTCGCGCCCATTTCATTTTGAAGAAAGTCAATAACCTTAGTGACTTCCTTTGACCCCTTAGGAAACTCTATGCCTGCATAAATATCCTCAGAGTTCTCTCTAAAGATAACCATATCCACCTTTTCAGGATGCCTTACAGGCGAGGGAGTTCCATCAAAATACTGAACAGGTCTTTGGCAGATATAGAGATCAAGAATCTGCCTGATAGCAACATTAAGTGATCTCATGCCGCCGCCAACAGGTGTAGTTAAAGGCCCCTTAATTGATACCGAAAACTCTTTTATTGCCTCTACCGTCTCCTCTGGCAAATATTCACCATAAATACTGTCAGCCTTCTCACCAGCATAAATTTCCATCCAATGTATTTCTCTCTCACCACCATAAGCCTTCTTAACTGCAGTGTTAACAACATCAAGCATGACAGGCGTAATATCAATACCAATCCCGTCTCCCTCTATGTAGGTTATGATCGGGTTATTCGGAACATTGAGCTCATTGTTTTCAATTGTAATTGGACTACCTGACTCAGGAACAGTGATATTTTTATAGGTCATTTTTTATTTCATAAAGTTGATATTTCAAGACGCATTATTATACCGTCTTCTTTTATAGAAAGTTGATTTGAGTTTTTCGCATAGTAATTTTTTCTGATTGAAATCTCTTCGAATCCAAGACTTAAATACAACGCAATAGCTGCAAAATTTCCCTGCCTTACCTCCAAGAATAAAGTCTTAATATGTCTTTTTTTAAGATTCATCGATAAGTATTCTATTAGGCTAGAGCCATAACCTTTTCTTTTGAAATCTTTGTGTACAGCTAAATTCAGAATATCAGCACTATCAACGGATGGCATTGCAATGATAAAGCCAATAATCTTAGATTTAACTTCAAGCAGATAGCATACGTTGTTAGGATTTGAAATACTCTCTGAAAGTTGTTTTTTTGACCAGGGATTCTTTGAACTCTCTTGCTCTAATTGAGCAGCGGTATCGATTTCATACAGAGTGAGTTTTTTAAAGAAAGTACTGATATGCTTTGTTGTCAGTTTCGTTTTGGTAGTAATAACCAATTTCATCAAACCTGGACTCAAGATCTGACACATCGTCCACCTGAAGACCTATTAACACTCTGCCAAAATCAGCGCCATGGTTTCGATAATGGAAAAGGGAAATATTCCATTTTGTTTTTACTTTTTTAAGAAAGTTTAATAAAGCTCCAGGCCTCTCTGGAAATTCAAACCGATAGATAACCTCATTTTCAGCATTCGCGTGACCTCCAACCATATACCTGATGTGAGTTTTAGCCATAGAATTATCACTCATATCAATAACTTCGAAGGATTTACTAAGTCTCGTTAAGAGTGCTTGCTTTTCAGTTTCCCCTTTGCTTAGCTTTATTCCAACAAAGATATGAGCATCCTTCTTGGCAGCATAGCGGTAGTTAAACTCAGTAATTGATGAGTTATCTAAGAGTTCACAGAATCTTAGGAAGCTGCCAGGCTCTTCAGGAATAGTTACAGACACGATTGCTTCATTAAGCTCACCTAAATCAGCCCTTTCAGCAATATATCTGAGTCTATCGAAGTTGACATTTGCACCCGATACAACTGAGACAATATTTTTGCCTTGGAGTCCATGCTCTAAGATATACTTTTTGACACCTGCAGTTGAGAGAGCTCCCGCTGGCTCAGAGACAGAACGAACATCTTCATAGATATCTTTAATCGCGGCACACATTTCATCATTGCTAACCAAAACAACATCGTCAACAGATTTCTTAGCTATTTCGAATGGAAGCGCTCCAATCTGCTTCACTGCGACGCCATCAGCAAATCTTCCAACGTCATCTAAAACAACTCTCTCGTTAGCCTCTAAAGCCTTAAAAAGTGTTGGTGAATCTAATGGCTCGACACCAATCACTTTAATATGAGGAGCATAGTGCTTGATGTAACTCGCCATACCAGAAATCAAACCGCCGCCGCCAACCGGAGCGAACACATAGTCGATTTCTTCGAGTTGTGATAAAACCTCCTTGGCAACTGTTGCTTGACCTGCAATAACCTCAAAATCATCGTAAGGACTAATAAAGCAGAGGTTTTGCTCTGACTCTAACTTTTTGGCATGATGAAAAGCATCATCATAAACATCACCATGCAAAATGACTTCTGCACCTAATTGCTCAACAGCTTGAACTTTAATTTTAGGGGTGCTTGTGGGCATCACAATGATTGCTTTAATATTGAGCTTACTAGCCCCAAGAGCTACTCCCTGAGCGTGATTTCCAGCTGAAGAGGCAATGACCCCTTTGCTTTTTTGTTCCTCACTCATTGAGCTCATTTTTTGATAAGCACCACGAAGCTTGAAGGAATGAATAACCTGATCATCTTCTCGCTTCAGATAGATTTGATTTTGAAATCTCTTCGAAAGCTGCTGGGCAATCGAGAGTGCAGAAACTTTTGCTACGTCATAAACATTGCTGTTGTCTGCCAAGTCAATTAGTGCACTCATAGAGCTCCTTTAAATAATCAACACCTACCATTGTATGGTGTGTTGGCATGCCATAAACCATCTGAAAAGGCTGGTTCTCTTCACCTAAATGATCAAGAACAACCAATGCACCTTTAAAGTTATCTGCCATAGTATACTCGCTAAGCGTCACAACTGTATTCAGTCCTGATGCAGTTGACGCTTTAAAGCCAATCTCAGAGTCTTCAAAAGCGATACAATCTTCTGCACTTAAATTCATTTTTTTGAGAACGTAATTGTAGATCTCTGGTGATGGCTTTTTATTTTTGACAACGTCTCCCGCACCAACTATTTCAAAATTATTCATCGCGCCCTTACCCAATGAGGATTCTAAAATCGCTCTCACATTTTCAAAAGAAGTTGTTGTTGCAATTCCGAGCCTCAAATTATTATCTTTCGCTTCGTAAATTAACCGCTCAACACCGATTCGAAGCGATATTAATCCTTCGGTTATTTTACTGATAAAAATATCAGTTTTCTTTCTATGAATATCTGTAATCACAAGACTACTTGATGATTTTAATAGGTCAGGTTTATATTTCTTAATGAAAAATGCAAGCCTTTCTTTGCCTCCACTGACACTCAGTAACTCTGCATAAAGCTCACTATCCCAATAACAGTCCAGCCCATAAAATTCAAAAGCTTCATTGAATGCTCTGAGGTGGCCATCGTGCTCTGTGTTTGCCAGAGTTCCATCTACATCAAATATTAATGCTTTCAGAGCCACGATGATTGAATTTAATTGAGTTAAAATGACAAAAAATCATTGCTATTTTAGGCAATTTTTGGTAAAAACTACATTTTTTTACAAACTAACACTAATGACAGATCCAAACTTTGATGAAATTCCTGCCTACATTCCAAAAAAAGGTGAGGAGTTCATGTCATCCGGTCAACTTAAGCACTTTATTCACAAGCTTAATGTTTGGAGAGATCAGTTAGTTTCTGAAGCTGAATCAACCATCAACCATATCCAAGAGGACTCGACACCGGTTGCTGATATCAACGACAGAGCTACAATTGAAGAGGAGTTTGCTCTCGAGCTCAGAACAAGAGATCGTGAGAGAAAGCTTATTAATAAGATTGATAAGACGCTTCACTTGATTGATATGGGTGATTACGGTTACTGCAAAACTTGTGGTATTGAGATCGCACTTAATCGCCTAGAAGCTCGTCCAACTGCTGATCAATGCATTGACTGCAAGACAGTAGAAGAAAGAAAAGAAATCTAACTTTTTTTTAATTAGCCATTTGATATTGTCTGATCAGAAATGCTGATAAGAGTTTCTTGGTCCTGTATAACCGATAACTTCTAACTTCTTCTGAGAAATAATCTCACCGATTCTTGTGACTCTTGTCCCTAGACTTTCTGAAATCGCTGATATTTTGTCTCTCTTTGACTTGCCTGCTGTAAAACAAAGTTCATAGTCATCACCGCCACATAAAGGCAAAGACCAGTCATTTTTATCTTTGACATACTGCATAACTGAATCACTCAGGGGCAACTCTTGAGTATCAATGATTGCGCCAACACCTGAGGATTTTAAGATGTGAGACAAATCCTGCTCAAGGCCGTCAGAAACGTCAATACATGAACTTGCTAGATTTTTTAGTGCTGAACCCAACTCTAAACGAGGAATGGGCCTATTGAGAGAGTTAAGATCGCTCTCTAATGGTATTTCTCCTTTTTTGATTTTTTTAAGACACAACGCTGCAGAACCAAGCTCTCCTGATACATAGATGTCATCGCCCTCATTAGCACCTGACCTTTTAATAGGGCTATTAATTTCTATTGAACCCATCATGTTAATTGAAATATTTAAAGGTCCTTTTGTAGTGTCACCGCCAATCAAATGAACATTGAACAGCTTAGAAGACTCCTTGAGTGAAGAGGAGAAATCTTTTAACCATTCTTTATCGAGCTCAGGAATAGTCAATGAAAGAGTGTAACACTTTGCAGCTGCTCCCATTGCAGCCATGTCGCTTAAATTAACTGCCAATGATTTGTAGGCAATGTCTATGGGAGAGTCATCTTTAAAGAAATGAACGCCTTCAACCAAGGTATCAGTTGAGGTGACTAGCTGATGACCTGGATTGAGAGTAAAAAGGGCAGCATCATCACCAACCCCTAACTCAATACTTGGGTCAGTTACCTCCCAATTGAAATAACTTTGGATTAGATCGAACTCATTCATCTTGATTAAGAGCTGAGGCCTTTGAAGTGGGATTGAATGGACTCTGACAAAGCTTGAAGATCATAACCCCCCTCCAAAAATGAGATCACTCTTCCTTTAGAGTGGCGATTAGCAATGCCAACAATATCTTGAGTCATTGTAAAGTAGTCTTCTGAGTTTAAATTAATGGTTGCCAGTGGGTCTCTTTTGTGGGCATCAAAGCCAGCTGAAATAATAATAACTTCTGGCTCAAAGCGCTCAACATTGACCAGAATCTTCTCGTTGAAAACTCTCAAAAATTCTTCACTAGAGGTGCCCGCCTCGATAGGAGCATTAAAGATGTTTCCAGCGCCCATCTCAGACTCTAATCCTGTTCCAGGAAATAAAGGGTGTTGGTGAATCGAACCATAGAGAACTGAATTATCATTATAAAAAATCTCTTGTGTGCCGTTTCCATGATGCACATCAAAGTCAATAATTGCTATTTTTTTTATGTCATAG
>CABWZI010000021.1 GCA_902509905.1 uncultured Gammaproteobacteria bacterium | reverse complement strand
TATATGGAAAAATTTCTTACAACTCCTCGTCATGTTGAAATTCAAGTCCTTGCAGATCAGCATGGAAACGCTATTCATCTCGGGGAAAGAGACTGCTCTATGCAAAGACGCCATCAAAAAGTCGTTGAAGAAGCTCCTGCTCCAGGCATATCCCCAGAGCTCAGGAATAAAATTGGAAACATCTGCGCCGAAGCTTGTAAAAAAATTAATTATCGAGGTGCCGGTACGTTCGAGTTTCTTTTTGACAATGATCAGTTCTACTTTATTGAAATGAATACAAGAGTTCAAGTTGAACATCCAGTAACTGAAATGATTACTGGAGTTGATATTGTTCGCGAACAAATATTAATTGCAGGCGGCGACAAATTGTCTCTTACTCAGGATGACATCGAAATTAAGGGCCATGCTATTGAGTGCAGAATTAATGCCGAGGATCCTGAAACATTTATGCCTTCTCCAGGAAAGATTACACAGTACCATGCGGCTGGAGGTCTGGGAGTTAGGATAGACTCTCATATCTATAATGGCTATAATGTTCCTCCCCATTATGACTCAATGATTGGAAAGGTCATAACTTATGGAGAGACTCGAGAGAACGCTATTGTTAAAATGCAAAACGCTCTTGATGAAATGGTTATTGATGGAATCAAAACAAATATCCCGCTGCAAAGATTAATCATGGATGATAAAGTCTTTAAAAAAGGAGGAATGAACATACATTATCTTGAAAAGATGCTTGGAGAAGAAGAATGAAACTTAAGGTTGGAATAATTGGTGGTTCTGGTTATACCGGCATAGAACTTTTACGTCTGCTGCACCAACACCCAGGCGCCGAGGTCCACGCAATTACCTCCAGGGCTCTGCAAGGCAAGAAGCTCTATGAAGTTTTTCCAAATATGCATGGAATGTCGGACTTATCTTATCTTTTGCCTGATGATGAAAAATTATTTGAATGCGATGTCGTTTTTTTTGCTACACCTCACGGTGTTGCAATGAATAGTGCTGGTTTATTTTTGGAGAGAAATATTAAAGTTATAGACCTGGGTGCTGACTTCAGAATTACTGATTCAGCTATTTGGTCCGAATGGTACAACATGGAGCATACTCAAGAGTCTCTATTGAATGAAGCAGTCTACGGACAACCTGAAATAAAAAGAAGTGCAATTAAAGACGCTCGACTAATTGCAAATCCTGGCTGCTACCCTACAGCTGTAATTCTTGCTTTAAAACCTCTTCTTGAGAACAACCTCATTGATCCTTCCAATATCATTGCAGATTGTAAATCAGGTGCAAGTGGTGCTGGTCGAAATGCAAATCAAGCCACTCTTCTTTGTGAAATTACTGAAAGCTTTAAACCTTATGGTGTTAGCGGACACAGGCATTTTCCTGAAATTAAACAAGAGCTTGAATCTATTTCTGGGGGCACTATTGGGCTCACATTTACCCCGCATTTAGTTCCAATGAGTCGCGGCATTGAAGCTACAATTTATACTGACCTGATTGGCTCTGATACTGATATCTTAACTTGCTACGAAAATGCCTACGAAAACGAAGAATTTGTTAAAATATTACCTGAAGGTGTCTATCCTGAAACCCGCTCAGTCAAATCTTCGAACTATTGTCAGATTTCAATTCAGTACGTTGAGCACAGCAACAAGCTTGTAATTATGTCTGTGATTGATAACCTGGGCAAGGGCGCAGCGGGACAGGCAATACAAAATATGAACTTAATGTTTGGACTTGACGAAAAAGAGGGTCTGTTAGAAATTGGACTTTTGCCATAACATTAATTCAAGTAGTAAAGATCAATTAGAGGTAACCAATGGAAGCAACAGAAATATTAGACGAAGCTGACATAGTTTTTAGTGATAGTGCGGCCAGTAGAGTCGCTCAACTCATTAAAGAGGAAAAAAATCCAGAATTAAGGCTGCGAGTATATATTACTGGGGGCGGATGCTCTGGTTTTTCCTATGGTTTCACTTTTGATGAAAATCTTAAAGAGGGTGACAGTGGTGTTAACAAAAAAGGAGTTCAATTAGTAATTGATCCTATGAGCTATCAGTATCTGATGGGCTCAACAGTTGACTATCTTGAAGACCTACAGGGGGCTAGATTTGTTGTAAGCAATCCGAACGCCAAAACCACATGTGGTTGCGGCTCTTCTTTTTCAATTTAGCGAGCAAATATTATGACAGAATATATACCAGGACTAGCAGGCGTCCCCGCAACCAAATCTGCAATCTCTTCAATTGACGGTGAAAAAGGAATACTAGCTTATAGAGGCTATTCCATTCAAGATCTCGTTGAGCATTCTTCTTTTGAAGAAACAGCCCTTTTGCTAATGAATGGGGAACTCCCTACTCCAAAAGAGCTCACAAACTTTAAAAACATCTTAAAAAAACGTAACGAAGTCAAGCGTAAAATTCGCCATTTACTCTGGTCACTTCCTTCAACTGGACACTCCATGGATGTCCTTCAAACTGCAATAGCGTCTATGGCTACTTTCTATCCAGATGCTGGAGCTGCGGAACCAGATTCTTCTTATACACAAAACGCACTTATAAAAATTATCTCTAATATGAGCACCTTGGTTGCAATGTGGACTCGTATAAGTAGAGGGTATGATCCAATACCTCCAAGCAAAACAATGTCTTATGCAGAAAATTTTATGTATATGTGCTTTGGAGAGGAGTCTGACCCTGAGATTGTTGCGCTTCTAGATGCTTCATTAATCTTACATGCTGAACACACAATCAATGCGTCCACCTTCTCAACAATGGTAACAGCATCTTCGCTTGCAAATCCTTTTGCTTCAATTGCTGCTGGTGTTGGAACTCTTGCAGGACCCTTACACGGAAATGCAAACGAAAATGTGCTCATAATGCTTGATGAAATTGGCTCTCCAAAAAACGCGCGTAAATGGATCGAAGGCAGACTCAAAAACAAGCAAGTTATTTGGGGTATGGGTCATCGTGAGTATAAAACTAAGGACCCTAGGGCGACTATCCTTGAGAAAATGATTAAAACTTACATCAAGAAAAATGGGCTTGCTTTATCTAACCGTTTCGAAACAGCCCTTGAGGTTGAAAGTATCTGTAATGAGCTTTTATCTCAAAAGGGGGTTTATCCTAATGTAGACTTTTATTCAGGCATACTTTACTCAGAAATCTTCAACTTTACCAAAGAACACTTCACGTCTATCTTTGCCATGGCGCGATCAGCAGGCTGGGTTGCTCACTGGCATGAACAAGTAAGTGACAACAGAATATTTAGACCCACTCAAATATACACTGGCGCTGATTTCAGGGACTACCCCTCTAAGTAATAATGGCAAAGACTACTCACTTTGGCTATAAAGAGGTCGATGTTGAAAAAAAACAAGGCCTTGTAAAAGGAGTATTTGACTCAGTAGCAGGGAAATATGATCTCATGAATGATGTCATGTCGATGGGGACTCATAGGCTTTGGAAAAACTATACGATTGCAAGTAGCAATGTAAAAGAGGGCGACCATGTTCTTGATATTGCTGGTGGCACAGGAGACCTTGCAATCAAGTTTAGAAAAAAAGTTGGACCTGAAGGCAAAGTTATTCTCTCAGATATCAATGACTCAATGCTATTGGAGGGAAGAAAAAACCTTTTAAATCATGGCGTCATTGATGTTGACTTTGTTCAGGCAAATGCGGAATCACTTCCCTTTGAGGACAATTTCTTTGATTGTGTTAGCATAGCATTTGGCTTGAGAAACGTCACACATAAAGATGCGGCATTAAAACAAATGCATAGAGTTCTCAAAAAAGGTGGTACGCTGTTAATCCTAGAGTTCTCTAAGGTTGAAAACAAGACTCTAGAAAAAATTTACGACCTCTACTCGTTCAATCTAATTCCAAAATTTGGTGAATTTTTTGCCAATGATGAGGACAGTTATCAATATCTTGCTGAATCAATTCGAAAACACCCTAACCAAGAGACACTGAAAAATATGGTCCTTGATGCAGGTTTTGAATTTTGTGAATACCATAACCTCACTGGAGGCATAGTTGCGCTTCATAAAGCAATTAAAGCCTAACCAAAATGTTTCGCCTGACTATTGAAAAATCTCTGAATCACTTAATTAATGCTAACAATATTGATTTAAATCATATCGATAACAAAATAGTCAGTTTTAGAGTAGATGAGATAGACTTAACCTTATTTTTTCTTTGTCTAAACTCACGTATTTTTGTAATTGACAATCAACAAAACAAAAAGGTTGATGTTTCGGTGACTCTGACTAAATCCTCATTTGTGGCTATATTCAATGGAGCTTCACTAGAAGAGCTTGTTGAAAATGATGAAATTGAAATCAATGGCAGTGTCAATACCGCTCAACAACTAGCAAACTTATTATCGTCTTCTTCAATTGATATTGAGGAGCTTATTTCACAATATGCTGGGGACATAGTAGCTCACCAAATAGGCCGAGCCTTTAGGCAAATAAAAAAGGCCTCTGTTGGTAATAACGATTCAATAATTAATACTATAAAGGACGAAATAAATACAGTGTTAATTGCTCCTAGTCGCTCTAAAATTTTCAAAGGTAGGGCCTAACAATGAAAAGCTTTTTTCGTTTTGCAGGAATATTGAGAACGCTTATCAGATATAGGTTAGATCATTTAATACTGTCTACATCTTTTCTTAAAAGCCTTAGGCCTTTAATATACCTAACACCGTGGCACTATTTTCCTAGCAAAAAACTGACCAGGGGCGAAAGGATTCGACTTGCACTTGAGGAGCTCGGACCAATTTTTATTAAATTTGGACAGACATTGTCTACCCGAAGAGACCTTCTTCCAGATGATATTGGTGTTGAGCTAGCCAAACTCCAAGACAAATGCCCTCCATTTCCTGCTGCAGAGTCCAAACTAATTATTGAAAAAGCACTCGGTGATAAAACCTCGAATCTTTTTTCATCATTTGATGAATCCCCTCTTGCCTCAGCCTCTATTGCCCAAGTCCATACTGCGGTGACTCAAAATGGGGAAGAAATAATTATTAAAGTTGTGCGCCCAGGCATTGAAAAACAAATCAAAAGAGATGTCCGACTTCTTTATGCTTTAGCTACTCTTGCTGAAAAACACAGCGATGGAAAAAGGCTTAGACCCAAAGAGGCTGTAAAGGAGTTTGAAGGAATTATTTACAACGAACTGAACATGATGGTGGAAGCGGCCAATGCCTCGCTTCTTGGTAAAAACTTTAATAATTCCGATCTTCTATATGTCCCCAAAGTTCATTGGGATCTTTGTCGATCAAATATTTTGGTGACGGAGCGAATCTATGGAACACCCGTCAATGACATAGAAGCGCTAAAGAAGAAAAATGTTGACTTTAAGTCTCTTGCCGAGGATGGAGTAATTATATTTTTTACCCAGGTCTTTGACCACAATTTTTTTCATGCCGACATGCACCCAGGAAATATTTTTGTTGGTGAAAACAACCAATATACTGGGGTGGACTTTGGAATTATGGGCACCCTGACTGAGGCTGATCAATATTATTTAGCCCAAAACTTTATGGCATTTTTTAATCAAGACTACAAGCGGGTTGCACAAGTTCACCTTGAGTCTGGTTGGATACCCGAGGGAACTAATGTAATGGAGTTTGAAAATGCTATCAGAAGCGTCTGCGAACCAATCTTTGAAAAGCCATTAAGTGAAATTTCCTTTGGACAAGTTTTACTAAGCCTTTTAAAAGAAGCCAAACGCTTTGATATGGAAGTTCAGCCTCAACTGCTTTTGCTATATAAAACGCTGCTTAACATAGAAGGCTTAGGGCGCTCTCTTTATCCTGATCTTGATCTCTGGGCTACTGCAAAACCTTACCTTGAAAAACTAGCTAAAGAAAAATTCAGTTTTAAAGGCACTCTCAATAAAATATCTGACCAGCTGCCTCAGATCGTATCAGAATTACCTGAAATACCAATGCTAGTAATTAATGCCCTCAAGCAGATCGAAAGTGGGGCCTTAAAGACTGAAAATTCAAAGAAACAAACAGAGGCGATAGTAAAACAATTGAGAGAAAACGCCTCTAAACAAAGCTTGGGCTTGTTTGCGATTTCATTTCTTATAATTTCTGTGTATTTTGCCTCTCAATTAGCCTGGTCCTTTGCTATTCCCAGCGCAACGCTATGCGTTATTTTTTGGCTTAAGTCTAGATAGATAAAATTAGCTATATAAAAAGAATTTCGGGTAAAATATCACCCCTTGCCTGTTTGGTCGCAAAATAGGCAACTATAGATACACCGCTTGAAGTGGTGTTTTTTCATATATTGGAGAACTCAAAATGAGTATTACTGTAAACGCAACAGAGCGTGAAGACCAGGGGAAAGGTGCGAGCCGCCGCCTGAGAAAAGAAGAAAAAGTGCCTAGTATTATTTATGGTGGAAAGAAAGAGCCACAAATGGTAACACTAAGCATTCACGAAATTACCCACCTATTAGAAGATGAAAATACATTCACTTCAGTTTTAGACTTAGTAGTAGGCGAATCAACTGATTCGGTTGTTTTAAAAGATATTCAACGCCATCCAGCCAAAAATACCATCACTCATGTAGACTTTTTACGTGTTGATGCTAAACAAACTCTTGTCACTACTACGCCACTTCACTTTGTAGGAGTGGAAGAAAACGAAGCCTTAAGGCTGGGCAATATGCTCAACCAGTTTGTTGTTTCGATTGAGATTTCATGTCTACCTAAAGACTTACCTCACGGTATTGACGTAGATGTAAGTAGTCTTGAGGTTGGCGATCATCTTTCGTTAACCGATCTTGTCTTGCCAGAGGGTGTTGTTATTAATGCCTTGCAACATGAGGATGTTGAGGCACACGACCAGACTGTATGTTCTGTGTCGGAGCCGAAAGTAGTTGAGGAAGAAGAAGAAATTATTGAGGATGGTGAATCTGAAGAGGGTGGTGAAGACTCAGCAGAAGACTCTGCAGACTCTGCAGATTCAGACTCAAAAGATGGTGACGACAACGAATAAAGTATCGTCAGTCTTATTGGCTCAACAAGCGTAAAATGAAGCGCTGTAATGATTAAACTAATTGTTGGACTGGGTAATCCCGGAAAAAATTATCAGGAACATCGTCACAATGCAGGCTTTTGGTTTGTTGAGTCACTAGCTTCTTTAAATGACTCAAAGTTTACGAGTCAGTCAAAGTTTCTAGGTGAATCATCAGATCTTAACCTAAACTCAAATAAAGTTTTTCTGTTGAAGCCCCAAACCTTTATGAATAATTCTGGTGGCTCAATAAAAAGCTTTTTAAACTACTATGACATTTCACCAGAAGAGACTTTGGTTGTTCATGACGAGCTCGACTTGCCTGTTGGAATTGTCAAATTAAAGCTGGGTGGTGGCCATGGTGGCCATAATGGCCTAAGGGACGTCATGAAAGCCCTTGGATCAAAAAATTTCTATCGCCTTCGAATCGGAATTGAGCACCCTGGATCTAAAAATGAAGTTGTTGACTATGTTTTAAATGCTCCTAGCAAATCAGAGCTAAGTGCCATTCAAGAGAGCATATCAAGGGCTAGTAAAATTGTTGAATTATTAGTTAAAGGTAGTTTTGAAGAGGCCATGAAGGCTCTTCATACATAACATTGGAGAAATATAATGGGCTTTAAGTGTGGAATTGTTGGACTTCCAAATGTTGGCAAGTCAACACTCTTTAATGCGCTCACAAAGGCTGGAATCGACTCAGAAAACTATCCTTTTTGTACTATAGAGCCAAATATTGGCATTGTTCCAGTAAACGACACTCGACTTCAAAGCCTCGCTGAAATTGCAAAACCTGAAAAAATACTCCCAACCACAATGGAGTTTGTTGATATTGCAGGGCTGGTAGAAGGTGCGTCCAAGGGTGAAGGTCTTGGAAATCAATTCCTCTCAAATATCAGGGAAACAGATGCTATTCTTCATTTGGTTCGTTGTTTTGAAAATGATGACATTATTCATGTTTCAGGAAAAGTCAGCCCTTTAGATGACATTGAAACAATTAATACTGAGCTTGCACTTGCGGACCTATTTAGTGCTGAAAAAGTCTATCAAAAAGCATTGAAAAACTCAAAGGCGGGACAGAAAGAAGGCCTACCTTTAAAAAACTTACTCGAAAAAATCCTTCCAGTTCTAGAAGAGGGCTTAGCCATCAGATCTTTAGACTTTAATGAAGAGGAAGCAAAGCTTCTTAAAAGCCTTCAACTCTTAACTTCTAAGCCTGTACTTTATGTTGCAAATGTTAACGAAGATGGGTTTGATAACAATCCACATCTGGCTAAATTATTAGAATACGCAAGCTCAGAAAATAGCCAGGTTGTATCTGTCTGTGCAGATATTGAGGCTGAGATTGCCGAACTTGATGAGGAAGACAAACAAGGCTTTTTAGATGAAATGGGTCAAACCGAGTCTGGACTTGATCGATTAATAAAAGCAGGCTACAGGCTGCTTGGACTGCATACTTATTTTACTGCTGGCCCAAAAGAAGTCAAAGCCTGGACAATTAACATTGGAGATTCAGCCCCTGTAGCCGCGGGTAAAATACATGGTGACTTTGAGAAAGGCTTTATTCGCGCTGAAACAATTTCATACACCGACTATATTGAGCACTCTGGAGAAAAGGGGGCAAAAGATGCTGGAAAGTTACGCTCTGAAGGAAAAGATTATGTTGTCAAAGATGGAGATGTAGTTCATTTTTTATTTAATGTTTAAGTACCGAGTCTGATGGAAAAAACAAAACTACTTTTAATCCTAGATGGGTGGGGTTATTCGAGTGATACCTCTAACAATGCTATTGCCCTAGCAGATACGCCTAATTGGGATCATTTTATAGAGAATTATCCGAACACCCTTATTGGCACCTCTGGAAACAGCGTAGGTCTTCCAGATGGACAAATGGGTAACTCTGAGGTTGGCCACCTGACTATTGGCTCGGGAAGAATTATTGAGCAGGACTTTACAAGAATTGAAAATTCAATAAAGTCTGGTGATTTTTTTTCCAATGAAGTGCTATGTAAAGCCCTTGCCTCAGCAAGTGAAAAAGGAAAGGCTGTGCATGTTCTCGGACTGCTATCCGATGGAGGTGTTCACTCACACCAAGATCATATCTTTGCGGCTCTTAAGCTTGCCAAAGAGAAAAATTGTGACAAGGTCTATATCCATATTTTTACTGATGGGCGCGATACGCCGCCTAATAGTGCCTCAACTTATGTCAACGACCTAGAGAAACAAATTTCCGAAATAGGAGTCGGTAAAATTGTATCAATTGCTGGACGCTTTTATGCAATGGACAGGGATAATCGCTGGGAAAGGGTTTCAAAAGCCTATAAACTTATATCACAAGGAGTTGGCGAGCGACAAGCAAGCAATGCCCAAGAAGCTATTCAAAAGGCTTATGACCTAGGCGAAAATGATGAATTTCTATCGCCAACATCAATAGGCAGCCCTGTTAGATTAGAGGATGGCGACCTAATGATTTTTATGAATTATCGAGCTGATAGAGCAAGAGAAATAACTCAAGCCCTTGCAATGTCCAGATTTGATGCGTTCAATCGAGAATATTTTGCTGAGTGCACTTTTGTCTGTCTTACAGAATATAAAAAAGACTTTGGTCTTGATTGTGCGTTCCCGCCGATATCTGTCAAAAACACTCTAGGGGATTGCGTGTCAGATCTTGGATTTAAGCAGCTTAGAATAGCTGAAACTGAAAAATATGCGCATGTTACTTTTTTCTTCAATGGTGGCGTTGAAGAAAGTCTTCCTGGTGAAGATAGAAAGCTTATTCAGTCGCCCAAAGTAAAAACTTATGATCTGCAACCGGAGATGAGTGCATTCGAACTCACAGAAGATCTTATTTCTGAGATTAATGCTCAAAAATATAGCCTTATTATATGCAACTTTGCAAACACCGACATGGTTGGACATACTGGGAAACTCGAAGCGGCGATTAAGGCTGTAGAAGCTGTTGATAGCTGTCTTGGAAAAATCCATCGTGCAGCTAAAGAAACAAAAACAGAGGTTTTAATTACTGCTGACCATGGAAATGCAGAACAGATGACAGACTCTATAACTCAGAAAAGCCATACTGCTCATACAACCAATCCGGTTCCATTAATTTATATTGGTGACAAGAAAAGTTCGCTATTAGGTCCACATATTGGTACACTGGCAGACATAGCGCCAACTCTTTTGTCGCTCATGAACATTGAGCAGCCAAGCGAGATGTCAGGAAAAAGCCTTCTAACTAATTAGTGGATAGTGACATGAAAAAAGACAACTTTATCGCCCCCTCAATACTCTCTGCAAACTTTGCTAAGCTTGGTGAGGAAGTTGACAATGTCTTGAATGCAGGAGCAGACATAGTTCATTTTGACGTAATGGATAATCACTATGTCCCAAACCTAACCATAGGGCCATTAGTTTGTGAGGCCTTAAGAAATCATGGGGTTACAGCGCCTATTGATGTCCACCTCATGGTGAAACCAGTTGACCGAATTATTCCTGATTTTGCAAGCGCTGGAGCTTCTTACATAACCTTTCATCCAGAGGCTTCAGAACATATTGATCGAACAATTAGTCTTATTAAAGAAAGTGGCTGTAAGGCTGGTTTAGTTTTTAATCCTGCAACCCCTCTTAACCACTTAGATCATGTTATTGACCAACTTGATATGGTTTTATTAATGTCGGTTAATCCAGGCTTTGGCGGTCAGTCATTTATTCCTAAAACCCTTGAAAAATTAAGGATTGTTAGAAACTTAATTGACTCAAGAAATCTTCAAACCAGGCTTGAAATTGACGGGGGAGTGAAGATTGAGAATATTAAGGAGATAGCCTCAGCTGGGGCTGATACATTTGTAGCTGGGTCTGCTATTTTCAATACAGATGACTATAAAAAAACAATAGATAAAATGCGCTCTGAGCTTTCACAAGCAACGTGACAAAAGAGCAGTCAAAGGCCTAAATTTTTAAACCATATGCCAAGGCAATTTCAAAACAACGCTGCAATTAGTTATGAGAAAATATTGATTTTATTTTCTAAGTAAATAGTTATGGGAAAGTCGTCTTTCTTGGGGCCTGAAACAATATCACTTCATTCGGGATATGAGCCAGACTCTTCATTTGGAAGCAGGGCTGTCCCTGTTTATCAAACCACCTCATATGTTTTCGAGACTGTTGATGATGCCGCTGCACTTTTCAATATAGAAAAGGGCGGACATATTTATAGCAGAATGACGAATCCTACGGTTGCCGTTTTAGAGCAGCGAATTGCTGCATTAGAAGGAGGTGTTGGGGCAATTTGTACAGCCTCAGGCATGAGTGCACTTTTTGTTACTTTTGTCAGCCTTTGTTCTGCTGGTGATCATATTGTCAGCGCCTCACAAATCTATGGATCAACTGCGACACTTCTTAGACACACCCTCAAAAGATTTAATATTGACTGTACTTTTGTCTCCATTAATGATGAAAAAGCTCTTAAAGCGGCCATACAGGAAAATACAAAACTCGTCTTTTGTGAATCAATTGGCAACCCAGGACTGGAGGTATCAAACCTGCCCAAAATTTCAAACATTGCTCATCAAAACAACCTCCCTCTTGTTATTGACGCAACATTTGCAACACCAGCGCTTTGTAAGCCGTTTGAGCATGGAGCTGATGTTGTAGTGCATTCTGTTACAAAATGGATGGGAGGACATGGAGTTGCTGTAGGAGGCGTCATTGTTGATGGTGGTGCTTTTGACTGGGGTGCTGCTAACAAACATCCTGAGCTTACTACACCTTATGAGCCATTCCATGGAATAAACTTCTGGGAAGAGTTTGGGCCCTCCGCACTTTCAATGAAAATTAGAGCAGAGTCTATGCGTGACTTTGGCCCGGCCATGAGTCCTCACAGCGCTTTTTTACTTCTTCAGGGCATTGAAACTCTTAGTCTTCGAATGAGCCAACACGTTAAAAATGCAATCAAACTCGCAAAATGGCTGCTGGAACAATCTGCAGTAATGTGGGTTAACCATCCTGATCTGCCTGAAAACCCTACCTGCGAAATAGCAAAAGAGCTCTTTCCAAATGGCGCTGGATCAATGTTATGCTTTGGTGTCAAAGGAGGAAGAGAAGGAGGGGCAGCATTTATTAACTCTCTTAAGCTATCATCAAATTTAGCAAATGTAGGTGACTCAAGAACTCTCGTTCTTCACCCTGCAAGCACGACTCACTCTCGACTGGATGATGATGCAATGAAAGCTTCTGGAACAAGCCCAGATTTAATCAGAGTGTCAGTTGGAATCGAGTCTGTTAATGACATCATCAATGATTTTAAAGTTGGCCTTAAGGCAGTAGAAAAGGCAACTGCGTAATGAATATTGTTGTTGACGGAGTAGATATTTTTGTGGCCACGGGAGGCTGCGCTTTTGACCCAAAAAAACCGACAGTGGTTTTTGTCCATGGAAGTGGTCTCGATCATAGGTCTTGGGCGCTCCAGGCAAGATGGTTTGCATTTCATGGCTTCTCTGTTTTAGCGCCTGATTTGCCTGGACACAGCTTGTCAGAAGGAGAGCCTCTTAAGTCGATTGAAAGTATGGGCAAATGGCTAGTGAAAGCCATCAAACACTCGGGCGCGGAAAACGTCCACCTGGTTGGTCATTCACAAGGCTTTCTTGTAGCCCTTGAAGCGGCTATTCTTTTAGAAGACAAATTAAAATCTTTAACTGCTGTTGCGAGCGCCTCAGCAATCCCTGTGAATGAATCGCTCGTTGATACGGCTCAAAAAAATACAAAAGAAGCTGCCGACATGCTCTTGAGGTGGGGCTTTGGATCTCGATCTCATGCAGGCGGTAGTGCAGTACCTGGGATGCAACCAATAGGGATTGGGCGCCAAATTATGTCATCAAATCCTTTGGCTGAGGATCTCTTAGCTTGTAATAAATATAAGAACGGAATAAACTGTGCGAAAAATATTAAAGCGCCCTCAAACGTTATTGTGGCAACAGAAGACAAAAACACTCCATACAAATTTGGATTAGAACTTGCGGAGGTTTTAGGGGCAGAAACTACAACTGTTTCTGGCTCGGGACATATGCTTCCAATTGAGGCTCCAAAGAGCACCTTGGATGCCATTAAATCATTTATCTTAAAAATAAATCCATGAATAAAATTATAAAAGTTGGCGTCATTGGCGCCGGTACGATGGGTGCTGGTATTGCTGGCCAAGTTGCTAACGCAGGAATAGAGGTTTGGCTACTAGACCTGCCTACTGAAGGTGAAAATGTAAACACTTTGGCCCAAAAAGGATTAGAGAGACTCAGAGATCCTGATATGCCTGGCATTATGAGCAAAGAGGCTGAAGAGCTTATACATCTCGGAAACACAAGAGATAACTTTAATGAGCTCACTGAATGTGACTGGATTGCTGAAGCTGTCGTGGAAAGACTGGATATTAAACAGGCGCTATACAAAAAACTTCATGAAACCTGTAAAGAATCTGCGATCATTACTTCGAATACTTCAACTATTCCAATTAGTCTATTGACTGAGGGCATGCCTCAAGACTTTTGTGAGCGTTTTGCTATTACTCATTTCTTTAATCCGGTTCGCTTCATGAGACTCCTAGAGCTAGTCAGAGGTGAGCAAACCAGACAAGATGTGATGGACACGCTTGATGTTTTCTGCGAGAGTATGCTTGGTAAGGGTGTTGTGCCTTGTTCAGATACGCCTGGCTTTCTTGCAAATAGAGTGGGTGTTTTTGCAATTCAGTGCGCCCTTCACAAGGCATTTGAATACAACCTCTCTCCAACAGAGGCTGATGCTTTTTTTGGTAGGCCACTTGGCCTTCCCAAAACTGGAGTTTTTGGTCTTTATGACCTAATTGGTATTGATTTAATGGCTGATGTGGCAAAAAGCCTCGAAAACATCTTGCCAGAAAATGATGCCTTTCATAAGTATGCCGCGCCCATAGAATTTGTGTCCAACATGATCGCCAATGGTCAAACTGGAAACAAAAATGATCAGGGCTTTTATAAGCAGGTTGGTGATGACAAAATGGTAATAGACCTGTCCAATGGAAGCTATGTTGAACATAAACGCCTAAAAACTTCTCTCCTAGAAGAAGCTGAAAAAACTGGAGTGACCGCAATCATTAGCGATCAAAGCAAATACGGCCTCTTTATCTGGGATGTACTTTCTGAAACTTTGTCCTATGCGGCCTCATTAGTCCCTGAAGTTACTGAAGATGTAACCCAAATTGATGACGCAATGAAGCTGGGCTATAACTGGGTGAAAGGGCCTTTCGAGTTAATTGATGAAATTGGCATCGATTACTTTGTTAATAGGCTTAAAACTAGCGCCAGAGATGTGCCTGACTTCCTTGAAAATAGCACAAATAAAAAGTTTTATATTAACTCGAATTCAATCTTGAGCACGCTCACTAGTTCTGGCGAACTAAAACCTATTGTCAGGCCAAAAGGCGTTCTTCGATTCTCAGAGGCGCGACAAACTTTGGCTCCAATCAACTCAAATGAGTCAGCTAGTTGGTTTGAATATGAGGATGCGGCTGTTGTAGAGTTCCACTCAAAAGCAAACGCTCTCGATAGTCAAAGCCTAGACATGATATCTGATGCGGTCACTGCCGCTGAAAACAAAGGCCTGAAAGGCGTCATTATTCACAATGACTTTCAGCATTTTTCTTGTGGTGTTAGCTTATGGAGCGTTAGAAACTGTTTTGAAAAAAATGACTTTGATGGCCTTGATGACTTTCTTGCTTATTTTCAAAATACTATGCTTCAAATGAGAAACTCTAGTCTCCCTGTTGTTGCTGCGCCTGTTGGAATGTCTATCGGCGGTGGTTTTGAGGTTGTATTACATGCAGACCATGTTGTCAGTCACGCTAACTCTGTGATGGGCCTAGTTGAGTCTTTTGTTGGCGTTGTGCCTGCAGGTGGTGGCTGCAAAGAAATGCTTTATCGATGGACAGAAAAGCTAAACGATACTCAGAAAGGAGCATGGAAATCATTTATGAATATCGGTCTTGGAAGAAAGGCTAACTCGCCCCAAGAAGCTGACGCCTTATCCATGAGAAGGCCTGGTGACACCTTTCAGATGAATCGTGATCGAATATTAGATGCTGCACTTTCAACAATAGGTGCAACAAAAAAAGCTGCCAAACGAGAGCCGCTTGCCCTATCAGGAGCCGAACATTATCAAGAAATGTTAGAGTGGCTTGAAGTAAATCATAAAAAAGGCATGCTTACCCCGCATGATGTAACTGTTGGAACCGAGATTGGTAGAGTAATGTCGGGTGGTGAGTGCCCAGCTGGAACAGTTTTTTCTGAGCAAGATATTCTCAACGCTGAGCGCTCTTCATTTATCAGGCTTGCCCAAACCCAAGAAACTCAAGCAAGAATTGTTGCCATGTTAGATAATGGCATTACTTTAAGAAATTAACAGTTACGCCTATGAACAAAAATCCTGCTAATTTTGTCCCCCTAACTCCCATCTCTTTTTTACATAGAACCGCTGATATTTATGGCGACTATAAGTCTGTCATATATGAGAACAGGTCATACACCTGGAGTCAGACCAGAGAAAGGTGTGTTAGAGTTGCTTCGAGCCTTAAGGGCCTCGGAATTGAAATAGGAGACACTATTTCAGTATTAGCATTCAACACTCCAGAAATGTTTGAGTCTCATTTTTCAATTCCAATGGCGGGCGCTATTTTAAATACGATAAATATTAGACTTGATGCGCCAACAATCGCCTACATTTTTGATGACAGCAATGCAAAAATTCTCTTCGTTGATAGAGAGCTTTATGCCGTTGCTTCTGAGGCGCTTTCAATTGCTTCAGTGAGTCCAAAAATCGTTTTAATTAATGACTCCTTTGCAAGCTCAGCTCCGGATGTTTCTGCTGACATATTAGATTACGAGTCACTTGTTGACAACGGCGACCCACTTTATAACTGGACCATGCCAAGCGATGAATGGAGCCCATTGTCACTAAGCTATACATCTGGAACAACGGGAAAGCCAAAAGGTGTGGTCTATCATCATCGCGGCTCTTATTTAATGAGCATGGGCACTGTGGTGGGCTGGAACCTTCCCAACCACCCTATCTACCTATACTCAGTCCCTCTATTTCACTGCAACGGCTGGGGGCACGCCTGGACAATGGCTGCACTTGCTGGAACTGTGGTTTGCCTCAGGTCTTTCGACCCAGAAAAAGTATTTGCCTTACTTGATGAATACCGTGTGACTCATTTTGGTGGCGCTCCAATTATGCTTAATATGCTTGCCAATGCCCCTAAAGATATAAAAAAATCATTCGACAGGGAAATCAAAGTCATGACCGCTGGCGCTCCTCCTCCTGCGAAAGTCTTAGAAAGCATGATGTCGCTTGGATTTAATGTAATGCATGTGTATGGTCTTACAGAGACCTATGGTCACATTCTGCAAGCAGCCCCTCAAGCATCGTGGCTTAATGAAAGTCCGGCAGAGCTTGCAAAGCTAAGCTCAAGACAGGGGGTTAGATTTCCCATGACTGAGGATGTTAGCGTGATAGATCAAGATACTGGTGAGCGCGTGCCTCATGATGGAGAAACCATTGGTGAAATTGTGATACGCTGCAACACCTGCATGATGGGCTATTGGAATAATCCCGAGGCCACGGAAGAAGCTTTTGCTGATGACTGGTTTCACAGTGGTGACCTAGCAGTCATTTATGATGATGGCTATATACAGATTAAAGACAGATCAAAGGACATTATCATTTCAGGTGGAGAGAATATCTCATCGGTTGAAGTCGAAAATATTCTTTACCAACACCCCTCAGTGGGTGAAGCTGCAGTTGTTGCAATGGCAGATGAAACTTGGGGCGAAGTACCCTGTGCTTTTGTTGAACTCAAGCCCAATCAAGAAGCCTCTGAGGCTGAACTTATAGCTTTTTGTAAAAACAATATGGCTAAATTTAAACGACCTAAAAAAGTTGTTTTTGGCCCGCTTCCAAAAACTGCAACCGGGAAGATTCAAAAACACGAGCTTAGGGCCGCTGTAAAGAGCCTGGGAGGAGAATAATGTCAAACTATACTGCGCCTGTCGAAGACATGGGTTTTGTATTAAAAGAAGTTGTTGAGATTGAAAAACTTTGTAATGAAACTGGTTTAGATGGCTCCACCGTTGAAATTCTTGATACAGTCCTGGAGGCTGCGGGAAAGCTTGCAAAAGAAGAGATAGAGCCAATCAATAAACCTGGTGATTCTGAAGGCTTACAAATTGATGGCTCAGGAAAAGTTACTACTGCAGCTGGCTTTAGAGAGGCCTATCAGCACTTTGTTGAGGGGGGCTGGGGCTCACTGCAATTCTCGCCAACCTATGGGGGACAGGGCGTCCCATTTGTGGTCGCTGCAAGTGTTCAGGAGATGTGGCATTCTGCAAATATGTCTTGGGGGCTATGCCCGCTACTTACTCAAGGAGCAGTCGAAGCAATCACATTGAATGCAAGCGAAGAACTTAAACAGCGCTACCTTCCAAAGCTAATTTCAGGAGAGTGGAGTGGAACAATGAATCTCACTGAAGGTGATGCTGGTACTGATGTGGGCTCACTTAAAACTAAGGCCGTCCCTAATGGAGACCATTACTTAATTCGTGGACAAAAAATTTATATCACCTGGGGTGAGCATGATATGTCCGAGAATATTATTCATTTGGTATTAGCGCGTTTGCCAGGTGCCCCAGCAGGAATTAAAGGTATTTCATTATTTTTAGTGCCAAAGCTTTTAGTGAATGAGGATGGCACACTTGGCAATACTAATGACTTAAAAGCGTTGTCCATCGAACATAAAATTGGTATTCATGCCTGCCCTACATGTGTCATGAGTTATGGTGAAGAAAGTGGTGCAATTGGCTATTTAATTGGCGAGGAAAACAAAGGCATCCAGTGCATGTTCACGATGATGAATAATGCAAGACTTACTGTTGGGCTCCAGGGCGTATCGGTATCTGAGCGCGCCTATCAGCAGGCACTAAATTTTTGCAATGAACGAGTTCAGGGCGTTGCTCCTGGCTTTAAGGAGCCCGGGCCCATTATTAGGCATCCAGATGTTCAAAGAATGCTTGCTAACATGAAGTCAATCACACAGGCCTCTCGAGCACTGACTTATGCTGCTTGTGCAGAGGTTGACTACTCCTTAAGCAGCCTCCCGCTCGAAAACCTTGAAATGCACGAAAGAAGGCTTGGGTTTTTAACTCCAATTGTCAAAGGCTGGTGTACAGAAACTGCGCAAGAGGTTGCCTCAGTTAGTCTTCAGTGCCATGGTGGAATGGGCTATGTCGAGGAGACAGGCATTGCACAAATCCTTAGAGATGCAAGAATCTTACCGATCTATGAGGGAACAAATGGCATTCAAGCAATGGACCTTGTGGGCAGAAAAATCATTACTGATAGTGGGCTTGGCGCCAATGAACTGATTGAAGATATGCGTGAATTTGCAATGAATCCAACGCTGACAGAAATGGTTTCAGGCTCTCAATTAAAGCGCTTTATCAGTGCAATTGAAGATTTTGAAAAAACAGTTTCGATCATTCTGAATCACTCTGATAACAAGGAGCTTGTTGGGAAACTGGCTTTTGATACGCTAATGATGGCAGGCACCATAATAGCATCTTGGCAAATGCTATTAAGTCTTGAAAAAGCATCAAATGCGCTTAATAATAAATCGCTGTCTTCTGAGTTTTTTAATGAAAAGTCTGAGACTGTATCGCACTTTATGGACTTTATATTGCCTCGATATTTCTCAAACTTTGCAACAATAACTGCTATCACAAGCTAATTAATAGATTACGTACTATTGCAATAATATTGCGTTTACGTTATATTATCCTGTTTTTATCTTAAAAGAGGCTCCCATGTTTAAACTCAGCTTTCTATCTTTATTATTAGTTTCATCTTTTGCAAGCGCTGAAGAAGCAAGGCGCGCCAATGCGCATGTCCATGGACTAAATAATTTGTCAATGGTAATCAGTCAAAATCAAGTTGCTATTTCATACGAA
>CABWZI010000020.1 GCA_902509905.1 uncultured Gammaproteobacteria bacterium | reverse complement strand
AGTTAAGTTTAAAGATCTAATAACTGGAAAGACCCTAGAAAAAACTTTTAAATCTGGTGAATCTCTTGAAGCTGCAGATGTCATGGAATTGGAGATGCAATATCTTTATTCTGATGGAGAAAAATGGTACTTCATGGACCCGGAATCTTTTGAGCAATTTGATGTTGGAAAAGAATCCATGGGAACAGCATTAAACTATCTCGTTGAGCAAGATAATTGCATAGTAACCTTGTGGAACAATAACCCTATTTCTGTTTCTCCACCTAATCATGTAACTCTTGAGGTGATTGATACAGACCCTGGTCTAAAAGGTGACACTGCGGGAACAGGTGGAAAGCCTGCTACGCTCAATACTGGAGTCGTAGTTCAAGTGCCTTTGTTTGTTGCTATTGGTGATAAAGTTAAAGTTGATACAAGGACGAATGAATATACTGGGCGTGCCTAATTACTGCCTAAATGTCTAATTTAAAAGAAAAACTTTTAAATCATCAAAACCTAATCAGAAATATTAGGAGTTTTTTTTATTCGCGCAATGTTGTTGAAGTTGTCACTCCTTCTCTTTTAACCACTCCAACAACTGACGTATATATCGATAGTATTGAAGTTTCAGTCAATCAGGCTCTATCAAAATCCTCAAAATTCTTTTTGCACACCTCACCCGAATTAGAAATGAAGCGCCTACTCTCTAAAGGTAGCGGTGATATTTTTCAAATTTGCCAGGTCTTTCGTGACAATGAGTTTGGAAGAATTAACTCTAATGAATTTACAATGCTGGAGTTTTATAGAGTGGGTTTTGATATGCAGCAATTAATAGAGGAGCTAAAAGAATTATTGATTGCGCTCGGAAAGGATGACAAAGCTGACAAGATGTCTTATGCTCAAGCATTCTTTGATTTTGCAGGGATAGATATATTAAATTCTGATTTTGAAGCTCTAAAAATTATTTTAGAATCCCATGACCTTAGCTCAGATTACGAATGGATAGAAGATATGCAGATGGTTCTTTTTGTTCATCTTGTTGAGCCAAAACTGAAAAGTATTCCGGTATGCTTTATCTATGATTTTCCATGGCAGCAGGCTGCACTGGCGCAAATAGATGGGCCTGTTGCACATCGTTTTGAAATGTACATAAATGGCACTGAAATCGCGAATGGTTACCAAGAAATTCAGACCTCAAATGAATATCGTGATAGGTTTCAAACAGAGATTAATAAAAGAAAAAGCCTTTCAAAATTTACCGGTTTTTTAGATGAAGATTTTTTAGATGACCTAAAAGATGGGCTCCCTACTTGCTCAGGTGTTGCAATCGGGATTGACAGACTCTTCACCTCTTTGAGTTTATAATTGAAGTCAAACCTTGCTTAATTTAAAGCCTTAAAATACTTTGGATGCATCAAATACACCTTTTTGGGAGCGTAAATCTTTAGAGGAGATGAGTGAGCGAGAGTGGGAGTCACTCTGCGACGGTTGCGGCCGGTGTTGTCTACACAAGTTTGAAGATGATACCTCAGGCGATATCTACTTTACAGATGTTGCGTGTCAATATCTTGATGAGGAAACTTGTTCTTGTCCTCATTATCATGATCGACAAAAATATGTCCCTGACTGTTTGAGTATTAAACCGAATTGGGAAGAAAAGTTCAATTGGCTTCCATCAACCTGCGCATATCGGTTACTATATGAAGGAAAGAGCTTGCATGATTGGCACCCTCTTATCAGCGGCAATAAACAAAGTGTTCATCTTGCAGGTATTTCAGTTAGAGGGAGAACATACAGAGATAATGAAATCAGGGCAGATCAATTATTCGAACATATTATTCATTGGGTGGAATAGATGAATAAAATCATTGCAATAATTTCTTTTCTAATTATTTCATTTAATGTTGCAGCATCAGATTGGCCTCACGAAAATATCTCAACTGCAGATTTCGCTCTAGAGGTCAAGGACAGAACGCCACTCAATATTATTGAAGAGCTTGACAATTCTTTCGGTAAAATCTATTTTTTTACAAATATCCGCAACCTACAAGGTCAGAGGGTTAAGCATCGTTGGATATACAATAATAAAGTAATGGCAGAAGTTGATTTTAATGTCAACGGTCCAAGATGGAGAGTTTGGTCATCAAAAAATCTTTGGCCTACTTGGCTTGGAGAATGGACAGTTGAAGTGCTTAACTCGAAGGATGAGGTGTTTTTTAAAAAAGAATTTAACTACATAAACAAAGAATGAAAAAAGTTGTATTAGCGTATTCGGGTGGTCTGGATACTAGCATTATCGCAAAGTGGCTTCAAGATACTTATAGCTGTGAGGTCGTTACTTTTACGGCCGATATTGGTCAAGGTGAAGAGGTTGAGCCGGCTCGATTAAAAGCTCAAGCTATGGGCATTAAAGAAATATATATCGAGGATTTGCGTGAGGAGTTTGCACGAGATTTCGTTTTTCCAATGTTCAGGGCGAATGCTATTTATGAGGGCGAGTATTTATTGGGTACTTCAATTGCAAGGCCTTTAATTTCTAAAAGATTGGTTGAGATTGCAGAAGAGGTTGGTGCAGATGCAATCTCTCACGGGGCTACTGGTAAAGGTAATGATCAAGTGAGGTTTGAACTCAACGCGTACGCTATTAATTCGGATATCCAAATAATTGCCCCTTGGCGAGAGTGGGATTTATCCTCACGTGAGAGTTTGATGAATTATGCTGAGAAAAACAATATCGAAGTTGATTATAAAAAGCAGTCAAAAAAATCTCCTTACTCGATGGACGCAAATCTTCTTCATATATCCTATGAAGGAGATATTCTAGAGGACCCATGGCAGGAGGCTGAGGATAATATGTGGCGCTGGACCGAATCACCAGAAAATGCTCCCGATAAGCCAGAATACGTTGAATTAACTTATGAAAAAGGCGATATCATTGCAGTCAATGGTAAGTCTTTGTCACCAGCCAAAGTCATGGAAGAATTGAATCAACTTGCTGGAGCTCATGGGGTAGGAAGGCTCGATATTGTTGAAAATCGTTTTGTTGGAATGAAGTCCAGAGGATGTTATGAAACTCCTGCTGGAACCGTCATGCTAAAAGCGCATCGTGCAATAGAATCGTTAACATTGGATCGCGAGGCAGCCCATCTTAAAGACGAGCTAATGCCGAAATATGCTAAATTAATTTATAACGGTTTTTGGTTTGCTCCAGAGCGCGAAATGATGCAGGCCGCCATTGATGCCTCTCAGGAAAATGTGTCCGGTGAAGTCAGAGTCAAGTTGTATAAAGGAAGTGTATCAGTTGTAGGTAGGAAATCACAGAATAGCTTATTCAGTGAAAAAATAGCAACCTTTGAGGATGATGAAGGAGCCTATAATCAAAAAGATGCTGAGGGCTTTATCAAGCTAAATGCACTCCGCTTAAGACTAAAATCTCTCCAATAGAAGTGATAGAAGTAGGCATCCTCTCCGATACCCATGGGGTGATTCATCCTGAGATAATCAAACTCATGAATGCATGTGATTTTGTGATTCATGCAGGAGATATCGTCGACGAAACTTCTTTAGAGGCGCTTAACCCAAAACAGAGAATGATTGCAGTAAAGGGTAATAATGATATTCATATTACTTCTCTTGGAGAGGTTGAATTATTGGATCTCCCTGGTGGAAATATTGCTATAGAGCATGGACATCTGCATGGACACATTCAGCCAAGCCATGACTCTTTAAGAGAGGCATACCCAAATGCCAAAGTAATTGTTTATGGTCATACGCACAAACAGGTTATTGACAAGGATCAATCCACTTGGGTTGTAAATCCTGGTTCAGCTGGGAAAACCCGCAACTATGGGGCCGCTAAATGTTTAAAGCTAACTATAAAAAGTGAAAGAGACTGGGTTATTGAGCCAAAGATTTTTGATGATATATTTTAATTTTTGGAACAAACTTGATTATTTCTCCCACTGGAAATAAAAATTACTCTATAGAGCCACCTTCAATAATTTCATCAGCTGTAGCATCGCGGATCGATAAAACCTCAACATAAAAAATAATATCCTTGCCAGCTAATGGATGATTTCCATCAATAGTCAGCTTTCCATCTTCGATATTAGAGACAATAAAGTCTTTAGTTCCACCCTTATCATTTTGCATCGTAACCGTCGCACCAATATATCTATACTCAAGTGGAACATTATTAATGTCATCAGTAAAAATTAATTCTTGCATTTTTGGACCAAACGCTTCTTCAGCTTTTAAAAGTATTTCAACCTCATCACCAACAGACCTCCCTTCAAGCTCTTTGGTGACTTGGTTAAATAACAATGTATTGTCTCCTTGAACATAGCCCAGAGGATCTTCGACTTGCTCTATGACTTCACCATTAGATTTATCAACAATCCTGTAGGTTAATTCGACGAACTTATTGGTAGAAATTGTATCAGCCATACAAATATCTTAAAAAATTGTGGCGCCAAAAATTTTAACTTCATCTTCCTCAATACCTAAAACCAGTCTTCCCAAAAACTCTCCTGGGACTTCGATACTGGTTTGTTTGTATAAGATCGTAATATACTCACCCCTTCTAAGGCACCCTAAAAACTCTCTTTCAATAGCTAAACTTGAAAGTACTTTATTTTTAGTCCATTGCTTACCAATTTCAATTTCATTGGCGCCCATTAACATCTCTTTTGAAAAGTGCTTTATAAAACCTAGGTAGTCTCTTTTGTTTGAAGATTCAACGAGATCATCCCACATTGGTTCAGCAATTTCTAGAATTTCCTGATCAGATTTTTCAAGTAGATTCATTTATTTAACCTTTAAATTATGTTTGCAAAGATATTGTTGTTTAAAACAACTGAGACCTCAAAAGAGGCCTCAATTATAATAATTTCAGATATCTGATTAATCAACTATATGGTAGAGCGGTGCTTTTTCCATTGTCCATTCGCCAGATTTAGGATCACGTCTAGAAACAGTTAAACAATGCCAATTGTCATCATCTAATTTCATATGATCCCCTCTGTAGTAATATCCTGGCCAGCGAGTTTCTTCACGAAATAGGGTATGCTGTGCAACACATTCTGAAGTAATCGTACGATGCTTCAATTCCCATCCTCTCATGAGTTGATGTAAATCTTCAGCACCAATGTGCTCCAAGTCTTCTTGAAGAATGCCCAATAACTCGATACCTTTTTTAAGAAGATTACCATTAGTCATATAATTAACACTGATACCACCAACATACTCGTCCATAATTTTTTCAAGGCGTTGAAGTCCTTGAATGGGTAGCAAGTAACTTGGTGAAACTGTTCCAGCTGTAATCTCATTACGGCCAACTGTGTAGTTTTCCAGAGGCTTGAAAATAATTTCTTTAAGGTCATCACACTGCTTGTTGCTGACCTGAATTTTTTCATCACCAAGATCCTGAATGTACTTGACCGCAGCTTTTGCTGCAATTCGGCCTTCAGTAAATGAGCCAGATGAGAATTTATGTGCTGTACCACCAACAGTATCACCTGCTCCAAATAGACCTTCAACAGTAAGCATTCGGTTATAGCCCCAGAAGTATTCTGGAGGCGAGATATCTTCAGGCCCACTTACCCATGCTCCAGAACAGGTCGCATGTGAACCCATTACATAAGGTTCAGAGGTAGTTAACTCAGGATTTGTATACTTAGGATCAATATTTTGAGATGCCCAAACAACAGCTTGACCTACAGTCATTCCTAAAAAGTTTTCCCATCCAATAACCTCGAGATGTGGGTCTTGAAAAGCCTCCATTGTAACCATATGGATTGGGCCTCTACCAGCTTTAACCTCTTCTATGAATGCATGGTTTCTTAAGCAGGTTGGAGTCGGCGTATGATCAATATATTCTCCAACCATTGCCTTAGTGTGTTCATACCATTTGGATTCATATTCTTCACCATAGGTATTTTGAGTATAAGTTTTAAGATGAAGAAAATAAGCTCCAACCGGACCATACCCATCCTTGAAACGAGTTAATACAATACGATTTTCCATCTGTGTCATCTTTGCACCAACCTGAATTGGTAACGCATATGCTGATCCACTGCTCCATGGGGCATACCAAGTTCTACCCATTCCTTCACCAACTGATCTTGGCTTAAAGATATGAGAAGCACCACCAGCTCCAACAATGACTGCTTTTGCTCGGAAAACATGATAATCACCAGTGCGACAGTTAAATCCAACCGCACCACCAACTCGATTTTCTTTAGATTCATCCATCAAAAGATGGGTAACCATGATTCTATTATAAATTTTATCTACTGAATTACGAGCTGCCTCAGCTACGATTGGTTTGTAGCTCTCACCATGAATCATGATTTGCCATTTACCCTCACGCTGATAACGACCAGTTTCTTCATTTCTCATTATGGGTAGTCCCCATTCTTCGAATTTATGGACAGCAGAGTCAACATGACGAGCCATGTCAAAAGCGAGGTCTTCACGAACCAATCCCATTAGATCATTTCTTGCATATCTCACATGGTCTTCAGGTTGGTTCTCATCCCACTGCATACCCATATAGCAGTTGATAGCATATAAACCTTGAGCAACAGCTCCACTTCGATCAATATTGGCTTTTTCAGCACAAATGATTCTCATGTCACGGCCCCAGTACCTTGCTTCATATGCTGCACCAGTTCCAGCCATACCCCCACCAACGACTAGAATGTCACAATCTTCCCAAACAGTTTTTCTCTTTGCCATTAGTAGTAAACTCCTTCTTTAAGCTTGTCCTTGCTTATTACAGGCAAACCTGTCTCAACATTGAGCGCATCTGGCTCAAAGCACAATAACTGAGAGTCTAAAGCTTCTTGATCAGGAACTTCAAGTTCGCCAAGTTTAGGAATCTTCTCACCCCATGGTTGAGTTGTTATTGGAGAGAGGAAATTTTTCTCTCTTCCATCTCTAAATTTAATTTTCCAAGAAATTGTTCCTTTTTCTTCTTCACGAAGCACCCTGACACTGTGTCCAAGAGGTGCAAAATCAGTATAACCCCTTGCATCAATTGCATTTTGTGGGCAAGCTTTTACACATGAGTAGCATTCCCAGCACATATTTGGTTCTATGTTAACAGCACGACGAATCGTTTTATCGATGTGCATAATATCTGATGGACAGATATCTACACAGTGTCCACATCCATCGCATCGAGTCATGTATACAAAAGTTGGCATAATATTTTCTCCGAAAAATTAATTAATAGTGGCGTGGAGCTTCACGCTTTATTCCTAGACCAAATTTCTCTGGTAAGTCGGCAGGTTCAGGAAGATTCTCTCTAGAACCATCTGCCTTGGTAACTCTTTTTTGATAAGCTGCAGCAGGCTTGTAGAACATATGGGCAAATTTAGACCAAAGCACTCCACCAAAAAGAACAGTACTTGAAATAATAAATAGACCAAAGAATAAAGTTTGCCATATAGCAATTTGACTTGATTGAAGATAGGACCAGATTAGTGCAAAGGTCGCCATCGCAATCAATGATAGTACAAATAAATCTGCTCTCATCACTCTATACCACTTATTACCTTCAGCAGCGACATCAACTCTGATAAAGAACCAGAACCAATATCCACCCAAGCAAAGCATTGCAGCACCTAAGTGCCACATTAATGGCCAGATAGAAGGCGTCATAGAATTAGGCGCTGAGTATGAGAAAATCATCACAGCAGTTGCTATCACGAACAGAACAAAACCATACATGGTCAGAAGATGAGCTAGCCTCCTTCTTATACTACAAAACTCAGAAGAAGTGAGCACTTCATTGGTTGCAGTTTTAAAGGCTAAAGATGCCTTCTCGCCTGACCCCACATTTCTTGTCGCAGATTTTTTAGCTTTAACTGAGTTGTTAAAAAAGTACTTAGCACTTTTTTTGTGTATGACATCAAAGATAGTTGCACCAATCACTAAAAGAAACATAGCAACAACATATGTCTGCATTACAAAAGATGGTATGAAAGTTCCTATTTCAGAAAACGGGTTTATAGAGATCATTATTTTTTCCTTTATTAAATTGTATTACAAATATATTTTTTTCAAATTAAATGCACTACATTTCCGAGCGTGCAATTGTAGAAGAAACCTGCCCTAAAAGAGTGAATTTTATAGAACCAGAAAACTCACAACTAATGGACCAGATATTTTCATCATTTACCATATCAATTTATTTCGCAGAATGCCCTTTTAGTTCAACTTTTACTTTGTCGCTATCCTTAATTCCTGCGTAATATTTTTGAAGAATTTTTAATACCTCTGGCCTAGAAAAGTTTTCAGGAACCTCTTCGTTTTCACTGAGAAGGTGCCTCAATTTTGATCCTGAAAGTAACAATCTATCTTCATGGCTATGAGGACAGGTTTTCATGCTGGACATGCCTGCACACTTATTGCACCAAAATGTCCAGTCAATTTTGAGTGGTTTTGTCACAAGGTCATCATCGATTTCATCAAAAATATTATGCGCATCGAAAGGACCATAATAATCTCCAACGCCGGCATGATCTCGTCCAACAATTAAATGTGAGCAGCCATAATTTTGTCTAAATAGAGCATGTAATAATGCTTCCCTTGGACCAGCATATCTCATATCTAATGGGTAACCAGATTGAATTACAGTATTTTTAACGAAATAATTTTCAATTAATGTGGAAATGGCTTCTGAACGAACATCTGCAGGAATGTCACCAGGTTTAAGCTCGCCTAAGGTTGAGTGAATCATTACTCCATCACATATTTCTATAGCTATTTTTGCTAAATACTCATGAGATCTATGCATTGGGTTTCTAGTCTGAAAAGCTGCTATCGTAGACCAGCCTTTCTCCTCAAAATATGAGCGAGTTTCTGAAGGCGTCATGTATAGCTCACCATATTGCTCTGGAAATCCCCCATCAGAAATAACTTTTACTTTGCCCGCAATATTGTATTTGCCCTGAGCCATTACTATTGCGACTCCAGGGTGATCTGTATTTGTAGTTTGAAAGACCTCTTTACATTCTAGTTCTTTGTCAATTGTATATTTCTCAGAAACAACCATTGTTGCAATTGTTTCATTCGTTTTTTCATACACAATAGCAATTTCTTGGCCTTCAATGATGTCGTCATCATTGGTAGAGAGTGTTATCGGAATTGGCCAGAAAGTACCGTTTTCTAAAGCCATATTTTTGCAAACATTTTGCCAGTCAGCCCTATTCATAAATCCATCTAGAGGAGTAAATCCACCGATTCCAAGCATAATGACATCGCCAAATTCCCTGGAAGTGCATATGACTTTAGTCAGTGTTTCAGACTTCTTTTTCTCAAGAAGCGCTTCATCAGGGCTTAGAGCAAGCGGCTTTAGATTTGAGCTACCATGAGGAGGAACAAGCTTAGGCATAGTTTATTGTAATTTTTGTATTAAATTGGCAGAATTATCAAACTCATATACATGAGTTAGGGATATGTTATCATAGGTTTAATTGATAAAATATATCAATTAAAATTTGATACATATTTGCACTCATTTCCTAGCAAAAAAAGTATACATGAATTAATATATATCTTTAGTTTTTTTTGTTTTAATTTTTATTAACATCTTTTTTAATTCAATAAGATTTTTGACCTTCAGTATGGTTCGATCAGCAATTAAAATTTCGTTACCAATTATGTTTGGCTTTGTTCCTTTGGGCATTGCCTTTGGACTTCTATTTCAAAACCTTGGATATCCATGGTACTTTGCATCTTTAATGGGAATTATTGTTTATGCAGGAGCGGCGCAGTTCATGGCTATTGGTTTTTTATCTGCTGGTTTAGGAGTCGTTGAAATTGCGATGTCAACTTTCTTTTTAAATTCAAGACATATGTTTTATGGCTTATCATTTTTAGAAAGTTTTGGAAATTGGAACTTTAGAAAGCTTTATTTGATTTTTGGAATGACCGATGAAACATATGCATTGCTAACTACAATTCAAGTTCCAGAGGGTTTTTTGAAAGAGCGCTATTTTCTCTACATTACTCTGTTTTCTCAAATATATTGGGTTTTAGGGTGCACTATTGGCGCAGTGCTTGCAGACTTGATGACTTTTAATACTGATGGGATGGAGTTTGCAGCAACAGCCTTATTTGTAGTTTTGTTAATCGAGCAATGGATAATGGTTAGAAAATTACTGCCGTTTATTGTTGGCTTAATCTCATCCATTATCGCTCTTTTATTGTTTATAAATCATATGCTACTCATTGCTATTATGATCTCAATTGCTTTAATAGTTTTCTTGCGTCTTATAAAAGGCTCTTCATCATGAATGGATTAGAATATCTCATCGTTGTCATCATTGTGATGGCATTGTCAACCTACTTTACAAGGCTCATTCCTTTTTTACTTTTTAGTCCGGGTAGAGAAAGCTCTTTAATTAACTATGTTGCAAAAAGTACGCCACCAATGATAATGATGATTCTTGTTATCTATATGTTGAGGGATATGAATTATTATTCATTTGAGCTCGTTTATACTTCTATAGCGCTTGCTGTAACGATTGGCTTTCAAGTGTATAAACGAAATGCATTGTTAAGTATTGTCACTGGCACAGCAGTTTATATGTTTTTTGTGCAGATCTAATATGTTTCAAAATGAATTAATATTTTTGCTGCACTGAATGCAGATTGGAATTACTATATAATCTACGACCCACTAGAACCAAGCACTTTTTAGACCTTTAACTTTATGAATCAATTAGCAAAAATTTTTCCTTTTATAGTTTGGTTTCGACTGACTACTCTGGAAACAATTAAGGCTGATTTTTTCGCGGGTCTGACTGGTGCTATTATTGTTCTTCCGCAGAGTGTTGCGTTTGCAACTATTGCCGGAATGCCGCCGGAGTATGGTCTTTATACTGCAATGGTTGTTCCTATCATTGCTGCACTTTTTGGCTCTTCCTTTCATCTTGTTTCTGGTCCAACAACCGCCATTTCAATTGTCGTATTTGCAGCAGTAAGCAAATATGCAACTCCAGGTAGTGAGGAGTTTGTTTCTTTGGCGCTAACTCTAACTTTCTTAGCTGGTGTCTATCAACTCGTTTTTGGCCTCGCAAAATTTGGACTCTTAATTAACTTTGTTTCTCACAATGTTGTGATTGGTTTTACCGCTGGTGCAGCGCTGTTGATTGCCAGTAGTCAAATTCCTTACATTGTTGGTATTGAAATTCCAAGGGGAGAGGATTTCATTCATACCTGGTTTGATTTATATTGGGGGGCTGCAGAACTTGATTTCTTTCTCTTGGTAGTGGGCTTAGGTACGTTAATGAGTGCCATTCTTGTCAAGATTATGAGGCCAAAGTATCCAAATCTTCTTATAGGGATGCTTGTAGGAGGTGTCCTAGCTTTTTATTTAAGTAATTTTACAGACAGCATTAAAACTGTCGGTGCGATGCCTGCTTATTTTCCGCCATTATCAACTCCAGACTTTTCTCTTGGGTCGCTCAAATCACTTGCACCTGAAGCATTCGCTATTGCACTTTTGGGACTTATAGAAGCCTCTTCAATTGGCAGATCAATTGCGACAAAATCAAATCAGAGAATAGATGCAAATCAGGAGTTTATTGGTCAGGGTGCTTCTAATATTGTTGGAAGCTTTCTATCAAGTTACGCCTCCTCTGGATCATTTACAAGGTCTGGAGTGAATTTTGAAGCTGGTGCTAGAACTCCGTTGTCAGCAATTCTCGCAGCAATTTTTCTAATTGCTATTGTGCTTTTAGTTGCCCCATTAATTGCTTATTTGCCCTTGGCAGCGATGGCTGGCGTTATTCTCCTTGTGGCCTATAATTTAGTTGATTTTAAAAATATTAAAAAAACTTTTAAATATAGTAAATCTGAAAGCGTCATATTTACAGCTACATTCCTCGCAACTCTTTTATTTGAATTGGAGTTTGCGATCTATCTTGGAGTGTTATTGTCACTGATGCTCTTTATTGCCAAAACGTCAACACCTGATGTTCATACATTGGCATTTGCAACTCCTCCAGGTGAGGGAGATAGGCGCTTACAAAGTATCAGGAAGGCTCCACTAGTTCAGTGTCCTCAGCTCAAGATAATTCGAATTGATATGTCAATTTATTTTGGTTCAATAAATCATATCCAAAAACAAATTAGTAGGATTGTCGACAATCAAAGGATTTACCACATTCTGATTGTTGCCAGTGGCGTTAACTTTATTGACCTTGCAGGAATTGAAGCTCTCTTGATAGAGAATAAGCGCCTAAAAGCAAAGAATGGAAGCCTTTATTTCGTGGCAGTTAAGACTCAAACTATGGAGTTTATGGAGAAAGTTAACTTTGTAGATGAAATAGGCAGAGAAAATTTCTTTGATTCCAAATCAGAGGCTATTCGTGACGTATATGATCGCCTTGATAAATCCAAGTGTGAGAAATGCCAGGCGCTTGTTTTTGATGAATGCCATTAACTATATAGAATGAATGGAGGCTGGGACCGGAGTCGAACCGGTCTAAAAGGCTTTGCAGGCCCCTGCATAACCGCTTTGCTACCCAGCCATTTTAGTTTTAACTAAAAAAAAGCCTGTTTATTACAGGCTAAACATGCAGTTAGAATTTGGAGCGGGAAACGAGATTCGAACTCGCGACATTCACGTTGGCAACGTGATGCTCTACCAGCTGAGCTATTCCCGCACAAGGTGAGAAATTATAGTGTTTTTTTTCTAACTGTCAAATGTTTTTAAGCCTGCTTTAAGATATTTTATACCTGACCACAGGGTCAGAATAGTGGCTATAAAAAGTAAAACTCTACCCATCATATTTATCTCATTAAATGAAAAAAATAAAAGGGGCTGATGAATTAATAAAAAAAGTATTGCGACCATTTGAACAAATGTTTTTGATTTACCAATCCAAGACACTGCTACGTTTGCTCTTTTGCCAACTTCACTCATCCATTCTCTAAGTGCTGAAACAAGAATCTCTCTCGATATAATAATGATTGAAGGTATTGTGACGTACCAGGTGTGATAGTAATCGATTAAAAGAATGAGAGCGGTGCAGACCATTAATTTGTCTGCAACGGGATCAAGAAATGCACCAAGGGCAGAAACTTGATTGAGTCTTCTTGCTAAAAAACCATCAATAAAGTCTGTTGCACTAATGATTATAAAGATTGCAATCAATGCATTATTTATCCAGCCGAGAGGCTCACCATCTAAATAGTTGGGCTGAAGATAAAATAAACCGATAAAGACAGGAATTAAAAAAATTCTAGCCAGGGTAATAAGATTTGGGAGAGTCATCATAGTTGGAGTAATTCTATCAAAGACTCATGATGTTTAGAATAAACTTTTAAAGGTTGGCGCGCTCGGCAGGAGTCGAACCTGCAACCGCTCGGTTCGTAGCCGAGTACTCTATCCAGTTGAGCTACGAGCGCAGCTGCGTAATTATCGCCATGTTTCATCTAAAGGTCAAGGAGAGTTTGCGGTATTTACTAAAATATCAACCAATTCATTAAGCCCCATCATCCTTGATCCTTTGATTAAGATTGTCGATCCTTTGTGGTTGTTTTTTATTGCCTCATAGATTGAGGCGATATCGTCATAATGGGTCCCTTGATATTCTTTTGCATCTTCTCCAATAGTTAGAAGTTGATGAATGTTTGATTGACGAGCATAATCACCAATCTCTTGATGTAATTTTTTAGAGTCTTTTCCAAGCTCACCCATAGAGCCAAGAACCAAGACTTTTTCTCCAGCAAAGTTGCTGATAGTGTCAATGGCCGACTTCATTGACTCTGGGTTTGCATTATAACTATCATCAAGAATTTTGAAGCTCTCTAGTTCTAGTAGCTCTAATCTGCCCTTCTCTGGTTGAGTATTTTCAAGACCCTTCTTAATCAGTTCTGGCTCAATACCAAGCTCTATTGCGCAGCATGCAGCAGCCAAGGCGTTATCAACTTGGTGTAATCCAATCATTGAAAGTTTAATACTCAATGATTGACTACTAAAGTTGAGATTAAAGTTGGTGTGAGTTTTAAACTCTTTAATTTCACTAGCAGAAACACTGCCACCATCTCCAAAAAATCTTATACTCTTAGTTCCAGACATTTCTTCCCAGGTCTGTTTATGGGGAGATGAATTATTGATGATGGCTGTTCCTTTATTGGATAAAGATTCTATGATCTCACCCTTGGCCTTAACGAGATTTTCTTCACTTCCAAATTCGCCTAGATGAGCATTATTGGCATTGGTGATGAGTGAAATGTTGGGACGAGCTATCGAGCACAAAAGGGCGATTTCATTTTGATGATTTGCACCCATCTCAATGATACAGAATTCATGACGCTCTTCTAAGTCAAGGAGCGTTAGAGGAACCCCAAGGTGGTTATTAAGATTTCCTTTTGTTGAGAGTGTTGGTGCTCTATGCGACAAGATAGAGTAGAGCATATTTTTCGTTGATGTTTTACCATTGCTCCCAGTAATAGCAATAACCACAGGCGAATGAGATTGACGATGCCAGGATGCAATATCTTGTAAAGACTTCTCAGTATTCTTAACCTGTATCACAGGTATGCTTGACTCAATTTGTTTATGGGCAATTATTGCTCTAGCTCCTAAATCTTCTGCTTGTTTTGAAAAGTTATGGGCATCAAAATTTGGCCCTTCAAGTGCAATAAAGAGCTTTCCATTAACCTCTGTCCTAGTATCAGTGCAAACACCAGTAAACATTTTGACTTCACTACTAGTTGATCTCCCATCTACAACTTTGGCAATTGTTTGGATATCAGTTGAGAGCATTTAATGCTACCTCGATGTCACTAAATGGCAGGGTTTTGGTGCCAATGACTTGACTTGTTTCATGCCCTTTTCCAGCAATAAGTAATGCCTCTTCTTCTGCAAGGTTTTGAATGGCTGAGTGAATTGCATTGCCCCGATCTAAAATGACTTGAACATCATTTTCAACTTTAGTTCCAGCAAGAATATCATCAATGATTGACTGAGGATCTTCACCCCTTGGATTGTCATTTGTTATAATAATACTGTCAGCATTCTCGCTTGCAATTTTTCCCATCATCTGTCTTTTACCTTTATCTCTGTCGCCACCACATCCGAAAATGACCCTAATGTTGAATTCAGGGTAATGCGTTCTCAGGGTAGATAGAGCATTATCCAGTGCATCTGGTGTGTGAGCGTAGTCAATCCAAATATTACTGTTTGCAAGTTGCTGCATTCTGCCAGGAGGGGGTGAGAGCTTTGCAAGACAAGGAATAATTTGATCGTCACTGAAGCCCAGACACTTGACACTGTTGTATGCAGCGATAGCATTGGACAGATTAAATTCACCTACCAATGGCAATTCAAAAACATAATCGTTAAGTTGACAAATAAAACCATTCTCACTATTTTTATAAAATTCTAAATCATCAATTCCAAAGGTTATGGGGTCTTTATCGGAAGAGGTATCTAGAAAGTATTGGTGATTCTCATCATCTCTATTAATAATGGCTTTTTTTGAAAAGTTGTCCTGAAAAAGCTTGCCTTTAGCCTCTCGATAATTATCCATCGTCCCGTGATAATCTAGATGGTCTTGAGTTAAATTTGTAAAGATGCCTTGGCTAAATGATAGCCCCTCTAAACGACCTTGCATCAGGGCATGTGAGGAAGCTTCAATCACCGCTATATTGACTTTATTAATCGAGTATTCTTCAAGAGTGCTATAGATTGAGAAGATATCAGGTGTAGTGTTAATGCTTTTATTTTGGGTCTTGGTCATTCCAAGTGTCCCGATGACGCCATTATCTATCTCCAAGAAATCAAGCAACTGAGATATGTAGTGACTTACAGAAGTCTTGCCATTGGTTCCAGTGACGGCAATAAGATCGACATTTTTTGCACTAGTGTAAAAGTTTTGTGCAAGCGTTGAAAGATGAGCTTTAAGGTTATCAACCCTTATAGAGGGGACCTTGCAATTAAAGTCCTTTCCATCAACTAAAACAGCAATGCAGCCCTTTTCAATAGCCTCTTCAATAAACTCTACACCGTGATTTTTTTCACCTTGAAGTGCAACAAAAACGTCGCCTTTGTTTAGAGTTTTAGTGTTGAGCGATAGTCCAGAAACATTAAGCGTTGTATCTGTTTTAATGATATTTTTTAGGATGAGTTTAATGTCCATCAGATGTTCAACCTATCAATGGCCAATTTTTAAAATAATTTTGCCTGAATCAGGGTATGCATATTGATAGCGCCAACAATATTATGGTTGGAGTCAACAACTGGCATTGAATTGAGGCTATATTTTTCCATCATTTGTATTGCCTTTAAAGCAGATTCTTGAGGCTCAATAGACTTACAGTCTTTGGTCATAACGTCTTGGATTGTGAGCTTTTGAAAGTCCATTTTGGACTCAAGGGTCCTTCTCAAATCTCCATCTGTAAAGATGCCTTCAAGCTTTCCATCTTCAGCAACAAGAACCATCCCGAGCGCCTTTTCACTCATAACCAAGAGGCTGTCAATGAGAAGCGTTTCTTTTGATACCATTGGAATATCACCCCCTGATTGCATGATAGTTGAGACAAGAGTGAGAAGCCTTCTTCCGAGTGAGCCAGAGGGATGAGACATAGCAAAGTCCTCTGCTGTGAAATTGTTAGCATTGATTAGTGAGACAGCAATTGCATCTCCCATTGCCAAAGCTGCAGTTGTACTTGAAGTGGGTGCTAAATTGTTTGGACAGGCTTCTTTATCAACGCTAACATCTAAATGAAAATCACTTGACTTAGCAATAGAAGATTTGACATTTCCTGTCAAGCTTATGATGGGTGCATTTATTCTCTTGATACCCGGAAGCAGAGAAACAATTTCATCAGCCTCACCGGAATAAGAAATCAGAATAACAACGTCATTTCGAGTGACCATTCCTAGGTCACCATGCCCTGCCTCGCCAGGGTGCAAAAAGAAAGAGGGCGTTCCAGTTGAAGCTAGTGTAGACGAGATTTTTTTTGCAATATGGCCTGATTTACCCATACCAATAAGAACAACTTTGCCCCTGCAGCCTTTAAGTGTGTTACAAACTTTATCAAAATTGTTATCAATTCTGTCCTTAAGCGCTAGAACTGAGTCAGCTTCAGTTTGTAAAACTGCTTTAGCGATTTCAATTAGTGATTTACCCACAGGCTCAGTAAAATTGGTGTTTGTTATTTAAATAAGATTATAAATTATTATTTAGTGATAATGGGTCACATAATTGTTTCGTAATCAAACCTTTAATAAGATTAGGCTTTTAATGCCAAGTTTCAAATATAATTTGGTATGGAGTTTTTCTTAAATAATTTTTGAGCAAAATCAGTGGAAGAAAAAAATAAAATATTATTTGTATGTATGGGTAACATTTGTCGCTCACCGACAGCGGAGGGTGCTTTTCGATCAATTGTTGACAATAATAATCGTAGTCAAAATTTTGATATTGATTCAGCTGGGACGCACGCATACCATATTGGCAATTCCCCTGATCAAAGAGCGCAAAAAGCAGCTATCGATAATGGCGTAGACTTGTCAAGCCAGAGAGCAAGACAAGTCCATGAGAGTGATTTTTATTATTACGATTACATTATTGCTATGGATTCTGACAACCTCGAGAGACTCAAATCAATTTGTCCAGAAGAGAGTCATTCAAAGTTTGAATTAATGTTAGATTATTCCAAGGAATATCCAGGAGCTAGTGTTCCTGATCCCTATTACGAAGGGAAATTTGATGAAGTCTTCAAAATGGTCCAATCGGCCTGTTTATCTTTTTTTGAAAGTATCGAAAAAAAGACCAATATTCATTGACATCGTAGATACCACCAAAGTATAATTGCCGGCTTTATTCACCCCAAAGTGGGCGAAAAATTAAATATATTGGAGTATTAACCTATATGTCAACGATTAACCAATTGGTAAGAAAGCCAAGAAGTAAGAAGATTGTTAAAACTGGTGTTCCAGCTTTAGACAGCTGTCCGCAAAAACGTGGTGTTTGCACACGTGTTTACACTACCACGCCTAAGAAGCCAAACTCTGCGCTAAGAAAAGTTGCCCGTGTAAGACTGACGAATTCTGCAGAAGTAACTACTTACATAGGTGGTGAGGGTCACAACTTACAAGAGCACTCAGTGATTTTAATACGTGGTGGTCGTGTAAAGGATTTGCCGGGTGTTCGTTATCATACGGTTCGTGGTGCTCTAGATACAACGGGTGTTGATGGAAGAATGCAAGGTCGTTCAAAATACGGCACGAAAAAACCTAAAAAATAATTAAAAGAGAATACTAATATGAGAAGAAGAGCCGCACCGAAAAGACAAATATTACCTGATCCTAAGTACGGCGATCTCGTACTAGCTAAATTTGTAAACATTCTAATGCTTGATGGAAAGAAATCTGTTGCAGAAAAGATTGTTTATGATGCGTTAGATACTATTGAATCTAAAGGTAACGCTGAGCCAATTGAAACTTTTAAGAAAGCTTTAGATAATATTGGCCCGCAAGTAGAAATTAAGTCTCGTCGTGTTGGTGGTTCAACATATCAAGTTCCAGTAGAGGTCAGAGCAGATCGTAAAATTGCTTTAGCAATGCGTTGGATTATTGAAGCTTCAAGAAAGCGTGGTGAGAAGGGTATGAAGCTTAGATTAGCAGGAGAGGTTCTTGATGCAGTTCAGAATCGTGGTACTGCATTCAAAAAGAAAGAAGACACTCATAGAATGGCTGAAGCAAATAAAGCGTTTGCTCATTTCCGTTGGTAATTTAAGGACTGAATCATGGCAAGAACCACACCAATTAATCGTTATCGTAACGTCGGAATCATGGCACATATTGATGCCGGTAAAACAACTACAACTGAACGTATCCTTTTATATACTGGCCGTACTCACAAGATTGGTGAAGTGCATGATGGTAGTGCAACAATGGACTGGATGGAGCAAGAGCAGGAAAGAGGTATTACTATTACTTCTGCTGCTACAACATGTTTTTGGAAGGGTATGGATGGTCAGTTCGAAGATCATCGTGTCAATATTATTGATACCCCGGGACACGTGGACTTTACAATTGAAGTCGAGAGATCCCTAAAAGTATTAGACGGCGCTTGCGCCGTTTTTTGTGCTGTTGGAGGTGTAGAGCCTCAGTCTGAAACAGTATGGAGACAAGCTAATAAGTACAATGTTCCAAGAATCGGTTTTGTCAATAAGATGGACAGAGCAGGTGCAGATTTTCTAAGAGTTGTTGACCAAGTTAAATCTAGGCTCGGAGCTAACCCTGTACCTATGCAGATTGCTATTGGCGCAGAAGATGCTTTTGAGGGCGTTGTAGATCTTATTAGAATGAAAGCCATATACTGGAATGAGGCTGATCAAGGTGCAACCTATGAAGTCAAAGATATTCCAGCAGAGCTTCAGGACCTAGCTGATGAGAAGCGTGAGTTCATGATTGAATCTGCTGCCGAAGCAAATGAAGAATTAATGGAAAGATATCTTGAGGAAGGTACTCTGACTGATGATGAAATTAAGGAAGGAATCCGTGTACAGACAATTGCGAATGAAATCATTCCAATGTTTTGTGGCACTGCATTTAAAAACAAAGGTGTTCAAGCGGTACTAGACGCAATGATCATGTATATGCCATCGCCTCTAGATGTAGAGCCAATCAGTGGAATCTTAGATGATGCGGCTGAAACTATGGCACCAAGACTACCTTCTGATAGTGAACCGTTTGCGGCACTTGGTTTTAAAATTGCAACAGATCCATTTGTTGGAAATTTAACCTTCTTTAGAGTTTATTCAGGCGTATTGAAGTCTGGTGACTTTGTTTTCAACTCTTCCAAGGGAAAGAAAGAGCGTATTGGACGTATTGTTCAAATGCACTCTAACGACCGTGAAGAGATTAAAGAGGTAAGAGCGGGTGATATTGCAGCTGCAATTGGCCTTAAAGACGTAACTACTGGTGACACATTATGTGACATGAAGGACAAAATCATTCTTGAAAGAATGGAATTCCCTGATCCAGTTATCGCTGTGGCTGTTGAACCTAAAACTAAAATTGATCAGGAAAAAATGGGTATTGCTTTGGGCAAGCTTGCTAACGAAGACCCGTCATTTAGAGTTTCTTCTGATGAAGAGTCTGGTCAAACAATTATTGCGGGAATGGGCGAGCTTCATTTAGATATTATTGTTGATCGTATGATGCGTGAGTTTGACGTAGAGTGTAATGTGGGTGCTCCGCAAGTTGCTTATCGTGAAACTATCACTTCATTGGTAGAGCATGAGCACAAGTTTGCAAAGCAATCAGGTGGTCGTGGTCAGTATGGTCATGTCTATCTTCGAATAGAGCCTCAAGAGCCTGGAAGTGGTTATGAGTTTGTAGACGAAATCAAAGGTGGTGTCATTCCTAAAGAATATGTACCTGCGGTCAATAAGGGTGTGCAAGAGCAAATGCAAAATGGTGTGATTGCTGGCTTCCCATTGGTTGATGTTAAGGTAACTGTTTATGATGGCTCATACCATGATGTCGACTCTAATGAAATGGCATTTAAAATTGCTGCTTCAATGTGCATCAAGGAGGGCGTTAAGCGTGCTAACCCTCAGTTACTTGAGCCTATGATGAAAGTTGAAGTGTCAACTCCAGAAGACTACATGGGTGATGTGATGGGAGATCTTAATCGCAGAAGAGGTATTGTAAGTGCGATGGATGATACTCCTGCTGGTAAACAAATTAAAGCTGAAGTTCCTTTAGCTGAAATGTTTGGTTACGCAACAGACCTTCGCTCGATGTCGCAAGGTCGTGCAAACTACTCTATGGAGTTTGCTAAATATACTGCTGC
>CABWZI010000019.1 GCA_902509905.1 uncultured Gammaproteobacteria bacterium | reverse complement strand
ACTTTTATTTTTGAAAAGTTTCTATAGATGTTAATAAGCTTAATAGTCAAGCTTTCAATAAGTCATTATGGGATAATATTTTATTTTTATAAATTTAAACGAACGATGATTTCTACTGCAAACGTCACCATGCAATTTGGTGAAAAACCGCTTTTTGAAAATATTTCAGTAAAGTTTCAAAGTGGTAATCGATATGGCCTGATTGGAGCCAATGGATGTGGAAAGTCAACCTTAATGAAAATCTTGACAGGCGAATTAAAGCCTACTCATGGGTCAGTTCTTGTGGGAGAGAGTCAAAGGCTAGGAGTGCTATCTCAGGATCAGTTTGCTTTTGAAGAGTATCGGGTTGTTGATACGGTCATTATGGGACACAAAAAACTCTGGGAAATTAAAGAAGAAAGAGACAGAATCTATGGGCTTCCTGAGATGAGTGAAGCGGATGGTATTAAAGTTGCAGAATTAGAGATGGAGTTTGCTGAGATGGACGGCTACTCAGCTGAGTCTTCAGCAGGAGAATTATTGCTGGGCTTAGATATTCCATTAGACCAGCATTATGGGTTGATGAGTGAGATTGCACCTGGATGGAAGCTTCGAGTGTTGTTGGCCCAAGCACTGTTTTCTGATCCAGAGATACTTCTGTTGGATGAGCCTACAAACAACTTGGATATTAACTCCATTAGATGGTTAGAGGAGGTTCTTAGCGCCAGAAAGTCAACCATGGTTATCATTTCACACGATCGTCATTTTTTAAATGGCGTTTGTACGCACATGGCGGATTTAGATTACGGCGCTTTAAATGTATTTCCAGGAAGTTATGATGACTTTATGATTGCGGCAACTGCAATCCAAGAAAGGATGAGAGCGGATAATGCTAAAAAGGAAGAAAAAATTAAAGATTTAAAGCACTTTGTCTCTAGATTCTCTGCAAACGCTTCAAAGTCAAAGCAGGCTACATCACGCTTAAAGCAGCTAAATAAAATTGAACTAGATGATATTAAGCCTTCTTCAAGGGTAAGCCCTTATATTATTTTTAATCAAAGTAAGGAGTTGTTCAGAAATGTTTTGGAGGTGCAAGGGCTCTCTAAAAGTTATGATGATGAGCAGGTACTAAAAGATATTAATTTAATGATTGAAACAGGTGAGAGGGTTGCAATCATTGGACAAAACGGAATTGGTAAAAGCACTTTACTTAAAACTCTATTTGGAGAAGTTGAGGCTGACAGTGGTAATGCAAAATGGAGTGAAAACTCTAACATTGGTTACTATGCCCAGGATCATAATGAAGAGTTTGAGAAAGATATGAGCGTTTTAGATTGGATGACTCAATTTAAAAATGAAAAAGATGATGTTCAAGTGATGCGTTCAGTTTTAGGGAAAATGCTTTTCGGAAAAGAGGATGTGAAAAAATCTGTCAAATCACTGTCTGGTGGGGAAAAAGGAAGGATGATTTTTGGAAGATTGATGCTTCAGAAGCCTAATATTTTGTTGATGGATGAGCCTACAAATCACCTCGATATGGAGTCTATTGAGGCTTTAAATTTAGCTCTAGACAACTACAAAGGAACACTCATTTTTGTAAGTCATGACAGAGAGTTTGTATCATCACTATCTACGAAAGTGATAGAGCTGAAGGAAGATGGCGCTCACTATTATTCAGGAAATTACGAAGATTACCTTTTGTCTCAAGTGTGAATTTAATTAAATATCCTTTTGAAATCTATTAATAATTCATTGCAACATTTGATGGTTAAATAAACAAATTATTTAAGTTCGTTTTTTAATATAAGGTTACTGGTTAAATGTTTACAGGAATTATTCAATCTAAAGGCAGCATCAAGGAGATTTTCTCTTCTAGTGATGGTGCTCGTTTGAAAATTAATGCTAACGCCCTAGACTTAAGTGACTCCAAAGTTGGAGATAGCATCGCTGTAGATGGTGTCTGTTTGACTGTAACTGAGCTTATAGAAAGCTCATTCACAGCAGATGTCTCTAACGAAACACTAACTTGTACAACTTTTTCAGCTCTTAAGCAGGGAAAAAACGTTAACCTTGAAAGATCACTCAGAGTTAATCAAGGCATTGATGGCCACCTGGTGAGCGGTCATGTAGATGGAATTGGTGCTGTAAATTCTATCGAAAAAGATGGCGATAGTATAAGAATAAAGATAGAAGTTCAAGGTGACATCATAAAATATATTGCTAAGAAAGGATCAATCTGTATTAATGGTGTAAGCCTTACGGTCAATAGCGTTGAGAATAACTTTTTTGATGTTAATATAGTGCCTCATACGCTTTCAGCTACGACTCTTGGAGATCTCACTCTTCAATCCAATGTAAATATAGAGATTGATCAGATTGCAAGATATGTTGAAAGGCTTTTGAGTCAAAATGAAGAATAGACGAATATGCAAGCATCAATTAAAGAAATATTAGAAGACTACAAGCAAGGAAAAATGATCATTCTTATGGATGATGAAAACCGTGAAAATGAGGGAGATCTTTTGATTGCCTCTGAAAAGGTTACAAAAGAAGATATTAATTTTATGGCTACGCATGGCCGAGGATTAATTTGCTTGACTCTGACTCAACAAAGGTGCCAGCAATTAAACCTTCCTCTCATGGTGTCGCAAAATAGTGACCTGCATTCTACAAACTTTACTGTATCAATTGAGGCTGCCTCAGGAGTAACAACTGGAATCTCAGCTGCTGACCGAACAAAAACGATACTCGATGCAGTTGCAAAAGATGCAAAACCCATTGATATTGTTCAGCCCGGGCATGTTTTTCCTTTAATGGCTCAACAGGGCGGGGTTTTAATTCGTGCTGGACATACAGAGGCGGGATGTGATTTGGCTCGTTTAGCTGGCTTTGAAGCCTCCTCAGTCATAGTTGAAATTCTAAATGATGATGGATCTATGGCTCGAAGTGATGATTTATACAAGTTTGGTAAAAAGCACGACATAAAAGTTGGCCATATTGCTGATTTAATTCACTACAGAGTTGAAAATGAAAAAACTGTAGAGAGAATAAGTCAAAGGCCTTTTAAAACCAAGTATGGCGATTTCGAACTCTATTCTTATTTAGATACTATCCATAATGATATTCATATTGCGCTTGTTAAAGGAGCTGTGAGTAATAAAACAGAGCCTTATGTTAGGGTTCATATGGAAAACATCTTCAAAGATGTTCTTCAAGAGGTTCACAGAGGCTTCAGTATTAACAGTGCTTTAGATATGATTTCAGAGGTTGATAATGGTGTGTTTTTGTTGCTTAGAAAACAGTCCAATCAAGCTATCTTAGAAAATATTGATAATCAAGACTATAGAAGCAGTGACGATGATAAAACTTTTGGTATTGGCGCCCAAATTCTGTCTGATTTAGGTGTTTCAAATATGAAGTCTCTAGGAAAGCCAAGAACCTGGCCAGGCTTAGAGGGCTTTGGAATAACTATTACTGAATATGTAAACATTAAGGAGTAAAGAATTGAAAGCTATTGAGGGAGATTTAACGATTAAAGATAAAAAAATTGCAATTGTTGCTGCCAAATTTAATTTCTTTGTCGTTGAGCATTTGATTAGTGGAGCAAAAGAAGCCCTACTAAAAAGCGGCACTAAAGAGGATGACATTGAAATATTCTATGTTCCAGGAGCTTTTGAGATTCCTTTGGCACTCAAAAAAGTAGTAGGCACTGGTAAATTTGATGGAGTAGTGGCTTTGGGGGCTGTCATTCGAGGCGGAACACCACATTTTGAGTACGTTGCTGGAGAGTGTGTAAAAGGAATTTCACAGATTTCACTAGATTCGGAAATACCCATCGCTTTTGGCGTTTTAACTGTTGATACCGTTGAACAAGCAATTGAGCGCTCAGGAAGTTCAGAAAATAAAGGCGCTGAAGCTGCGGAAAGTACGATTCAAATGATTAGCTTGATAGATAAACTGTGACTCCTAAACAGCGCTCAAGAGCACGAGTAGTTCAGGCTATATACCAATGGCTTCTTTCTGGTGAAGATATCAAAAAGATTGAGCAGCAGTTTTTAAACCAAAAAGAAGGAAAAATTTCTAAGGCTTTTTTCTCAAATTTGTTGCTAAACATCCCAAAAAACATTGCTGCACTTGAGGATATTATTGTTCCATCCCTTGATCGAGGAGTTGATGAATTAGGCCCTACAGAAAAGGCAATTTTATACTTAGGTGTTTATGAATTAAAGTTTCAGCTGGAGGTGCCTTATCGCGTTGTAATTAATGAGGCAGTAGAGCTGGCTAAACTTTATGGCGCAGAGGGCTCTTTTAAGCTCATAAATTCCTCATTAGATAAGATTGCCCCAGACCTAAGATCTATAGAGTTTACAAAGTAGAACAATCAATTAATAAAAGTCCACCAAACTGAAATTATTTTTTTAAGTTGCGCTCCAACTTCAATTAGACAATTAATAAATCTCTTTCTGTCTCCATAGTTCTTTTTTTATCTCAATCAATAATAAATTAAACGCATCTTTAAAAATTTGATTGATTTTATCTTTTTTCATGGTAGTATTTAATTTCAGCATTCAAATCTAGTTAGCTAAAAAATGAGTTTTACTCTATGGCTCAGGCTTTCTTTTTTTGCTGAAAATAGGGTAAGTTAAATATTTATATTAATTTAGGAGAAACAATGAAAAGTATTTATAAAAAAATTGGAGCTACACTAGTAAGTGCTATTGCTTCAGTGAATGTTATGGCTCTTGATGAGTTGAATGTGGCTTATTTTGAAGAGTGGCCAATGCCATTTGAGTACGCAAAACAAATTGGTGCTTATGATGAAGCTCTTGGTATGAAAGTCAACTGGAAAGCTTTTGGAACAGGTACAGCAATGTCAGCTGCTATGGCTTCAGGTGATATCCATATCTCTGTGAGCCAGGGTGTGCCTCCATTTATTGTAGCGGCATCAACTGGTCAGGATATCCAAATTGTTGACGTGGCTGTGAGCTATGCTGATAACGACAACTGTGTTGTGGCTTCAGGCCTAGAAATTGATGCAAGCAATGCTTCAGAATTAGCTGGCAAGAAAGTTTCAGTTCCAATCGGAACAGCTGCACACTATGGTTTCTTAAAGCAGATGGAGCATTTTGGTGTTTCAGTAGACTCAATGCAAGTTGTTGATATGGCTCCACCAGAAGGTGCTGCTGCATTAGCGCAAGGAAGTATTGATATGTTCTGTGGTTGGGGCGGTTCACTTCGTCGTGCTCTAGAGCATGGTAATGTTCTTTTAACAGGTGCTGAAAAAACAGCTCTAGGTATCTTGGTATGGGATGTAACATCAGTTCCAGCAAGCTTTGCTGATGAGAATGCAGAAGTTCTTCAAACATTCTTAGGTGTTACTGCTGCTTCAAATGCAATGTGGAATTCTGGTGGATTTACTTCACTAATGCTTCCTCATATTGCTAAAGATGCAGGTATGGATGAGCAAGCTACGGCTGAAACAATGGCGACATTTGTATTCCCTTCAGTTAGCAACCAACTAGGTAATAACTGGCTTGGCGGATCAGGTGCGGCATTCCTTAAAGGTGTAGCAGATGTATTCGTTAATAGTGGAAACATCCCAAGTGCTCGTGGTTCATATGCTAATGCTATCAACACTGATGGCTTAGAGGGACTAGCTGCACAATAAAGTATTTAAATTAACGACATTTAAGTCTTTAATTTAGTATTAGTTAGACCAAAGGTGGCGCACTTTTAAGTGTGCCACTTTTTTAATGAAAAACAAATTCGGAGCCAGTTTTGAAAGGTTTATCAATAAATAATATATCCATGCGTTTTGACTTAAAGAATGGATCTTCCGTTCAAGCGCTAAAAGACGTTTCACTTGACATAGATGAAGGACAAATAATTACTGTTCTTGGACCCTCGGGCTGTGGAAAAACTACACTACTTAATATCGTAGCAGGCTTTCTAGCTCCTACAGAAGGCAAGGTTGTTCTGAATGATGAGATTGTTCAAGGGCCTGGCGCAGAGCGTGGAATGGTTTTTCAGCAGGGCGCTCTTTTTGAATGGATGAATGTTCGCTCAAACGTCGCTTTTGGGCCTCGAATGAAGGGAATGTCTAAGTCAGAGCAAGAAGAAAAGGTTAAGCATCTTTTAGAGATTGTAGGACTCGCTGATTTTGAAGATAAAGCGGTTTATGAATTATCTGGAGGGATGCAACAAAGAGTTGCTCTAGCAAGGTGTCTTGCAAATGACCCTGATGTAATTTTGATGGATGAACCATTAGGCGCATTAGATGCATTAACACGTGAAAAAATGCAAGGCCTTGTTTTAAAACTATGGAAAGAGACTGGTAAAACAATTATCCTAATTACTCACTCAGTTGAAGAGGCGGTTCTTCTTGGTGAAAGATTGTTAGTACTAGCTCCAAGACCAGGAAGAATCCACAAAGAATACCAACTCCCTTTTGCTGAAATGGGAGTAAACATGGATTTAAGGGATGTTAAAAAAGCAGATGGCTACACTGAGACTCGGGATGAAATCCTCTCAATTATTTGGGAAATGGAAGAAGAAATAATGGGTAGAGCGGAAGAAAACTAATGGCTATTTTAATTTTTTATATAATAATTTTTGTTGCAGCTTTCTATGTTGTTAAGATTGCTTCATCATTTACCAAATCACAAGATGATTTTACAAGTTTAAAAACAGTAACTTTTGGAGATGAGAGTGCGGTTACACCTAACAGAGCTGCATCTTTTATATCCGTAATCGCTATCTTTGCTATATGGGCAGCATTCACAGGCTCTAAATTAATCCCAATTCATGTGCCTGGACCTTTTGTTGGCGATCTCTCTTTTAGCTATACAGCAATGAATTCCTCTGGTGAGACAGATGACGCCGATGTAACTATAACGGTCTATGATGTTCAGTCTGGTGTAATACCGGATAAGCTTGAAATTGAACCAGGAGATGGTTTTGCGCTGAATGATACTGATCAAATCATAACCTACAGAAGTGGACTGATTAAAGTTCAAAAAAACGATGTAGGTGGAAAAGATAAAGAATATAAAGTAGTAGCTGTCAATGGACAGGAAATATCTCCAGAACAAGAAGTGTTTGTTGACAATGCTCGTATTTATATGACAAGAAAGGGTACTTTGAGTGTCACACCAGAAAAAGGCTGGCAGATGCAACCTGTATGGCTTCCTGCACCAGAAACAGTCTGGTCTAGATTAGTCAAGGTTGGCTCTGAGGGGTATAAAAACTTTACTCTATGGGAGCACTTAGGTTGGTCCCTTATTCGAGTAATTGTTGGGTTTTTAGCTGGTGCAATTATTGGAATTCCTTTGGGCTATGCGATGGGCTTATCTGGATGGTTTAGGGGCTGGTTTGACCCTATAGTTGAATTTATGAGGCCAGTGCCACCTTTAGCTCTCATTCCGCTAGTTATTATTTGGTTTGGAATTGGAGAACAGGGTAAGATTATTTTGCTATTTTTAGCATCACTCTGGATTATGACGATTTCAGCCAGAGCAGGAGTTTCAGGTGTGAAAATTTCAAAAATCCATGCCGCTTACTCCCTCGGCGCATCAAAGTGGCAGATCATGAGGTTAGTCATTGTTCCAAATAGTTTGCCTGAGATCTTTACAGGCGCAAGAGTATCTATGGGGGTTTGCTGGGGAACAGTTGTTGCTGCAGAATTGGTAGCTGCACAAAAAGGAGCTGGAATGATGATTATTAACGCATCTAAATTCCAAATGACCGACTTAGTAATTATGGGAATTGTTTTAATTGGCGTCATTGGCTATGCCATTGATATATTAATGCGAATTTCAGAAAACTATCTCGTTCCATGGAAGGGCAAATAGTTCTATAATTCTATTTTTTTATCACTTAAATAGATATGTCGACAAGTATTCCTAAGCATGCTCAAGCAGTAATCATTGGTGGTGGAGTTGTAGGCTGCTCCGTTGCTTATCACCTTTCAAAACTTGGATACAAGGATGTAATCTTGCTAGAAAGAAAAAAATTAACTTCTGGCACAACTTGGCATGCTGCTGGTCTTGTAGGGCAAATGCGATCCTCGCTTAATTTAACTCAAATGGTTAAGTACTCTGGAAATCTCTATGAAACACTTGAATCAGAAACTGGAATGGCTACTGGGTACAGAAGAACTGGCTCTGTAAGTCTAGCTACTAATCAAGAGAGATTAACTGAATATAAACGCAATGCATCACTTGCAAAAGTTCATGGGGTTGATGTACAAATCCTGTCAACAGATGAGTTAAGAAAGAAGTTAGATTTTTTTAATCTTGATGACGTTGTGGGTGGTGCATGGATACCTAAAGATGGCAAGGCTGATCCAGCAAATGTTGCAATGGCTCTGGCAAAGGGCGCTAAAAATAATGGCGTTAAAATTTTTGAAGATGTAAAAGTTACTGGAATTCTTAAAAATAATGGAAAGGCAACTGGAGTTCAAACAGATTTTGGAGACATTCAATCTGAGGTAGTTGTTAACTGCGGTGGCATGTGGGCAAGAGAAGTAGGAAAAATGGCTGGAGTGTCAGTTCCACTTCATGCCTGTGAGCATTTCTATTTTTTAACTTCGGCTGTACCAGGATTAGGAGATATGCCGGTTGTCAGAGTTCCAGATGAGTCTGCATACTACAAAGAGGACGCTGGAAAAATATTGGTTGGTCTATTTGAGCCAAACGCTAAACCCTGGGCTCAAAATGGCATACCAGAGGATTTTTGTTTTGATCAAATTCAGGATGATTTAGATCACTGCATGCCTTACCTTGAATTAGCAATGAACAGAGTCCCAGTAATGGAGAGTTTAGGTATTGAAACACTTTTCAATGGGCCAGAAAGTTTTACACCAGATGATAATTTTCAAATTGGTGAGTCACCGGAACTTGGAAGTTTTTATGTTGCTGCTGGGTTCAACTCAATTGGAATTCAAGCTGCTGGCGGAGCTGGAAAATATCTAGCAGAATGGATTGTTGGTAAAGAACCACCTTGTGATTTATGGGACGTAGATATAAGAAGAAATCAGTCCTTCCAGAGTAATAAGACTTATCTAGCTAACAGAGTAACTGAAACTCTTGGCTATCTCTATGAAAATCATTTTCCATATCACCAATATGAAACTGCAAGAGGACTAAGGAAAACACCTCTTTATGATTTCTATAAAAAACGTGGCGCCTGTTTTGGTGAAGTTGCTGGCTGGGAGAGGCCTAACTGGTTTGTTCCAGAAGAGCTCATTGGTAAGGCAGAGGCAAATTATGAATATTCTTGGGGTAGGCAAAATTGGTTTGAGTATCATAAATTAGAGCAACAAGCTATAAGAGAGTCTGTTGGCATGTATGAAATGTCATCGTATGCCAAAATTAGAGTTAAAGGCAGTGATGCTATGGACTTTCTTCAGCTGATTTGTGCAAATGATGTAGATGTTAAGCCTGGAAAGATGGTCTACACTCAATGGCTTAATGAAAAAGGCGGAATAGAGGCCGATGTAACTGTGACTCGACTTGATATTGACGATTACTTGATTGTTAGCGGAACTGTTTGCCTTAATAGAGATATGCATTGGCTTCAGAAAAATATGCCAAATGATGCGAACTGTTCATTATTTGACGCTACAAGCTCTGAGGGTTGTATAGCCATTATGGGTCCAAATTCGAGAGATCTACTTCAATCGCTTACAGATACTGATATGAGCAATGAAAGCTTTCCATTTGCAAATGTGCGAAACATTGAGATAGGCATGGCCAATGTAAGGGCTCATAGAATTACTTATGTTGGCGAACTGGGTTGGGAGCTTTATTTTCCAATTGAATTCTCAAGTTATGTTGCTGAGTTGCTAGATGAGAAAGGCAAAGAGTTTTCTTTGAGACATATTGGAATGCATACCGTAGATAGTTGTAGAATTGAAAAAGCGTATAGACATTTTGGACATGATATTACTGATGAAGACCACGTAATTAATGCAGGCCTTGGGTTTGCAGTTAAGGTTGATAAGAAGCCTTCTAAGTACGGTAATTTCATTGGCCGTGACTCTGTTCAATCTAAAAAAGCATCTGGCTACGATATGCGCGTTATGCAATTTTTATTAGATAATTCAGATTTAATGTTATACCACAATGAGCCTATTCTAAAAAATGGAGAAATTGTGGGTCATTTGTCGAGTGGTACATATAGTCATACTCTAGGAGGTGCTGTGGGCCTTGGTTATGTACCTTGTAAGCCAAATGAAAGTCACGAAGATATTTTAATGGCTGAGTATACGATCGAGGTTGAAGGCGTTATTGAAAAGTGTAAGGTATCACTCAAACCTTTGTATGATCCACTTAATGAAAAAATTAGAATCTAATGGCTCATTAAAGCGCCTATGAGTGTCGCTACCCCAACTATTCCAAGCGCAACCAATGAAGAGTTTCTGTAATATTTGTTCCCAGAAAAGTTAAAAAATCTTGTGCCAATATATGTGGCAAATACATAGACTGGAGCAGTGATTGCACCTGTAAATAAAATGTCTTTTGTGAAAAGTCCAAAATAATAAAGACTCATAATAGCGCTGATCACTAGGCCAGAAGTAATTACTAAAATATTTGCTCGTGCCACTTCATCGCTATCATTTTTAGATAATAGAACTGTTACGTATGGCGGCCCTCCCATACCTGTTGCTCCCTGCATTAAGCCACTGATAGCGCCTCCTAATACAAGAACATATTTAGTTATCGTAGATTTGATTCGCCAGCCACTTCCAATCAGAATAACAAAAAATATTAAAAGTATAGACATCAAAGTTTTGATGATTTGTTCATCAACGGAAACTAAAAATATTGTTCCAAAAGGGATAGTTAGCATCATTGTCGCCATCATAGGAGTGATCTCTTTTAAATTAGCTTTTTTAATGCCAACAAAAGTCAAATAGATGGTTGCTGGAATTTCAATGACAATATTGAAAACCATTGCAAAGACTGGAGAATAAAAATAAGAAAGAATTGGAATCATTAAGAGACCAGATCCAAAGCCTATAAAGCCCCTTAAAAAACCAGAAAAAATAACAACAAGAGCTATTAATAAATAGTTTTCTGGAGTGAAGTTATAAAGATTTTCCATTGAGGGCTTTAAACCATCGCCTTAATTTCTTTGATAATTAAATCTAAACCTTTGTCAATTTTATTGGTATCAATGGCAGAATAGCCAAGGTGCAAATAATTTGTTGGCGAGTTGTCCCCACTAAATAGAGTGTTTCCAGACCTTACAGCAACCCCTTTGCTTAGGAGGTTTTTGCAAAGTTTATCACTATCGATAGGCGCAAGTATTTCGATCCAAAAAGTTGAACCACCTAGAGTCGGAGTGCAAGACAATAAAGGCTCATTATTTATTTTTTCGTTAATTAATCCCCACCTTTCTTTATTGGTTTTTTGAATTTTAGTAAACATATTATGATAATGGCCTAGTCCTATAAAAAGGGCAACAGATCTCTGGTTGTTTGCTGGTATATGTCTGATCATTAACCTTCTTAAAGCTTTGACTTCCTTGATAAAGCTTTCAGGAGCTACCATGTATCCTAACCTTAGACCAGGAGCAAAAGCCTTTGAAAAGCTACCAACATAAATCACATTATTGTCTTTATCTAGGCTTTTGAGAGAAGGGTGAGGCTTTTTTTGAAAGTTTATCTCGGCCTCATAATCATCCTCAATAATAACCATTTGTTTTTCTTTGGCAATAGATAAAAGTTCACGTCTTCTTTCCATACTCATAGTCACACCTGTTGGGTATTGGTGGCTTGGTGTCGTAAAAATAATATCCGTGTCTTCTTTAATATCGTTAACAACAATGCCGTCTTTATCAATACTAATAGGAACAATATTGTCAGTTTTAGAGCTAAAAATGTTTCTCACATCAGGATAACCGGGGTTCTCCATACCCACAACTGTTCCTTGTTTAGTCAGTAAACTAGCTATCATGTAGATGGCATTTTGACTGCCTGACGTAATCAAAATTTGATCTTTGTTGGCCCAAATACCTCTCTTTGGAAGAACTTTAGACTGGATTTGTTTTATTAAGGACGGATCATCACTATCAACATGATCTATGTTCCATTTTTGAATTTCTGGCAGTGTAGATGAGTGTCTAACCACCTCTCGCCATTCATAGTATGGTATCAAGCTCTTGTCAAGTTGCCCAATTGTGAACGAGTAGGGAAGACTTTGCCAGTTATCTGGATTATGAATATTGATTTGAGAAGAAGGTTTTTTTGTAATTAATTTATCATGCCAGACTGGAGACTGTGGCTCAGTAGGCTCGCCTTTTTCATTTGAAGTATAGCTTTCATAAAATTGCTCGTTAACAAAATATCCTCTTCTTTCTTTCGGTGTTATATAGCCATCAAACTCTAACTCTTTGTAAGCTGCTATGACTGTGTTTCTGGCCACCTTGAGAGCCTTTGCTAAATTTCGTGAGGACGGGAGTGGCTCATTAGAACCGATTAGACCATTAGTAATGGCATCAATTAGCTGCTGACGGATCTGCAGTTGGAGCGTCCTTGGTTTATCATGCCTCAAAGAAAAAAATTGATTCCACATTTCATCCATTTTGCTGGCCTATTAATAGTAAGTTTCCTGGTTCTATATATATGTTAAATCAGGACCAGTTAAATTTTATAATTCTTTTCTTAAATTTTGATTGTTTCTTTTAATTCTGCGTATAAATTTATTCTAGGAGGGAGAATGTCTAATACTTCAGTTGTCGAAAATGCAAAAGATCATGTCTGGCACCATCTTACTCAACACAAGGCTTTTGAATCTAATGATCCACTAGTTGTTTCAAATGCTAATGGAATGATTATAACGGATTCTAAAGGTGACGAATACCTGGACGCAACTTCAGGCGGAGTTTGGACAGTGAACCTAGGTTATGGAAGAGATGAAATGGTTAAGGTGGTCAGTGATCAAATTTCAAAGATTCCTTATTTTGCTGGTGCTTTTGGTAATGAACCGGCTTCAGAATATGCGCAAGAAATTACCTCGTTGATGCCTGGTATGAACAGAGTTTATTATTCTAATTCTGGCTCTGAAGCTAATGAAAAGGGCTATAAGATGGTTCGCCAACTGGCTCATTTTGATAATGACGGCAAGAAACATAAAATTATTTTTCGTGATCGTGATTATCATGGAACCACAATTGGTGCTATGAGCTCCTCTGCTCAAATTCAACGCAAAAAACAATATGGTCCATTTGCCCCAGGGTTTGTCGAAATGCCAAATTGTTGCTGTTACCGTTGCCCATTTGGTAAAAAATATGGAGAGTGTAATATAGAGTGCGCAACCGTACTTGAAGATATCATTGTTAAAGAGGGGCCAGATACTGTAGGCTCTGTTGTTCTAGAGCCAATTACTGCTGGTGGAGGTGTTATTCCTCCTGTCAAAGAATATTTCCCAATAATTCAATCTATATGTAAAAAATATAATGTCTTACTTCACATTGATGAGGTGGTTTGTGGACTCGGGAGAACTGGTAAATGGTTTGGTTATCAACACTTTGACGTGCAGCCTGATATTGTTACTACAGCAAAAGGCCTTGCGGCTGGTTATGCCGCTATTTCTGTTACGATTACTTCAGAAGAAATTTTTAATAGATTTAAGCAAGACCCTTCTAACCCTGATAGCTACTTCAGAGACATATCTACTTTTGGTGGGTGCACTGCTGGGCCCGCTGCAGCTCTTGAAGTTGTAAATATTATTAAAAGAGAAAATCTCCTTGAAAATGTTAAAAATATGGGTGATTATCTTAAAGACAAGTTGCATGCGCTAGAGGAAAAATATGACATCATTGGAGATGTAAGGGGAAAAGGTTTATTTTGTGGTGTTGAGCTCGTTAAGGACAGAAAAACAAAAGAGCCCGTTCATGAGAGAGTAGCAATGGCCATTGCTGGACATTGTTTAAAAAATAAAGTTATGATTGGTAGAACCAATCGAAGCTTTGAATACAATAACAATGTGCTCTTGTTCAGTCCAGCTTTTATCTGTTCAAAGAACGAAATTGATCAAATTGTAGACGCTGTTGATAATGCAATTGCTGCGAATATTTAATAGTTTTTTTTAATAAACATATAGGATTTAAAATGATTATTGGTGTCCCAAAAGAAATTAAAAATCATGAATATAGAGTTGGTCTTACACCTAGAAGTGTTAAGGAATTTATTAACCATGGTCACAAAGTTTTAGTTCAAACTAATGCTGGTGTTGGAATCGGTGCTTCAGATCAGGAGTATGCTGATACAGGTGCTGAGATTATTGCAACTGCCAAAGAGGTGTTTGATAAAGCAGAAATGATTGTCAAGGTCAAAGAACCTCAGGCTGAAGAAATTGCCATGCTTAGAGAAGGACAAATACTCTACACTTATCTTCATCTTGCACCAGACCCTGAGCAAACTAAAGGGCTTGTTGAAAGTGGAGCAATCTGTGTTGCCTATGAGACAGTAACCTCTCCAAGAGGTGGCCTGCCATTACTGGCACCAATGTCAAAGGTTGCTGGCAGAATGGCTGTCCAAGCCGGTGCCCACTTTTTAGAGCATCCAAATGGCGGAATGGGCGCACTTCTTGGTGGTGTCCCAGGAGTTGATCCACTCAAGGTAGTGATACTTGGTGGTGGAGTTGTTGGAGCTCATGCAGCACATATGGCTGTTGGTATGGGTGCTGATGTTTGGGTACTGGATAATAATCCTGATACTTTGGAGCAGCATTGGCAGCAATTTGGTAGAAGCACAAATACTGTGTTCTCAACTAAAAGTTCGGTAGAAGAGTATGTGCTCCAAGCCGACCTGGTTATTGGTGGGGTGCTGATTCCTGGAGCTGAAGCTCCAAAACTGGTCTCTAAAGAAATGATAAAAGCTATGAAACCTGGATCTGTGATTGTAGATGTTGCAATTGACCAAGGCGGCTGTTTTGAAACTTCTAAGGCCACAACTCATGCAGAACCAACATACATAGTTGACGATGTAGTGCACTATTGTGTTGCTAATATGCCTGGAGGCGTTCCAAAAACATCTACTTATGCTCTGAACAATGTCACCTTGCCGTTCGGGCTGAGTATTGCGAGTAAAGGAGTAAAACAGGCTCTATTGGATGATGAGCACCTAAGAGCTGGATTAAACGTTCACAGCGGAAACGTAACTTGTTTAGAGGTTGCACAGGATTTGGGATATGATTATGTTCCTGCTTTGGATATATTAAATAAATAATAATAGGGGAGTAAAAAAAATGGCAAAAATGACTTCGAGTGAAGCCTTTGTTGAAACTATGGTAGCGAATGAAGTTACAGATATTTTCGGTATTATGGGCTCAGCATTTATGGATGCAATGGATATCTTTGAACCCGCAGGAATAAGATTTATTCCAGTTGTTCATGAGCAGGGAGCTGCTCACATGGCTGATGGATACTCAAGGGTTAGTGGTAGGCATGGTGTTGTAATTGGGCAAAATGGCCCAGGAATATCAAATTGTGTTACTGCGATTGCTGCTGCTTATTGGGCTCATAGCCCCGTTGTTATTGTAACTCCTGAAGCTGGAACAATGGGTATGGGATTGGGAGGATTTCAAGAAGCGAATCAACTTCCTATGTTCCAAGAGTTTACTAAATATCAGGGACATGTTGTGAATCCAATGAGAATGGCGGAATTTACTGGCCGTTGTTTTGATAGAGCTATGAGTGAAATGGCCCCAACACAACTAAATATACCTAGAGATTATTTCTATGCAGATGGAGAATTCACTATTCCTACACCTCGACGTATAGATCGAGGATCTGGAGGAGAGGATACTCTCAACGAAGCAGTTGCATTGATTGCAAAAGCAAAGTTTCCAGTTATTGTATCTGGCGGTGGTGTTGTTATGGCAGATGGCGTAGATGAGTGTGCAGCCTTAGCTGAACGTCTTGGCGCTCCTGTAGTGAATAGCTACTTGCATAATGATTCTTTCCCAGCTAGTCATGATTTGTGGTGTGGTCCACTGGGTTATCAAGGCTCAAAAGCTGCAATGAAGCTTATTTCTAAGGCTGATGTAGTTATTGCGTTAGGAACTAGATTAGGCCCGTTTGGGACCCTGCCTCAGCATGGAATGGACTACTGGCCAAAAGATGCTCAGATTATTCAAATTGATGCTGACCACAAAATGCTTGGCTTAGTTAAACCAATTAATGTTGGTATCTGTGGTGATGCAAAAGCAGTGGCATCAGTTTTATGTCAAAAATTAGACTCTGAATCACTTAATTGTGATTCTACAAAAGCTGATAGAGCAAAAACGATTGCAGATGAAAAAGCGGCCTGGGAATTAGAATTGGATGAATGGATTCATGAGACTGATTCCTACAGCATGGATATGATTGCAAATAAGGAAGAGGGTTGGCTCCATCCTAGACAGGTTTTAAGAGAACTTGAAAAAGCAATGCCTGAAGATGTAATGGTTTCAACTGATATTGGAAATATTAACTCTGTTGCAAATAGTTATTTGCGCTTTGAAAAGCCTCGAAGTTTTTTTGCAGCAATGAGCTTTGGAAATTGTGGCTATGCATTTCCAACAATTATTGGCGCGAAAGCAGCTGCCCAACATAGGCCTGCAGTTTCTTATGCTGGTGATGGTGCATGGGCCATGAGTATGGTTGAAACGATGACTTGCGTACGTCATGATATCCCTGTGACAGCGGTAGTTTTTCATAATCGTCATTGGGGAGCAGAAAAGAAGAATCAAGTTGATTTTTATGACAGAAGATTTGTAGCAGCTGAACTAACTGACCAACATTTTGTCAATATAGCTGAATCGATGGGTGCTGAAGGAATCCGTGTTGATAAGCTTGAAGATGTTGGGCCAGCACTGAAAAAAGCAATCGATATGCAAATGAATGAGAGAAAGACAACAATTATCGAAATTATGTGCTCTAGAGAGCTGGGAGACCCGTTCAGAAAAGATGCTCTAAGCAAACCAATTAGACATTTAGAAAAGTACAAAGATTACGGCGAAAAATCTCCTCATCGTTAAGTATTAACTTTTAAACCTTTAGAGTGGTATATTATGCTGCTCTAGAGGTTTCTTGTAGCTTAACTATGAATGAAAATCTAATAAAGCCTAGCGATATAATTGATTATTGGTTTTCTGAAAAAAGCAAGCAGTTCTGGTTTGCTTCAACTCCAACAATAGACAAAGAGATTAAATCCAGATTTGAGAAAGTTTGGGAACAGACCTCATCTGGTGATTTCGGCTCATGGAGAGAGACAGCTGAAGGCTCAGTTGCCCTCATCATAATTCTTGATCAGTTTCCTCTCAATATGTTTAGATCTGAAGCTAAAGGCTTTTCAACTGAAGGTATGGCCATTGAGGTTGCACTAAACGCGATAAATAATGGGTTTGATGAGGAATTAGATAATGAAATGCTTCTTTTCCTCTTTATGCCATTAATGCACAGTGAAAATTTAGACCATCAAAATCTCCAAGTCTATCTTTTTGAAAAGTACAACTTTAACCTTGAGTTTTCAAAGCATCATAGAGACCTTGTTAAAAAATTTGGTCGCTTTCCTCATAGAAATGAAATCTTAGGTCGCATGAGCACTATGGAAGAATTAGATTATCTTCTTTCTGATAATGCATTTAAAGGTTAGTGGTAGTTTTTTACTAAGCAGAAAGTAATGCGTCAATGCCTGCTTGAGCCACGACTATATCCTGGTCTGCACTCCCAGAACTGCAACCAATCCCCCCAACAATCTGACCATCAACAAAAAGTGGCAAACCTCCACCAACGACACAAAAACGACCTTGATGTGAAGTTTGGATGCCAAATGCTGGTCCATGATTGATAACAGATTTACCATAATCTAAAGTTGCTTTTCTAGCTGCTGCAGCGGTAAATGCCTTATCAATAGAAACATTAATGCTTGTAATTTTTGCATTATCCATTCTTGTAAATAACATGAGGTGACCACCGTCATCGACTATAGCGATATCCATATCTATACCTATTTCAATTGCTTTATTGATTGCGCTATCCATCATTTTAGTTGTATCTTCAAGTGTAAGCTTTAGTACCTTTTTCATATTTTAACCTTCGGAATGGACATTGCACTTTGCTGTAACTTCAGTTTGACTAGCTCATAGATAATATGACTCATAAAAACCCATTAATATTTATCAATAATAGTAATATAACTAAATTTTTAAGGAGTGGATTTAGAAAATATCAAAGCTGATTTAGGTCAAATCAACTGACAAACTATTGCGTTTTAATACTTAGTTTAAGGAAATGCCTGAAGGAGATCGAAATGACGTATATCAAGAAAATTTACAATTTATCTACGTAATTTGATTAGCCTCAAGAAATTTTCGTCGGTATTTGATGAGAATGTCTTCAGTGTAACCATTTGCCTGGTCTGTCCCTTCAAATACTAGAGCTGTAGAGGCTTTAAATGCGTAGCAATCGTATTTAGGAGCCATTGGAATATAGTTAGGGTCATGCTTGTTTTGTTGATCCACTATAAGAGCCATTTCTTTAAAGGCTTGAATGACTTGCTTCTCAGAACAGATCTCATGGTGCAGCCAGTTAGCCATATGCTGCGAGGAAATTCTTAATGTTGCTCTGTCTTCCATGAGTCCAACATGGTTTATATCTTGAACTTTAGAGCAACCAACTCCATGGTTAATCCATCTAACAACGTAACCCAAAATACTTTGAGCATTGTTATTTATTTCATTAATAATTTTTTCCTCAGACAATTGATCGGCTAGTTTCAAAAAAGGAATTACAAGCAGGTCATCTTGATTAGGCTTTTGGTTTTTAGATAATATTTTTTGTTGCTGACTCATAACATCAAATCGATGATAATGAGTGGCATGTAAAGTTGCTGCAGTTGGAGAGGGTACCCAAGAGCAGCTTGCACCAGCCTCTAGATGCACCATCTTGTTATCTAGCATCTCTCTCATTTGGTCGGGTTGTGCCCACATTCCTTTGCCTATCTGGGCTTTCTTGTAAAGTCCGCATTCCAGTCCAACACTGACATTGTTTTCCTCATAAGCAGAAAACCAGTCCTCTTCCTTAATAAGGTTTTTACAACGCATTGCTCCGGCCATCATCGATGTATGAATTTCATCACCAGTTCTGTCAAGGAAGCCAGTATTAATAAAAATACAGCGACTTCTTGCTTCATAAATACAAGCTTTTAGATTTAGAGTAGTTCTTCTCTCTTCATCCATAATTCCAATCTTCAGAGTGTTCTTTTTGATTGAAAGCGCATTTTCGACTGATTCAAATAAATCTATTGTAAATTTGACCTCGTCTGGACCATGAAGCTTTGGTTTTACAATGTAAACACTTCCTTTTTTTGAGTTTATCTTGAGTTTCAAGTCATGAAGTGCAATCAGTGAGGTAACCATTGCATCCATAATGCCTTCAGGTATAGATGAGTTGTCAAGATTTCTAACCATTCTTGTTCTCATATGTATTCCAACGTTGCGAACAAGAGTTAAGCTAGTTCCAGGAAGAGTATGTTCTTCACCATTTGTATCAATATACTTTTTGTCTTTGTTTAGTGATCTACTGATTGTATGTCCATTTTTTGTGAAAGTTGAGTTTAAATCACGCTTCATAAGACCTAAATAATTCCTGTAGCCATGGATTTTCTCCTCATCAGAAACAGTCGCGGCAGAATCCTCAAAATCAACAATCGTTGTGACAGCAGACTCAAGAATGACATCAAAAATTCCACTTTTGTGAAGACTTCTCTCTTGGTCACAAACTATCTCCAGATGGAGATTGTTATTCTTTAGTAATATGTTTCCACTTTCAGTAAGACCAATGTACTGATCAGGATCGATTAAGGTTGCTAGCTCACCATCATCAAGATTAAAAATTAAAGTCCCAGAGTACTTCACTTGGGAAGTAATTTGTCTATATGAGGCGCCTTTAAGGGGTGCTATTTCATCAAGAAATTCACATGCAAGTTCTGCAGTTCGGTTTACACGCTGAAGGTTATGCGCAAAAGAGGTTGTCATACTTCCCCTATTAGGAATTACGTTGGTTCCATACAGACAGTCAAAAAGACTACCCCATCTTGCATTAACTGCATTTAATACAAATCTTTGGTTAGTTATAGGAACAACAAGCTGAGGTCCTGAAACCTGTGAAATCTCATCATCAACCTCTTCAACATCAATATTGAATTCACCAGGATTTGAGGTAATATAGCCTATGTCTTCAAGAAAGCTTTTGTATTTTTTTTGGTCAATCCTTTTGTTGTTTCGATGCCAGTCATTAATCTTGGATTGCAACTCACTTCTCTTCTCCAAAAGAATCTTATTTTCATCTTGGTAGTTAGCTAGAATGTTTGATAATGATTGGAAGAATTCTATAGCAGAAATGTCCAGCCCAACACAAACCTCTTGATCAATAAAATCATAAAATTTATTATTAACTTTTATGTCATTAATTACTTGATGTTCAGTACTCATTAATCTGCCTTATGTTCCAATACAATAACCCCATCTTCGTCAGCATAAAGATAGTTTCCAGAGATGAATTTTACATTTGAAAAAGTTACATCTATATCTCTTTTTCCAGCTCCTTTTTTAATACTTTTTCTAGGGCATGTTCCAAGAGCACGAATACCAATATCCATAGAGTTGATTTCTGCTGAGTCTCTAATTGGTCCATTAATAATAATTCCTTCCCAGTTATTATTTATTGCATCTGAGGCTCTTTTATCTCCAATCATTGCGCACTTTAAAGATGCCCCTGCATCAATAACCAGAACACATTCACTACCATCAGTTTTTAAAACTTCCTCTACAAGTGAGTTATCCTCATAACATTTAATTGTAACTATTCGACCAGAGAAGCTATTTTTTTTACCAAAACTCTGAAAAACTGGGTTCAAATATTGAACTTTTGGATGCATTTCATCAGAAATATCACATGTTGACTTCATATTATTTTTCATTGTAGATATTGCACATACGCATTTCAAGTCCATACGGATAGTAATCCATAACCCCATTTTCTTTTATTTTTTCTTGGACAGATACCCAGTAATCTGCATCCAAAAGCTTTTTATACTTCTTATTAAAAACCTCTTTCATGTATGGGTTTGGTAGCATAAAGTATTTAAATTCTTCTGGAAAAAC
>CABWZI010000018.1 GCA_902509905.1 uncultured Gammaproteobacteria bacterium | reverse complement strand
CACCTTTTGGAATTTGATATATAGGCAAGTGGCTCAATTGGTAGAGTAGTGGTCTCCAAAACCATTGGTTGGGGGTTCGAGTCCCTCCTTGCCTGCCAAATTAAAGGATACATGTGGCTAAACAAATAGACAATTTAAAGAGCGGTTCTGATCAATGGAAGACTATCCTGGCAATTGTTATTGTTGTTGCAGCGCTAGCTTTATATTACACTAATCCTCTAAACTTCAATTCATTAACAAAGGTTTTAGTTACCCTAGTTTGGTTTGCAGTTGCAGGTGGTGTTTTCATTAAATCTAGCCAAGGTGATAGGTTCCAACACTTTTTAAAAGAAACTCGTATTGAGCTAAGAAAAGTTGTTTGGCCGACTAGGGAAGAAACTTTTAAAACAACTGGAATCATTATGATTGCAGTAGTTATAGTGGCTATTTTTCTTTGGATTGTGGATGCATTCTTTACATGGGGTGTTCAATCAATTGCTTCAATTTAACATTTTTGAATAAAGGATTTTAATGTCTAAAAATTGGTTTGTAATCCACGCTAGAAGCGGCTATGAAGCTAAGGTTAAGCTAGCAATTGAAGAAGCTGTCGCAAGAGAAGGGCTAGAGGATTTGGTAGGTGAAATTTTGATTCCTACTGAGCAGGTAGTGGAATTAAAAGGCGGCAAGAAAAAAGAGACTGAGCGTAAGTTTTTCCCTGGCTACATGCTGGTTAAGATGGAATTAACAGAGCCAAGTTGGTTGTTAGTTAAAAATACAAATAATGTTATTGGATTTATAGGTGGTTCATCAGGCAAACCTTCACCAATAACTCAGAGAGAAGTTGATAGAATTTTTGCTCGCGTACAAGAAGGAGCAGACAAACCGAAGCCTAAGGTCGCGTTCCAGCCAGGTGAAGAGGTTTTAGTTATTGATGGCCCATTTAATGAGTTTAATGGAATCGTTGAAAACGTGAACTATGAAAAGAGTTTGCTGACAGTAGAAGTATTAATTTTTGGAAGAACTACTGCAGTTGAATTAGAGTTTTCTCAAGTGGAGAAAACATAACAAAGCCTTTGGGCTGATTTTGTAAACGGGGAGCTTTGCAGCGTTTGTACCCATAGGAGATAAAAATGGCAAAAAAAATTGAGTCATATATTAAGTTGCAGGTTCCTGCAGCAGAAGCTAATCCATCCCCGCCAGTCGGTCCTGCGTTAGGTCAGCATGGTGTTAATATTATGGATTTTTGTAAGGCATTTAATGCTCAGACCCAAGAGCTTGATAAAGGTATGCCGGTTCCAGTTATTATTACTGTATACAACGATAGAAGCTTCACGTTTGTAACAAAAACACCGCCTGCAGCTGTCTTACTTAGAAAAGTGACAGGTATTGCCAAGGGAAGTGGTGAGCCTCATATTAATAAGGTTGGAACAGTAACTCGTGCCCAATTAGAGGAAGTTGCTAATATCAAAATGAAAGATTTAAATGCAAATGATCTAGATGCTGCTGTTCAGATCGTAGCTGGAACTGCCCGTTCAATGGGCCTTGTGGTGGAGGGTTGATGATGGCGAGTTTGTCGAAAAATCAAAAAGAAAATTTATCAAAAATTAAAGTAGGTTCAAAATACAAAATTTCGGATGCTTTAGCTTTGGTTAAAGAATGTGCAACTGCAAAATTTGATGAGTCAGTTGACGTTAGTATTAATCTAGGTATTGACACCAAGAAGTCAGATCAAAATGTTCGTGGTGCTGTTGTTCTCCCAAATGGAACTGGAAAAGTAGTTCGCGTTGCAGTTTTTACTCAAGGCGATAATGCTCAAAAAGCGACTGATGCCGGTGCTGATGTTGTAGGTATGGATGATTTAATGAAATCTATGCAGGATGGTGACCTGAACTATGATGTAGTTATTGCTTCACCTGATGCAATGGGAGTTGTAGGAAGACTAGGTCAAGTTTTAGGGCCTCGTGGTCTCATGCCAAATCCAAAAGTTGGAACTGTTACACCAGATGTTGCAACTGCTGTAAAGAACGCAAAAGCTGGTCAGGTTCGATATCGTGCAGATAAGTCTGGAATTGTTCATGCAGGAATTGGTAAAGCATCTTTTGACGTAAAAGCACTTGAGGAGAATATTGCCGCTCTAATTGAAGCGTTAAAAAAAGCGAAACCAAGTTCCGCGAAAGGTGTTTATTTTAAAAAGATTAGTGTTTCATCGACAATGGGCCCAGGCTTAAATGTTGATGGTGCGAGTGTAGATATTTAATTAGTTTTAACTACTGATTAATTTTAATTAATCAGTATTGAATTCTTTGGGCGACAAGGTGACTTGTCATGCCTCAAAGACCATAGGTGCGATGAACTGCTTGCAGTGAATTGCTTAATAAATTGATCCTTCAATTTGCCTATGTAGAGGGTATGAAAATACCTTGTGGCGAAAGTTGTAATTTTATAGCTTTCTTTTTTTTAACTGTTCAGGAGAGGCTTATGGCTCTAAATCTTGAAGCAAAAAAAGCAGTTGTCGAGCAGGTTAATGCGGTCGCTATGAGCGCTATATCTGTTGGTGCTGCTGAGTATCGCGGATTGAATGTTGAACAAATGACTAATTTGCGAAATTCTGCTATGGAAGCAGATGTCTCATTGCGTGTTGTAAAAAACACTTTAGCAAAGAGAGCGTTAGCAGAGACAGGTTGTGAATGTATTACACCAGTCTTAAGTGGTCCGGTTATTTTGGGTTTTTCTCAAGAAGATCCGGGTGCTGTTGCACGCGTTTTTCGCGACTTTATTAAAGAAAATAAAGATTTAGTTGTTAAAGGTTTGGGAGTATCGGGAGAATTTGTTGATGCAGATCAACTTAAAAGAATCGCGAGTCTTCCGACTAAAGATCAAGCAATCAGTATGTTGATGGCGCTAATGCTTGCACCGACTGAAAAACTAGTTAGAACTTTGAATGAAGTTCCTACTAAGTTAACTCGTGTCGTGGCGGCTGTTCGTGATCAAAAACAATAATAATATAGAGGAGTAAATATCATGGCGAAATTAAGTAACGAAGATATTTTAAATGCAATTGCAGACATGTCTGTAATGGATGTTGTTGAGTTAGTCTCAGCAATGGAAGAAAAGTTTGGAGTGTCAGCAGCAGCAGTTGCAGCAGCTCCAGTAGCTGTAGCAGCAGAAGCTGGTGCGGCGGCAGAAGAGAAGACTGAATTTGATGTAATGATTACTAGCTTTGGCGACAAGAAAGTTGCTGTCATTAAAGCTGTTCGTGGCATCACTGGATTGGGTCTTAAGGAAGCAAAAGATCTAGTTGAAAGTGCTCCAGCAGCAGTCAAAGAAGGTGTTTCAAAAGCTGAAGCTGATGATATGCAAAAGCAGCTTGAAGAAGCTGGCGCTAGCGTAGAACTTAAGTAATTTGTTCGATGCTATAAACCAAAATCCCCAAAAGGGGATTTTGGTGTTTTTATTCAAAAGTAATTTTGAAAATAATTTATTGATTAATACGGGGCATTCATGACTTATTCATTTACAGAAAAAAAACGTATCAGAAATAATTTTGGAACGAGAGAGTCTGTTCTTAAAGAACCAGATTTATTATCCATCCAAATTAATTCATTCAATACCTTTATTCAAGCTGGTGCAGCTGAAAAAGAAAATATTGGTCTTCACTCAGTTTTCCAATCTGTATTTCCAATTACAGCCCTGAATGGTTATGCAGAGATTGAGTATCTGGATTACGAGCTTCAAGATCCAAAATACAACGTAAAAGAATGTAAATTGAGAGGAGTTACCTACGCTGCAACTTTGCAAGTTAAGTTAAACCTGGTTTTGTTTGATAAAAATGGATCAAATTTAAAGAAAAAGCGCCGTGTTAAGCAGGTCATTGAAGAAAGCGTCTACTTAGGACAGCTTCCTCTCATGACTGATACTGGAACTTTTGTCATTAATGGAACAGAGCGAGTTGTTGTTTCTCAGCTTCACCGTTCTCCAGGTGTAATTTTTGAGCATGATAAAGGCAAAACTCACTCATCTGGCAAAATATTATTCTCTTCACGCGTAATACCTTACCGTGGGTCGTGGCTCGATTTTGAATTTGACCATCATGAGCATCTATTTGTTCGTATCGACAGAAGAAGGAAGTTGCCTGTGACCACCCTTCTGCGTGCAATGGGCCAGTCTTCAAATGAAATTATTGACACTTTTTTTGACCATATAACTGTTAAGTTTAAGGCTAAGTCATGTGATTTAGTTATTAAACCAGAGTTACTAAGAGGAATCATAGCTGAATTTGATATTAAAGTTGGTAAAGACTTGATTGTTGAAAAAGGTAGAAGAATTACAGCTAAGCATATCAAGCAACTTCAAGCCGCTAAAGTAGATTCGATTAATGCCCCGCTTGAATACCTCATTGGCAAGGTAATTTCGTCAGATATAGTTGACACAGATACAGGTGAAATATTACTCGAAGCAAACTCTTTGATATCTGAAGAATCTATTGAAGTTTTAACTACTACTAAAACTAAAAAAATTAATATTATTTATATTAATGATGCTGAAAATGGTGCATACATTTCAGATACTTTGCGTCTAGATGAATTGCAAACTGAGATCGAAGCGCGCATGTCTATCTATCATGTCATGAGGCCGGGTGAGCCTGCCACTGAAGATGCGGTTAATTCTTTGTTCTCTAACTTGTTCTTCAATAATGATCGATATGATCTATCAAGAGTAGGACGCATGAAACTAAACAGGCGCCTTGGTATTGAGAGTGAGACAGGTGAGCATGTGTTGACTCATGATGACATTATTAATGTTATCAAAAAATTAATTGATATTAAAAATGGTCATGATGTAGTTGATGATGTTGATACATTGGCTAATAGACGTGTTAGAGCAATTGGTGAAATGATTGAAAATCAATTCAGAATTGGTCTTATACGTGTAGAAAAAGCTGTAAAAGAAGGCCTAAACCTTGCTGAGACTGATGAATTAACTCCGCAAGATTTAATCAATTCAAAGCCGGTTTCAGCAGCAGTCAGAGAGTTTTTTGGCTCTTCTCAGCTATCTCAGTTTATGGATCAAGTAAACCCATTATCTGGTGTAACTCATAAGAGAAGAATTTCAGCTCTTGGGCCAGGTGGTTTAACTAGAGAGAGAGCAGGATTTGAGGTGAGAGATGTTCACCCTTCCCACTATGGTAGATTGTGTCCAATTGAGACTCCTGAGGGACCAAATATTGGTCTAATCAATACCTTAGCTGTGTATGCAAAAACTAATGCCTATGGATTTTTAGAGACCCCTTACCAAGTAGTAAAAAATGGTCAAGTAACTCAAGAAGTGGTTTACGTTTCAGCAATTGATGAAATTGATCATACTATTGCTCAAGCTAACTCTAAAGTAGACTCTAAAGGTTTCTTGCAAGATGATCTTGTTTCAGGAAGACACAAGAATGAATTTGTATTGGTCGACAAGTCTGAAGTTACTTTAATTGATATTGATTCTAAGCAGATTTCATCAGTTGCCGCTTCTCTAATTCCATTCCTTGAGCATGATGATGCTAACCGCGCACTGATGGGTTCAAATATGCAGCGTCAAGCTGTTCCTGTACTGCGCGCTGAAAAGCCACTTGTTGGAACTGGTATTGAAAGAGTTGTAGCTGCCGATTCTAGAGTCTGCGTTGTTGCAGATCATGATGGAGTAGTTGAGACTGTTGACGCATCAAGAATAGTAATTAGGGTTGATGCTAAGCAAACTAAAGCTGGAGAATTGGGTGTTGATATTTATAGTTTGATTAAATATTCACGTTCAAATCAGAATACATGTATTAATCAAAAGCCTTTGGTTCAGCCTGGGGATAAGGTTGCTGCTGGTGATGTATTGGCAGATGGGCCTTCAACGGACTTGGGTGAGCTAGCCCTTGGACAAAACATGATGATTGCTTTTATGCCTTGGAATGGTTACAACTTTGAAGATTCGATTCTAATTTCAGAAAAAGTAGTTCAGGAAGATCGCTATACATCGATTCACATTGAAGAACTTACAGCCTATGCTAGAGATACAAAGCTCGGTGCAGAAGAGGTCACGGCAGATATTCCAAACGTAAGTGAATCAGCATTATCAAAACTTGATGATGTCGGTATTGTTTATGTTGGTGCAAGAGTGAAGGGTGGTGATATCTTAGTGGGTAAAGTAACTCCAAAGAGTGAAACAGTCCTTTCACCAGAGGAGAAATTATTACGTGCTATTTTTGGTGAAAAGGCTAATAATGTTAAAGACACCTCATTGAGAATGGGTGCGTCAAAATCTGGCGTTGTAATTGATGTTCAAATTTTTACAAAAGACCGAGTAGCCAAAGATTCAAGGGCACTAATGATTGATGAAGAAAGACTAGAGAATATCAAAAAAGATATTGATGATGAGTTCGGCATTATTGATGGAGATATCTTTAGAAGAATTCGTCTTAAGCTGTCAGGAAATGTATCTACAAGTAATGTTGGGGATATTAAGAGCGGAGACAAACTTACAGCCAAGGATCTGAAATCTCTTGAGAATAGTGATATTGCCAAGATTAAAGTCAAGGATGCTGCTGTGAATAAGGAAGTAGCTGCTCTTATTAAACAATCTAAAGCAAAGCAAGAAGAGTTTGAAGTTTTCTTTGAGCAAGAGAGAGCTAAAATTAAAGAAGGTGCTGAATTACCTCCTGGTGTTCAAAAAATGGTTAAAGTTTATGTGGCAACACGTAAAACCCTTCAAGTTGGTGATAAGATGGCTGGAAGGCACGGTAACAAAGGTGTTATTTCGCGAGTGTCTCCAGTTGAAGATATGCCACATCTCGCTGATGGAACTCCAGTTGATGTTGTTTTAAACCCTTTAGGTGTTCCATCTCGTATGAATGTTGGGCAAGTTTTAGAGGTTCATCTAGGGTGGGCTGCAAAAGGGCTTGGACACAAGATTGGAAATCTTATAGATGAGCAACGTAAAGATACAGTTAAGCAGATTAGATCCATGCTGGATGCTATCTACAATAGTTACGGAAAAGCAGAGGACTTGAAATCATTTACAGACGATGAAATTATAGAGTTAGCTAATAATTTGCGTTCTGGCGTTCCGATGGCGACTCCAGTGTTTGATGGCATTAAAGAAGAAGATATTAAATCGCTCCTAAAAATGGCTGACTTACCAGAAAGTGGACAAGTTCAATTGTTTGATGGAAGAACTGGCGACGCTTTTGATAGAGACGTAACTGTTGGCTATATGCACATGTTAAAACTTAACCATTTGGTTGATGATAAGATGCATGCGCGTTCAACTGGACCATACTCTCTAGTAACTCAGCAGCCTTTGAGTGGTAAAGCACAATTTGGTGGACAGAGGTTTGGAGAGATGGAAGTATGGGCTCTTGAGGCCTATGGTGCTGCTTATACTCTTAGAGAAATGTTAACAGTTAAGTCTGATGATGTAAGCGGTAGAGCTAAGATGTATAAAAACATTGTTGATGGTGAGAATCGTACTGAGTCAGTAATGCCTGAGTCGTTTAATGTATTAGTTAAAGAAATAAGATCTCTAGGTATTGATACTGAACTAGAACAAAATTAAATTAGGAGAATCCTTTGAAAGATTTATTACAAATTTTAAAACAGCAAAATAAAGAACAAGATTTTGATGCAATTAGAGTTGGTTTAGCTTCTCCTGAAAAGATTCGTTCTTGGTCTTTTGGAGAAGTTAAAAAACCAGAGACTATTAATTACAGAACTTTTAAACCAGAAAGAGAAGGCTTATTTTGTGCCAAAATTTTTGGACCAATGAAAGACTTTGAATGCTTATGCGGCAAATATAAGCGCATGAAGTTTCGAAATGTAGTGTGTGAAAAATGTGGTGTTGAAGTGACTCTATCAAAGGTCAGACGAGAAAGAATGGGGCATATTGAGCTCGCTGCTCCAGTTGCTCATATCTGGTATTTGAAATCATTACCCTCAAGATTAGGTCTTTTAATGGATATGACACTGAAGGATATCGAGAGAGTGTTATATTTTGAAGCTTTTTTGGTGACTGATCCTGGCAATACGCCGCTCATTAAAAAACAACTTTTAACAGAAGAGATGTACTACGATGCTCTTGATGAGTATGGTGACGATGAATTTGTTGCAAAGATGGGTGCTGAAGCTATGCAAGACGTTCTATCTGAAATGCAACTTGAAAAAGAAGCAGCAACTCTTAGAGAAGATGCTTTAAACACAAAATCTCAAACAAAATTAAAGAAAATCAATAAGAGACTTAAGTTGGTTGACTCTTTAATTAAATCTGGCAACAAGCCGGAGTGGATGGTTTTGAATGTATTGCCTATTTTGCCACCTGATTTGAGGCCATTGGTTCCTCTTGATGGAGGCCGCTTTGCAACCTCTGACTTGAATGACTTATATCGAAGAGTCATCAACAGGAATAATCGTCTTGGAAGACTTTTAGAGTTAGATGCCCCTGAAATTATTGTTAGGAATGAAAAGCGCATGCTTCAAGAGGCAGTTGACTCACTTATAGATAATGGCCGACGTGGCCGTGCTGTGATGGGTAACAATAGACGACCTTTGAAGTCAATAGCAGACATGATTAAAGGAAAGCAAGGTAGATTTCGTCAAAATCTTTTAGGTAAGAGAGTTGATTATTCCGGACGCTCTGTAATTGTTTGTGGTCCATACTTAAAGCTTCATCAATGTGGCTTACCAAAGAAAATGGCTTTAGAGTTATTCAAGCCATTTATTTACAATAGACTTCAAGCTAATGGATTAGCCTCAACAATTAAAGCGGCTAAAAAGATGGTGGAAAGTGAGATTCCAGAAGTTTGGGATATCCTTGAGAGAGTTGTTCATCAACATCCAGTTCTTTTGAACCGTGCCCCTACTCTTCATAGACTTGGTATTCAGGCGTTTGAACCTTTACTAATTGAGGGTAAAGCTATCCAGCTTCATCCTCTCGTTTGTACTGCATTTAATGCAGACTTTGATGGTGACCAAATGGCGGTTCATGTGCCGTTATCAGAAGAGGCGCAGCTGGAAGCAAGAACTCTGATGCTCGCTTCTAATAATATTCTTCATTTGGCTAGTGGTGATCCAATCATTATTCCTTCTCAGGATGTGATTTTGGGTCTTTACTATATGACTAGAGAAATGGTTAATCAAAAGGGTGAAGGTATGATTTTTGCAAATACCAATGAAGCTCTTGCGGCCTATGACTCTAAATTAGTAACTCTTCATGCAAAAATTAAGCTAAGAGTACAAGATTATGTCAAGTCTGATTCTGGATTTGAGCCAAGCACTACTCGAATTGTTGATACTACAATAGGTAGGGCAATTTTTTCAAGAATTCTACCTAAGGGACTTTCTTTTGATTTAATCAATGAAGCACTTTCTAAGAAAGTTGTGTCTAACTTGATTCATGTTTGTTATAGAACTCAGGAACTTAAAGAGACTGTTATTTTTGCAGACCAAATGATGTACATGGGATTTGAGTTTTCGACAAAGTCAGGAATTTCGTTTTGTTCCAATGACATGATCATACCGAGTGAAAAATCAGAAATGATTGATAAGGCCAATTCTCAAATTAAAGATGTTCAGCAGCAATTCGCCTCAGGTGTTGTGACAAATGGAGAGCGTTACAACAAGGTAATCGATATTTGGTCTAGAACATCTGAAGAAGTTGCCAAAGCAATGATGGATAAAGTGGGCTATGATGAGATTACTGATGCTAAGGGTAATACTGAAAAGAAGCCTTCATTCAATTCAATCTATATGATGGCTGACTCAGGTGCTCGAGGTTCCCCAGCGCAGATTAGGCAGTTAGCCGGTATGCGAGGACTAATGGCTAAGCCAGATGGATCCATTATTGAGACGCCAATCACTAGTAACTTCCGTGAAGGTCTTAACAATATGCAATACTTTATTTCAACTCATGGAGCAAGAAAAGGATTGGCTGATACGGCACTTAAAACTGCTAACTCTGGATATCTAACAAGACGTCTAGTTGATGTGGGTCAAGACCTCGTGGTTACTGAAGAAGACTGTGGTACTGAAAATGGACTAGTTATGAAAGCAGTCATCGATGGTGGTAATGTTGTTCAAACACTTGGTTCCGCTGTTCTTGGAAGAATTGTTTCTGAGGATGTACTTATGCCAAATAGTAAAGAAGTATTCTTAGAAAAAGATCACCTGATTACTCTTTCAGATTCAGATCGCATCAATGAGCTTGGTATTGAATTTATTAAAGTAAGGTCTGCGATAACTTGTGAAACGCCATATGGTGTTTGTGCATCATGTTATGGTAATGATATGGCAAGGGGCCACAAAATTGGAGTTGGGGAAGCGGTAGGTGTCATTGCAGCTCAATCCATTGGTGAGCCAGGTACTCAGCTTACAATGCGCACATTCCATATTGGTGGTGCAGCAAGCTCTTCTACAGCTGTCAACAGTATCAATATCAATACAGACGGTATAGTGCACTATGAAAACATGAAATCTATAACTAACTCAAATGGAGATTTAGTTGTTGTTTCTAGATCTTCAGAGGCTTCTATCAGGAATGATTTAGGTCAAGTTATGGAGCGTTACAAGTTGCCATATGGTGCTGTTGTTCACTTTAAAGATGGTGGAAAAGTTAAAGCTAAAGACAAAATAGCTGACTGGGATCCACACACGCATCCAATTATTGCTGAAAATTCTGGACGGGTTTCATTTATAGATTTTGATGAGGGCTTAACAGTTGTTAAAAATGCTGATCCTTTAACTGGTTTAAGTTTTTATGAGATCATTGATGAGGCTGAAAGAACTTCTGCTGCAAAAGATATGAAACCAATGATTAAACTTCTTGATAAGAAGAATAAGGAGAAGGTTTTATCAACTCATTATCTTCCATCGGGAGTTAAAATCAACTTAGAAGATGGTCAGTTAATTAATGCTGGAGAAATTTTAGCTAAAATCCCTAAAGCTGTCTCAAAAACTAGTGATATCACTGGTGGACTGCCAAGAGTTGCAGATTTGTTTGAGGCTCGTAAAGCTAAAGATCATGCTATTCTGGCAGAAAGTGCTGGTGTTGTTAGTTTTGGTAATCCTACTAAATCTAAAGTGCGCATGCTCATTACGAGTGAAGAAGGTGATGTTACTGAAATGATGGTTCATCATTGGAGAGCAATCAATGTGTTTGATGGTGAAACTGTCGAAAAGGGTGATGTGATTTCTGATGGGCCTTCTAACCCTCATGATATCCTTAGACTGCTTGGTGTTGAAGCTTTAGCAAACTATATCGTGAAAGAAGTTCAGAATGTCTATCGTCTTCAGGGCGTTAAGATCTCCGATAAGCATATTGAAGTTGTCATTAAGCAAATGCTAAGAAAGGTCGAGATTGTAGATAATGGCGATTCTAACTATGTAAATGGTGAGACTGCTGAGTATGCTCATGTTGTTGAGAAAAATAAACAATTAAAGGCTCAGAATAAGAAAGAAATTAGTTTCCAAAGACTTCTTATGGGAATTACTAAGGCCTCTCTATCAACTGAGTCGTTTATTTCTGCTGCTTCTTTCCAAGAAACTACAAGAGTACTGACTGAGGCATCAATTACAGGAAGGGTTGATGATCTTAGAGGGCTCAAAGAGAATGTCATTGTAGGAAGACTTATTCCTGCTGGAACAGGCTTTAAGCATCACCAAGAAAAGAGAAATAGACGTATAGATGCTTTCATGCAAACCAGTGAGGCTGAGCAAGAGCTTTCAGATCAATTAAGTGAGGTTGAGGCGGAAGCTGAAGCCGAAGAATAGTCTGATCTAAAAACTAAAAAAAGGGTTTCATTTAAAGATGAAACTCTTTTCTTTTTTAAAGTTAAGTAATATTTACTCGTACCATTAGTGAATTGAGAATATTCTAAAGTTTTCATAAACTTGGTAATGATAAAATATATACATGCAATATTCTCAGTTTAATAGCCTTAAAGAAGAGGGATTTAATCATATACCTCTCTCACGGGAGGTGGTTGTTGATACTGACACTCCATTGGCTTTATATCTCAAACTCGCCAATACACCTTTCACCTACTTTTTAGAATCAGTGCAAGGCGGAGAAAAGTGGGGACGTTACTCCTTTATTGGTCTTGGTGCTGAAACTATTATCAAAGTCCATGGGTATGAGGTTTCTATTGAAAAAAATGGCCATCTAGATGAACAGTTTGAGGTTGAAGACCCTCTCGCCTGGATTCAAACTTATCAGGAGCAATTTAAAGTACCCCAGTTAGACAGTCTTCCAGACTTTAATGGCGGGCTTGTAGGTTACTTTGGATATGAAATTATTCGATATATTGAGCCCAAATTAAAGAACATTGATAAGACTGATGAGCTTAATGTTCCAGATATTTTGTTAATGGTTTCTAACGATTTGTTGGTGGTTGATAATTTAACCAGTAAGGTCCATATCATTACTCATGTAAGTCCAGGAAAGGAATCTTTTAATGATGGAATGGAAAAGTTAAATTTAATTGAAGCAAACATTAAAAAATCTTTTGATCATAAAACTAATAAATCTGAAATGATTAAATCTGAAGATTTCATCTCGAGCTTTGGAAAGAATAATTTTGTCCATGCAGTTGAAAAGGTTCAGAAGTATATTACTGCTGGTGATGTTATGCAGGTTGTTCCATCTCAAAGGTTAAGTTGTAAGTTTGAGTCCAATCCAGTTGAGCTTTATCGACAGTTAAGAATACTTAATCCATCACCTTATATGTATTATCTAAATCTTGATGATTTTGCTATAGTGGGCTCTTCACCAGAAATTCTTACTCGCGTTGATAACAATAATGTTGCAACTATAAGGCCAATAGCAGGTACTCGCTCTCGGGGTAGAACTTCAGAAGAGGATAAAGCCAATGAGAAAGATCTTTTGTCTGATGAAAAAGAAATTGCTGAGCACCTGATGTTGATTGACCTTGGGCGAAATGATTTGGGACGTATTGCAAAAACAGGGACTGTGAATCTTACAGACAAAATGTTCATTGAGCGCTATTCTCATGTGATGCATATCGTATCCAATGTTGAGTGCGAATTAAAAGATGACATGAGTTCTATAGATGTTTTAAGAGCAACTTTTCCTGCAGGAACTTTAAGTGGAGCGCCTAAGGTTAGAGCCATGGAAATAATTGATGAAGTTGAAACCCTTAAGAGAAGTATTTATTCTGGAGCGATAGGCAATCTGTCTTGGCATGGAGGAATGGATTTAGCTATTGCTATTAGAACAGCAATTGTCAAAGATAAAGTCCTTTATGTGCAGGCTGGGGCAGGCATTGTTCATGATTCAATTCCAGAGATGGAATGGCAAGAAACTATGGATAAAGCCCAAGCATTAATTAGGGCTGCGCAAAATATATAAGTTGTTATGCTAAGTGTTCTGAAGTTTTAAAAATTAATTTTTAAAGCTAAAAGCCAATTATAAAATTGTTTGTAAAATAAAGTTTTAATCGCCTTAAATTATTATTAATTCTATGGATTTTGTTCATCTCCAATGCCAAAGTGAATATTCTGTAAAGAATAGTCTTGTCCGAGTTTCTGATTTAATTGATTCCGTAAAAGAAGCTGGCATGACAAGTGTTGCTTTGACTGATGATATGAGTCTTTTTTCAGCAATTAAATTTTATCAAAAAGCAATTAATTCAGGCATAAAGCCAATTATTGGAGCAAAAATTTCAGTTACCAATGATCTTGGAATTTATGATTTACTCCTTCTTTGTCAAAACCATGAAGGATATTTAAATCTTTCAGAATTGATTTCAAAAGCTTATCTAAATGAACAAGAAGCCTTCACTGTTTGCGTCTCTGAGGAGCAGCTCATTAGTCATAATAAGGGTTTAATTATGATTGCCTCGCCAGTATCCTCAGATATTTCTAAATTACTACTGGGTAATGAATTGGAGCTCGCAAAAAATAAAATACTTGAGTGGAAGAAAACTTTTGACGATAGATACTACATAGCAGTTCAGAGAACTGGAAGAAGCTCTGACGAAGGTCTGCTTCATCATATGATTGATCTTGGTATTGAGTTGCAAGTACCAATCGTAGCCACGAACGATGTTCAGTTTCTTAATAAAAGTGACTATGAGGCACATGAGGCAAGAATCTGTATCGCTGAGGGAGGCTTGTTAGATGATGCAAGAAGGGTCAAAAGCTTCAGTGATAACCAATTTCTTAAGAACTCTAAAGAAATGTCTACTCTGTTTGAAGATTATCCCCAGGTGATTCAAAACACTACTGAAATAGCTAAGCGATGCAATCTTCATTTTGAGCTATTCCAAAAAAATTATCTCCCAGTTTTTCCCACGCCTGATGGTATGAGCATCGCTGAGTTTTTTAGTGAGGAATCAAAAAAAGGCTTAGAAGAGAGATTGCAAAATCTCAAGGTTGATCGCAAAGTTTACAATGAAAGATTAAGCTTTGAACTCTCTGTTATCTTAGAAATGGACTTTCCAGGATACTTTTTAATTGTATCTGACTTTATAAGATGGGCTAAAGAAAATGGTATTCCTGTTGGCCCAGGAAGAGGTTCTGGAGCTGGCTCCCTGGTTGCCTGGGCATTATCTATTACTAATGTTGACCCCATTGAGCATGATCTGCTATTTGAACGATTCTTAAACCCAGAGCGTATATCAATGCCTGACTTTGATATTGACTTCTGTACAGATAGGCGTGATGAAGTCATAGCTTATGTTGCACAAAAGTACGGTTCTGAAAAAGTTTCTCAAATTATTACATATGGAACCATGGCAGCCAAAGGAGTTGTAAGAGATGTTGGCAGAGTTTTAGGACATCCATATGGTTTCAGTGACCAGATTTCTAAAATGATTCCAAATGAATTAAAGATGACTTTAACTAAAGCACTTGAGGAATCTGAAGAGCTTAAAGCCAGATACGATACAGAAGAAAGCGTTTCAACACTAATTGATCTATCTCAAGATTTGGAGGGAATTATTAGGAATGTTGGAACACATGCTGGTGGAGTCGTTATTGCACCAAGCAAAATTAGTGATTTTTGCCCAATCTATAAGGGTGAAGAGGAATCGGATGTTATTGTGTCGCAGTTTGATAAGGATGATGTTGAAGCTGTCGGGCTAGTTAAGTTTGATTTTTTAGGGCTATCAAATCTAACAGTAATGGATAAAGCGATAAAAATTATTGCTAAGAAAGGCCTCAGCAAGGAATTAATTGACATCGATAGTCTAAAGCTTGATGATCCGAAGGTTTTTAAATTGCTACAAGACTGTGACACAACTGGCGTATTTCAGCTTGAGTCAGAGGGGATGCGCGGGTATTTAAAAAAACTTAAGGCAGACTGCTTTGAGGATATTGTTGCTATGTTAGCATTATATAGACCAGGACCTCTAGATGCAGGAATGGTGGATGATTACATTCAGGTGAAGCACGGTGCTAAGGTTAGATACCCTCATCAAATGCTTGAAGAGATTTTAAAGCCGACAAATGGGGTATTCCTTTATCAAGAGCAGGTAATGAAATCTGCCCAGATTATGGCTGGGTATTCTTTGGGTGGGGCTGATATATTGCGCCGCGCTATGGGTAAAAAGAAGGTTGAGGAGATGGCTCAGCAGCGAGAGGTTTTTGTTAAGGGCGCTGCTAAAAAGGATATAGAAGAAGATAAGGCAAATGAAATATTTGACCTGATTGATAAGTTTTCAGGTTATGGCTTCAATAAGTCTCATTCCGTTGCTTATGCTTATATCTCTTATCAAACGGCTTGGTTAAAAGCTCATTATCCAGCACCTTTTATGGCGGCTGTCTTATCTGGAGTAATGGATGATACCGATAGAGTCGCCTTTACTGTTGGCGAGTCTAAGAAAAAAGGAATTAAAATCATTGCTCCAGCAATAAATCAATCTGAGTATGAATTTACGATAACAGACAACACTACAATTATTTATGGGCTAGGAGCTATTAAAGGAGTTGGTGAGGCTTTAGTGAATGAAATTGTAAGGGAGAGAGATGAATCTGGAGCATATTTAGATATCTTTGACTTTTGTTACCGTATAGAGAAAAAATTTTTGAACCGAAGAGCAATCGAAGCCTTAATTTATGCCGGTGCTTTTGATGCATTTGGAATAAAAAGAGCAACATTAATTGCAACTTATCCCAATGCAGTGAGGCAGGCAGAGCAAAGACAAAGCGACTTAATGAAGGGTCAAAGCAGTCTATTTGCCGATATTGATAGTCATATTGAATATGAAAAAAAATACCTAAAAGGAGCTTTTTTATCTTTTAAAAATATCATGATGCATGAAAAAAAGGTCATGGGTTATTATTTAGATCGACATCCTACAGACTGGTATAGAGAGCACTTAAAATCAATTGTGTGTTCTCTTCCTAGCGATATTGTCTTTAGAAATAATAGAGAGGTCAGGGTGCTTTCTTTAATATCAGATATTGACTATAGAAATACTAGAAAAGGGCAAATGGCTAGTTTGACAATCGAAGACGGACAAAGAAAAATTAACGCTGCCGTCTTTTCTCAAAAACTTGCTCAGGTAAGTGAATATTTAGTCATAGATGAGGTGGTGGTTATTTCGGGTAAAGTTAATAAAGACTTCAGAGAGCAATGGCAAGTTGTAGTGGATAAAATCGAACCAGTTGACAAAGTTCAGATGAAATATTCTAAGTTTCTTAAAATTAAACTATCAGAAAAAAACAAAAATGACTATTTAGAGTTATGCAATTTATTGCAAGAATTTAAAGGAAAGTGTCCAGTGATTATTGAGTATGAGTCTGGAAGTTCATCCGGAAGAATGCCATTATCAAAAGAATTTGATGTTTCCTTAGACCGAGTCTTGCTAGATTCAATTGAAGAAAAGCTTGGACATGGGATGTATAAAATAAATTATTAATTTTTTTGATAAAAAAGACTCAAAAAACAAGCTTTTTCAGTGTATTTTCAATAAATTTAATACCAATTAAATCAGCAAAAAATTAGTTTAATTTTGTAATATTTTTTGACCTTATATTTTTTTTATACCGATCATTCATAAAACTCTCAATTCCTCTGAAAACCCCTCCATTAAAGGGAAAAACTTCAAAAGTTATCCGCGAAGTGATATGTTTGCAAGTTGTTTATCAAAGTCAAAATATTTTAAGATAATCAAAAAATATAACCCATTGATTTTTATATAAAAAATTGTATTGATTAATTATTAACCAAAACCGTAGGATTTACCAGTATAGCGCAGAATTGATGGTTAATTTTTAAGATATCACCAGAGTTATCCACAGTTTTGTGGGTAAGTCTAATAACCCTTGATTTATAAGCATTTATGAGGATTAGAAAAAATTATTTCCTAACTTATCTATAATTTTTTCAGCAATAATTTGCTTGGTATTTTTTTCAATTTTTTCACTCAAATTTTTGGTAATGAGATGAACTTCATTATCATTCGAATTAAGACCAATTCCTGTCTTTGAAACATCATTCAAAACTATCGCATCACACATCTTGTTCTTGAGTTTGACTTTAGCATTTTCAATATGATTTTCAGTTTCAGCAGCAAAACCAACACAGATTGGTCTTGTTTCTAGTTGACAAACGCTTGCTAAGATATCTTTATTTTCAGTTAGCTCAATTGTCATTGAATGATCATTTTTTTTGATTTTATGTTTATTTGTTATTTTCGGTTTGAAGTCTGCTACAGCAGCACAACTAATAAATAAATCTTGTGATTTAATTTTCTTCATGACAGCTTTATACATATCATCAGCACTCACTACATGAATGATTTCTGCTCTTTTTTCAATATCAACTGATATTGATCCAACAATGAGCGTTGTTTTTGCTCCTGCTTGAATGCAGGCATGTGCAAGAGCCATTCCCATCTTGCCACTACTATGATTAGAAATGAATCGAACAGGGTCTATTGATTCTTTTGTACCACCAAGGGTAATCAATATATTTTTTCCACTAAGCACACTTGAGGTGAAAAGGTCGGCCGCTTGTTTTGCAATCTCTGATGGCTCAGCTAGTCTTCCCTCTCCAAAATCACCACAAGCCTGTTCCCCAAAGCCTGGTTCAATAATCAACATGCCACGCTTCCTGAGGAGTTGAAGATTGTCTTTCATAGCGCTTGAAGCAAACATTTGTTGATTCATTGCTGGTGCAATCATAATTTTTGCTTCTGTTGCTAAAATGACAGTAGATAGTAAATCATCAGCCCTTCCATGACAAAGCTTTGCAATGGTATTTGCTGAGGCTGGGGCTATGATAATTACATCAGCCCATTTTGCGAGTTCAATGTGGCCCATCGCAAGTTCAGCCTCCTTATCCCAAAGGTTGTCATGAACTTTGTTTTTAGAAATTGTTTGAAGGGATCTTTCACTTACAAATTCTCTACCGCCATTAGTCACAATGACTCTAACCTCGGCACCTAGGTCTTGAAGTCGTCGAACAATATCGGGTGATTTATAAGCCGCTATTGAGCCACTGACTCCAAGAACAATTCGTTTGTTGGTTAGATTACTCATAAAGGCTTGGCTCTGATTTTTATATCAGTGGCTACTTGTGTTATTTCAATGATACTTAGTGAAATTTTTTCTGACATTTTTTTGAAAGGAAGTTCTATCATGGGTTGAGCATCACTCCCAAGTATTACTGGGGCTGTGTAAATAATAAACTCATCAATCAGTCTAGATTTCATCATAGCACCATTAAGACCACTACCGGACTCTAGAAGTACATTATTGATTCCCATTTCTCCAAGTTTTTTTAAAGCTAACTTTAAATCAATTTTTCCATTCTCTAAAATTTTTGAATTATCTTTATTCAGTACAAGAGTATCAGAGTCAGATGAAAAAATATTGAGTGATTTATCGGTAATAGAGTTACTACTATCAATAACTACTCGAAGTGGTTTTGAGCGTAACTTTTTGTTTCTCACAGTCAGCATTGGGTTGTCATTCAGTATGGTCCCAGAACCAGTTACAATGGCTTGATTTTGGCTTCGAAGTAGTTGAACATCTTCTCTTGAGGCTTCGCTAGTGATCCACTTGCTTTCACCGCTCTTCATAGCAACTCTTCCATCAAGGCTCATCGCAATTTTTGATGTAATGAAAGGTAATCCTGTATTCATTCTCTTAATAAAGCCGCGATTTATTTCAATCGCACTATTCTCAAGCAGTCCAACCTCTACATCTACCCCACTCTCTATAAGCAATTTGACACCGCTCCCAGAAACTAATGGGTTTGGATCAAGCGTTGCAACATAAACTTTCTTGATGCCTGCTTTAATAATTGCATCAATACAGGGCGGCGTTTTACCTTGATGAGAGCAAGGTTCTAAAGTTACATATAATTTGCAATTGTCTGCTTTATGTTTAATTTGATTCAAGGCATTGATTTCTGCATGTTCCTGGCCATACTCACGATGGTAGTCTTTTGCAATAATTTTGTCATCACTTGAGATAACACAACCAACCATAGGATTAGCACCCACACTTCCCTGACCCAGCTTAGAAAGTTTGAGTGCAAGGGCCATACATTCTGTATCTTTTTGAGTGAAAGCCATTATAATAAATGTCAATAAATTTATTAATATTTTACGCGGGAGAGCGGAGTGGATGAACAGAAAAAACAAGCACTAAAAGTTGCCCTAGGACAAATTGAAAAGCAGTTTGGCAAAGGGTCAGTTATGTTCCTTGGCGAGGAGGAGGCCAGAACTGATATTGAGGCTGTCTCTACAGGAAGCTTAAGCCTTGACATTGCTCTTGGGATTGGTGGCTTACCCAAAGGAAGAGTAATTGAGATCTATGGACCAGAGTCCTCAGGCAAAACTACAATGACACTCCACGTAATAGCGGAAATGCAAAAGCTTGGTGGAACTGCTGCATTCATAGATGCTGAGCATGCCTTGGATCCATCTTATGCAAGAAAACTAGGCGTTAACACTGACGACCTTTTAATTTCGCAGCCTGATACTGGTGAACAAGCTCTCGAAATCACCGACATGCTTGTTCGCTCTGGTAGTGTAGATATTGTCGTTGTTGACTCGGTAGCAGCGCTTACTCCAAAAGCGGAAATTGAGGGTGAAATGGGCGCCTCTCACATGGGCTTGCAGGCTAGACTAATGTCTCAAGCATTAAGAAAGCTTACATCAAATATTAAAAGAACCAATACAATGGTTATTTTTATCAATCAGCTTCGAATGAAAATTGGAGTAATGTTTGGCAATCCTGAAACGACAACAGGTGGCAACGCACTAAAGTTTTATGCATCAGTCCGGTTAGATATTCGCAGAATTGGTGCGATCAAGAAGGGTGACGAAATTTTGGGTAATGAGACTCGTGTTAAGGTTTTAAAAAATAAAGTTGCACCACCATTTAAAAAGGCTGAGTTTCAAATTCTATACAACCAGGGCATCTCTAGAGAGAGTGAGATTATTGATTTAGGGGTTGAGCTAGGCTTTGTAGAAAAGGCTGGCGCTTGGTATAGCGTTGATGCTGAAAGGATTGGCCAGGGAAAGGATAATGCCAGGGAGTTCCTCAAAGAGCATACAGAGATGAGTCAAAATCTTGAAGAAAAAATTCGTGAAAAACTTATGAGTAGCGATCATGACGAGTCTGACGCAGGAGAGTAGGTGTTATTCTGCTGGATTGAAAATGTTAATGAGGCGCGAGCACTCTAAATTAGAGCTTTTTCAAAAACTTCAAACAAAAGGTTTTGATGTCGATGTGGTTAATGAATCGATATTAAAACTCGTTGAGCAGAATTACCAGAGCGACAATCGTTTTTCTGAGGAGTTTATTCAGATGCGATTTAACCAAGGCAAGGGTCCAGTAAAAATTACATCAGAACTTAAAATGAGAGGTGTGAACTCCTTTGATTTGTCAAATTTTGATTGGTTTCAGCTAGCTAAAGAAATAAGACAAAGAAAATTTGGAGATGCATCTTCATTGGACTTCAGTGAGACAGCTAAACAGAAAAGGTTTTTACAATCAAGAGGATTTACTCTTGACCAGATAAACCAAGCATTCTAAAGTTTACTAATAAAACTAACATGAAATTTGAACTCTTAAATACTAATGGTAAGGCGCGCCTTGGAAAACTTAACTTCGATAGAGGTATCGTTAAAACGCCAGCATTCATGCCGGTGGGGACCTATGGCACTGTTAAGGCGATGACTGTTGAAGAGGTTAAGGAGCTTGGGGCTGAAATTATTTTAGGCAATACTTTTCATTTATCAATTACTCCATCTACTGATGTTATTGAAGCGCATGGAGATCTTCATGACTTTATGAATTGGTCTGGACCGATTTTGACTGACTCTGGAGGTTTTCAAGTGTTTAGTCTTGGAAAGATGCGAAAAATTACTGAGGAGGGTGTTTCGTTTCGTTCTCCAAAAGATGGGTCATCAATTTTCATGGGTCCAGAAGAGTCCATGCAAATCCAGAAAAAATTAGGTTCAGATATTGTCATGATTTTTGATGACTGCACTCCCTATCCTGCAGAAAAAAGTGAAGTTGATCAGTCGATGCAGTTGTCTCTTAGATGGGCAAAGAGATCCCTTATGGAGCATCAAAGACTTAAGAATAAAAATGCCCTTTTTGGAATCATTCAAGGCGGCATGCATAAAGATTTAAGGCTTCAGTCTGCTGAGTCACTGATAGAGATGAATTTTGACGGTTATGCGATTGGAGGTCTCTCTGTTGGAGAACCCAAAGAAGAAATGATGAAGGTCTTAGATTTTTTACCAGAGCAAATGCCTACTGATAAACCTCGCTATCTTATGGGTGTTGGAACCCCTCTAGACCTTGTTGAAGGTGTTGCGATGGGAGTTGACATGTTTGACTGTGTTATGCCATCTAGGAACGCAAGAAATGGTTATTTATTCACCTCAGAGGGCGTTGTAAAAATTCGTAATGCAAAATACAAATTAGATACTGGTCCGCTTGATCCAAATTGCAGTTGCAATACATGCAAAAATTACTCAAGATCTTATCTTCATCATCTACAAAAGACAAATGAAATTTTAGGGTCTAGGCTCAACACATTTCACAACCTATTTTATTATCAAGATCTAATGAGGTCCATCAGAGAGTCATTAAAGTCTAATACTTTCGATGTATTTAGAGAGAATTTCTTAGCCTCTCAGGGCTAATGATGCGGCTCATGAGTCTAAAATTTAACTTATTTTAAGAGCGTACTTCGCGATAAACCATATGTACTATTGAATGGAATTATTGCACTCCCCAAAGCACGAGCTTGTTTTCCAACGGAACCACTTTCAATGATTGCCGGTTCTGTAGCTTCCCATTGGAAATTTGCAAGTAAATTCGAGAGCTTTTTGTTTATTTCTGCTATTAAAGTTTTATTCAAATGTGCATCAATTAAAACAGTATCAGTACTTATTACAGAGTTTACTGAGACTATAGACCATTTTATACCTTCAAGTGCATGTTCTAGCCAGGAGTCAAACATAAGGCGAACAGCCGGCGGTAATTCTTTTTCAATAGTTAAAAGTTTCGGATCAAAACCAGTTTTTTTCAAATCTTGTTCTAAGGAATTTAACGAGGCCACTCCTATGAGTTGTCTGTGGCCACTTGAAGTATGAATTGGAATAGTTCCAATTGATGAAGTGTTTAATTGATCTGTATTAAATAATTGTCCATTTAAAACTATGGCACCACCAATAAAAGTTCCTAAATATATATATAGAAAATTAGTATGTTTATTTGGATTACCTAAAAAAAGTTCTGCAAGACATGCCGCATAAACATCATTGAGTCTGATTACATCAAACTGTGGAGTAAGTTTTTTAATTTCATCAATAATATTGACATCATCCCACTGAGTAAGAATATTGCTGTCAACACCAAAGACCTCTCCCCACTTACTAATTTTATCTGGTTGAGCAAGACCAATTCCAGCTAGTCTTTGTTGTTGATCAGGAGACAAATAATTAAATATTTTTTTTAGTGATAGGGAGATTTTTTTTAGAACAACTTTAACCTCAGGGTAATCATATCTTAACGAATATTGTTTAAGAATTTTGCACTTGAAGTCAATTAATGAAATGTCCAGTTGATGTCTTCCTATACTAATTCCAATAGAAAATGATGCTTCAGGATTCAGGCTAAAGGGTGCTGAAGGTTGCCCCATCTTTCCATAAATATACTCCTCCTTTAAAACTAAGTTTTGTTGCTCAAATCTTTTAAAAATTAACGATATAGTTTGAGGAGTCAATTGTGTTATTCGAGCTATTTCAGCTTTAGTTAGAGGCCCCTGTTGGCGCAATAAACTTATGATTGTATTTTCATTGTATTGCTTTAAGCTAACTTGATTTGTTCCGCGATGAGAATTTTTTGAAACATTCATAATATCAAGCTACTGCCCCAGTAATTTTAGAGACTACCTGTTCTTCAGTTACATCTTTAGTGGACATCATTGAAACAATTTTTCCTTGTCTAAATACACAAATCTTATCTGCAAGATCAAAAACTTGTCGTAAATTATGGCTAATAATTAATACAGAAATATTTCTTTTCTTTAAGCCTTTAATAATTTCTTCTACGGCTGATGTTTCTTTAACACCTAGGGCAGCAGTGGGCTCGTCCATAATAATTAACTGATCTCCCCATCCAGCCGCTCTTGCAATAGCTATACATTGACGTTGACCACCAGACATATTTACTAACTTTTGATCTAGATTATTAATCCGGACATTCGTCTTTGACAGAAGTTTTTTTGTCTCACTTTTCATTTTTTTCTTATTAAGCCAACTAAATAATCCAAAATTAAAAAGAGTTAGCTCTCTTCCAAGAAACATATTTTCAGTTACATTTAAAAAATCTATTAATGCAAGATTTTGATATACAGTTTCTATTCCTGACCTTCTTGCTTCGAATGGATTTTCAAAATTCACTTCTTTGCCTAAGAAT
>CABWZI010000017.1 GCA_902509905.1 uncultured Gammaproteobacteria bacterium | reverse complement strand
AGGTAATACAGTAAATTTCGAAGTGGTTGGTTATGATGTTGTTAGAGACCAGCTAGAAAATCAACTTGAAGCTGGTTCAGCTCCTGACGTTGCACGTATTACTAACCTTGGTGGATTAAATCAGTACTACCTTGATCTAACTCCTTATGTCGATGCTGGAGCATGGGAAGCTAACTATGGTGCTACATTGCCATGGTACAGAAAGCCTTCTGGTGATAACGGAATTTATGGCTGGCAGACACAGCTAACCGTGACTGGCCCATATGTAAACGTCACTATGTTTGAAGATGCTGGTGTAGACATGCCAGAAGAGGGCGCTACTTGGGATGATTGGGCTGACGCTCTAAGAGTAGTTAAATCAGAGCTTGGCTTGACTTCAGGTCTTGCAATGGACAGAACTGCTCACAGATGGGCTGGTCCTGCTTTCTCATATGGAGCTAAGTTTCATGAGAATGGAGTTCCTATCTTAGTAGATGAAGGTTTCAGAGATTTTGCTGAAACATTTGTTGGATGGCACGAAGAAGGTTTGATGCCTGCTGAAGGTTGGCCTGCTGGCGGTGGTACCGCTTACAGAAATGCAGCACCTCTTTTCCTTGATGGAACAGTAGCTATGCACATGTCAGGATCATGGATGCTAAATAACTATGATACAAACATTACTGATTTTGAATGGAAAGTAGTTCCAATTCCTTGCGGAACTGGTGGTTGCGGCGCAATGCCAGGTGGTTCAGGAATTGTTGCATTTAATTCCTCTAAGCACCCTGAAGTTGCAGCTTCTTATGTTGACTTTTTGTCTCAAGCTGGAAGAGCAGGATACTTTGCGGCTAATACAAGAAACATAACAGCTCACCAAGGTCTTCAAAAGGCAGGAATTGATTATCCAGGTGTAAGTGCGAGAGTTTCAGAAGGTCTTTCGACTTTTGCAGCTAACGCTGGTAAAGCAGCTGAATCTACGCCACAAGCTTACTGGTTCCAAGGCTACAATAAGAACTTTGCCATTTATGGTATTGTTCCTGACTACATAACTAAAGCGATAACAGGTGAAATGAGCCTAGATGATGCTCTAGCAGCAATTGATGCTGACGTAGCAGCTAAGATAGCTGAATAAACATTATTCAGTTATACTAAAGTTCTAAACTTTAAGGCCGTCTCTTGAGGCGGCCTTAATTTTATATAATATTAAACCCTGATAATGTTTGAGTCTGTTTTAAATCTTAATAGCTGGTTCGTATTCTTTGCAGTCTATCTTTTGATTGGCTTTGTGCTCTCAAAAGAGGTTTATGGACTTGTTCCTAAAATCATGTCTAGTATAGGCTGGCCAATAGAATTTACTCAAAAATTATTCGGCACCAAGTCACTACCTTATTTGTTTTTATTTCCAAATATCCTGATATTTGGTCTATTTACTTTCCTTCCTTTGTTTATGAATTTTGGTTTCTCGGTCACCGATGGGACAAGCATAAACTTCGAATCTCGAGACTTCTCTGGCCTTGATAACCTTGCAAGGATTACCCAAGAAGTTCAAATCGACACAGGTGGTATCAATGTTGAGAATGATAAATTTCAGGCCGCTCTTTATGACACCTTTGTTTTTGTTATTCTTCAAGTTCCGATTATGATCCTTATTGCACTATTCACTGCGATTGTGCTTAATCGGGAGATTATTGGAAGAGGTTTTTGGAGGGCTGTTTTTTTCTATCCAGTGATGCTCAGCCCAGTAGTTGTTGCGTTTTTATGGACTCTTATTTTGAAGCGTCAGGGAATGCTTTCTCAAACCTTGATCGATTGGAATTGGATTAGTGAACCAATCCAATGGCTCGTCGATCCTTCTTGGACCATGTTTTGGTCTATCTTTGTCTATACCTGGGCTCATATGGGCTTTTATATGCTTATACTGTTGGCTGGCCTCCAGTCAATTCCAAGAGACCTATACGAGGCAGCTCAAATGGATGGAACATCAGAGAGAAGAGTGTTTTGGCGCATTACGTTGCCACTATTGATGCCAATCCTTTTGGTAGTGACAGTACTCTCCCTCATTAAAGCCGTACAGGCTTTCGAGGAGTTGTATGCTCTTCAGGTAGGATGGATTTCTTTGGTCTCGTATATCGTCGAAAATGCTGGAATTAGGGGTCAAAAAACATTCTTTGGTTTGGGTATTGCTGCGATGGCATCTCTAATCGTAGCTCTGATTTTGATTATTCTATCTTTGCTTCAATTCTATTTAACTAGGAGACAGGTCAAGCTATGACGGACGTCATTAAATTTTTTACAAGAAGGCAAGGAAAAAAGAGAGCCAGCCTGACTGATTGGATATCTTATGGCTTTCTGTTTCTTGGCTTTTTAATTATATTTCTGCCAGTCCTGTGGCTCGTGATGAATTCTATTAAGTCACAATTCCTGCTTCAAAAATACGACACAAATTTTCTCCCAATGGATTACGAGCGTGTTGCAAGAGCAACAACCTATGGACCTGATGGAAAAGACATTTTAATTATGAAAGACCTAGAGCCTTGGGTTATGTTTTGGAAGAATTTAGATGATGAAGAGCGAGCTGAAAAGGATGTTGTGAGCTACATTAAAAATTTTACGGGCAATGAATACTACGCACTAAGATCTCATTTTGGATTAGTTTCAGTCTTTGCGAAAGACTTGATAGCCGATCAGAATCTACCTGAATGGCTCATTAAGTACCCGAGCATGTTTCCCAGTGCAAAAAAAGATTACGACCCTCAGTCCATTGTTGACAGTTTAAATGATGAAGATGCTAGGTTGTTGTCTGAATACCTTGGACTGAAGCCATACAAAGGAAATGGATTTACCGCTCAAATTTTGATCTCTATGCCAGACCCTGAGACGGGAGAGCTTATTGAGTATTCGGTCAGCAGAATCAATCCTACCAAGGATACAGTTAATGCAAGGCTCGTGTCTGATCCAAAAGGGGGAATTACCAAGCTTCCTCAGAACGAAATCATCATCAACAAGAACCTCAAACCCTCATGGATAAACTATACGGACCCACTCACCAATAAAGCCCTAGGAAGCTTCGATGCTGTGAGATGCCTCAATAACTCTGTATTCGTCACAATAGTTGCCACTATCATTACGCTTCTTATTAACTCGATGGCCGCTTTTGCATTGTCAAAGTATCGCTTTAATGGCCAGATTGTATTCTTTGTTATTATCTTGGCAACTCTAATGGTCCCGGCTTCTGTACTGATTGTTGGCATCTTTAAAATGGTTACTATGACCGGACTGTCAGGCTCTCTCTGGGGGGTCATTATTCCGGGGGCTGCAACACCCACCGGGGTCTTCATGTTGCGGCAGTATATGCTCACAATTCCAGATGAGCTGTTAGAGGCTGCCAGAATGGATGCGGCCAGTGAATGGACCATCTATTGGCGCATTATTTTTCCACTAGCACTCCCAGCTATTGCGGTCTTGGGCATTCTCTCAATCATATGGCGATGGAATGATTTGATTCTCCCAATGATAGCCGTTTCGACAACAAAAGCTGCCTACACCATTCAGCTTTGTTTATTGGACTTTAATGGTGAGTATCTTGCTCGAGAGCACTATGCATTGGCAATGACAGTTGTGAGCTTGATTCCAACAACGCTAGTCTTTGTGTTTCTTCAAAAGTACATTACAACAGGTATTGCCTCAACAGGCATGAAATAAATTATGGCAAATCTTAAACTAATTGATATTAAAAAATCTTACGGCAAAACCGAAGTCATTCATGGGCTCGATCTTGAAGTTCTTGATGGCGAGTTTTGCGTCTTGGTTGGTCCTTCGGGTTGCGGTAAATCAACTCTTCTTAGAATGATAGCGGGGCTTGAGGCCATAACGGAAGGATCAATATTGATAAATGATGAAAAAGTTAATGACGTATCGGCTGCCAAGAGGGGTCTTGCCATGGTTTTTCAGTCCTATGCTCTATACCCGCACATGACAGTTCGTCAAAACCTTGCTTTTGGTCTTGAAAATCTGAAGCTAGATAAAGATGACATTGAGCAGAGGATTAATAAGGCTGCGAATCAGTTACGAATGGAGGACTACCTTAAAAGAAGGCCTGGTCAGCTCTCAGGTGGCCAGAGACAGCGCGTTGCAATTGGAAGGGCTATCGTAAGGGAGCCATCAATCTATCTCTTTGATGAGCCATTGTCTAATCTAGATGCTGAGCTGCGTGTTGCAACACGAGTTGAGCTCAAAGCGCTCCATGCAAGGCTTGGTAATACCATGATCTATGTCACCCATGACCAAGTTGAAGCGATGACTATGGCCGATAAAATTGTAGTCATGCATGATGGCATCATTGAGCAAACAGGTTCTCCGCTGGATTTATACAATAGGCCAGCTAACTTGTTTGTTGCAGGCTTTATTGGGTCGCCAAAAATGAATTTTTTAGATAGTTCTTCGTTACCAGAAGACATTAAAAAGCTTGCTCCAAAGGGTGCGAAAACTTTTGGTATTAGGCCTGAGCACTTAAAAATTCAGGATCAGAACTCTCTTCCTCTAGACGTGAAAACTGTTGAACAATTGGGCTCTGATAGTTACCTTTACGGCGCAACTATAGACAACCAAGAAATATCAATCAAGCTCAATACCCAAACCAGTATCAAGGGTGGCGAGTCTATCAAGGTCGGTTTTGATAAAGACAATACTCACTGGTTTGACGAAAAAGGAGTTTCTCTTTAATTTCTGATTGTGTATCATCGTTTTATTTAGTTTCAAGTTGGACCTTTAATGAGCTCTAAAACACAATCAATAGTTTGGATTAAAAAGCCTTTGGCAGTCTATGCAGATAATGCTGAGGCAGGTGTCGTTATTCAAGGTGAAAAAATCTTAGAATTGGTGTCCCAAGGTCAAAGTCCCAAAAGTCAAATTGATGAGGTTTATGATGCTAGCGACAGTGTTTTGCTTCCTGGTCTCATCAATACGCATCACCACTTCTATCAAACCCTCACTAGAGCTTACCCTGAGGCATTAAATAAAGAGCTTTTTCCATGGCTTAAGAGTCTTTACAGGGTCTGGGCAAATATTCAACCTGAAATGATCTCAGTATCAACTGAGCTGGCATTATCAGAGCTCTTGTTGTCGGGTTGCACCACAGCAAGTGACCATCATTATCTTTTTCCAAGTCAGCTTGAAAGCGCTATCGACATTCAGGTTGAGGAGGCTAAAAAATTAGGAATGCGAGTCGTTTTGACGAGAGGCTCGATGAGCCTGGGTGAGAAAGATGGAGGTTTGCCTCCCCAGTCTGTTGTTCAAACTAAAGAGCAAATTCTATCTGACAGTGAGCGTCTCATCAAAACTCATCATGACAAAAGTGATGGTGCGATGACTCAAATAGCCCTTGCTCCATGCTCTCCTTTTTCTGTAAGCACTGACTTAATGATTGAAACTGCTGAGCTTGCAAAGCAGCATGATGTCAGGCTTCATACCCATCTCGCAGAGACGATAGATGAAGAAAATTTTTGTTTAGAAAAGTTTGGACTAAGAACTGTTGACTACCTTGAGAGTGTGGGATGGCTGTCTGATCAAACTTGGCTAGCTCACGGGATACATTTTAATAAAGAAGAGATACAAAAATTAGGCCAGGCGGGTGTTGGCATTTGCCACTGTCCAACTTCTAATATGATGTTGGCTTCTGGTATATGCCATAGCCTCGAGCTTGAAGAAGCTGGCTCTATTATTGGTCTTGGTGTAGATGGTTCTGCCTCGAATGATGGCTCTAATATGATTGCTGAGTTGAGACAAGCAATGTATTTACAGCGACTGCGTTATGGCGCATCTAAGATTACCCACCAAAAGGCTTATCATTGGGCTACTAAAGGCTCTGCTGCGCTTCTGGGAAGAAATGATATTGGTGAGATTGCAGTGGGTAAACAGGCAGATTTAGCACTATTTAAGCTTGATGAAATGAGGTTTTCCGGTAGTCATGATGCTTTAGCAGCGTTACTACTTTGTGGTGCACAAAAGGCAGATAGGGTTATGGTTGCTGGAAACTGGAAGGTTGTTGATGGTTGTATTGTTGGTCAAGATAGTTCCGAATTGATTAGTCGTCATAGCAATGCAGCTAAGCAATTACGACAGCTGTCGAGCATATAACTTTTTTCTTAAAGTAGTCATTGACTTGCCATATGGAGTTATTTATAATCTAAACTTGAATATTGTTACATAAATCAAGTTAGGTATGAATACAGCAAATCATGGAGGCGCCAGGAAGGGTGCTGGCCGAAAAAAAAATTCAGGTAGCTTTAAGGAAGAAACTAAGGTTATTAGAGTTCCTGTTAGCCTCGTTAATACTATCAATCCTGTTATTGAGATCTACAAGTCTCAGGTCAAATCAGATGTCGAAGTTCTTTTGGCTAATGACAATCCAACTGAATTGTCGATTCCAATCTTTACCTCTAGGGTCCAGGCAGGTTTTCCTTCTCCGGCGGATGACCATTTGGAGGATACGCTTGATTTGAATACACATTTAATTCACCACAAGGAGGCTACATTTTTTGTAAAGGCTCAAGGTGATTCGATGATAGGTGCGGGTATTCAACAAGGGGATATTTTGATAGTTGATAAATCTCTAACTGCTAAAAGTGGAAAGATAGTGATTGCAGTTGTCGATGGTGAGTTTACTGTTAAGCGTCTTCATAAGTACAAAGGAAACATAACTCTTAAGGCTGAAAACCCTGACTTTAAAGATATCAAGATTGGAGGTGATGACGAACTGATTATATGGGGTGTTGTGACATCAGTCATCCATCAATATGAATAATAAGACTAAGTTTGCATTAGTCGACTGTAATAATTTCTATGCCTCCTGTGAAAGGGTGTTTGAGCCTAAATTAGAGGGAAGGCCCATAGTTGTGCTCTCTAATAATGATGGCTGCATTATTGCGCGCTCTAATGAAGCCAAAGCTCTAGGTATTAAAATGGGAGCACCTTTTTTTAAAGTCAAAGACCTAGTTGCTAAGAATGATGTTGTAGTTAAGTCTTCAAACTACCCTTTGTATGGAGATATGTCTTCTAGAGTCATGAAGATTATTGGAGAATATTCACCTGTTCAAGAGGTTTATTCTATTGATGAAAGTTTTATCGATTTAGAAAAACTTCCATTTAACTTAATGAGCCATATGCAATCTTTAAGGCGGCGCGTCAAAAGCTGGACAGGAATTCCGGTGTGTGTCGGCGTTGGAAGCACTAAGGTTTTGGCAAAGCTCGCCAATCGTATTGCTAAAAAGTACTCAAGATTTGATGGCGTTTTTGATATAGATGAATTACCATATGAGAGGTATTGCAAGCTATTACAGTCTGTTGAAGTAGGTGATTTATGGGGCGTAGGAAGGCAAAGCGCTAAAAAACTAAACCGTATTGGAGTTCATAACAGCTATGATTTTTATCAATCTGACGTTGGTGTTATTGAAACCCTTCTTGGTGTTAATGGCAAAAGAATTCATCAAGAGCTTTACGGCAAATCATGCATTCCTATAGAGTCTATTCCTCCAATAAGAAAACAGATTGTCTCTTCTCGCTCTTTTGGATGTGATTTAAAAGACTTTGATGAGTTAAATCAGGCGCTCACTAACCTCACTAGAAAGGCCGTTAATAAGCTAAATAACCACAAGCTTTCAACGACAACTATTACTGTTTTTATTTATACAAATCCGCACAAGAAAGATAAGCCCTGTGTCCACCTATCAAAAACTATAGGGATGACAAGTGCCATTCAAGACCAATCTCAAATTATTCCCTTAGTATCAGAAGTACTAAGACTCATTTATAAGCCTGGATACTCTTTCTATAAAGGAGGTTTAGTGCTCGGAAATTTAGCTAAAAATTATCAGCAACAAGATCTCTTTTCAATGAATCAAAATAGCCCAGTTCAGATAATGGAACGTAAAAAATCTAATACGATCAGAAGTGTAAATAATCGGTTTAATGAGTCAATCAAGTATGCCAGCGAACTAGGTAACAATAGATGGCTCCCAAGAGCTGACTTTAGATCAAGCAGATATACAACCAGATGGAGTGAGTTATTGATGATTTAAGAATTAAAAATATTAAACAAATTAATAAGTGATATATAATTAATACAAACTTAAATCCAACGTTGGCTTTGAGTTCTGACAATGACGTTTATTTGGGGATTTGCCTGGATAAGCGTTTTTTTTCGTCAAAAAAAGTGGAATTAAAATTTTTTAATTATAAGGAGAAGTCAAATGGTACGCATGTTGGTAACGATTAATATATCTAAGGGCTGGAAAACTTGGTCTGAAATGGCAAAAAGCCTAGAGCCTCAGATGAATGAGCAAGGAGCAAAGATGATTTGGGCGGGGGCAAATCCGGACGAAACAGCCGTCTTTGTATTGGCTGAGGCGAAGGATCCATCGTTTGTTAAAACTTTTGGAGAGAGACCTGATATTGTTGAGATTAGAGAGGCGGGTGGCGCTGATGTTTCATCAACAACTGTCATGACACAAATAGGTGAATATTTCTTACCGTAATACTTTAAATAAAGAAATAAAAATGATCTCTCTGAGGTCATTTTTATTTAACTAAATTGCATATATATTGTCATTGTCTATAATGGATGGATATTCGGGGGAAAAATTAGTCAATGAAACAGCTTGCAATCATCGATGACGATCCAGAAATTCTAAAGCTTTTAGAGCAGTATCTGACTAAAAATGGATTTGAGGTTAGAGCTTTTACTGATGGCGAAAGTTTTTTAAAGGCAGATGAAAGCGACTTCAGTTTAATTGTTTTGGATATAGGGCTTCCAGGTATCGATGGACTGGAGGTTTGCAAAAGGGTACGCCAAAAATCAAATATTCCTATCATTATGTTGACTGCCGCGAGTGATGATCTTGATAGAATATTGGGCTTGGAACTGGGTTCTGATGACTACATGGGGAAACCCTTTAACCCTAGAGAACTTCTTGCAAGAATCAAAGCTCTATTGAGACGCTCTGAAATAAAAGAAGAGGATGTTGATAACAACATAGTGATGAACTATGCTGCCAGAAGTGCTTTTATAGGTGGCCAAGAGTTAGAGCTTACTGGAACAGAATTTGATCTGCTCTGCGTTTTTCATAAACAAATTGGAACAGTCCTGAGTAGAGATGAGATTGGAGAGTTGCTCCATGGAAGAAAAATAGACCCTTTGGACCGTTCGATTGATACAATTGTGAGTAGATTAAGACATAAATTAATTGCTCATTTTGATGGGGAAATAATCCAAAGTGTTAGAGGCAAGGGTTATGTCCTCCTCCTAAAAAGTTAAGAATAGTGCTTAACTTTATATCCCGTTTTATGCCTACAACTGTCGTTGGAAGAATGACATCGGTTTTATTTGTAGGGATCTTTTTAGCTCAAATACTTGGTGCTTGGCTCTGGGTTGGGCAACTCCAAACCTCAGAAAGAGAGAGGATGATAGAGGTCTCTCAGGCTATGGGTGCACGAATTGCACAGACAGTTAAATTCTTTGAGGAGCTTCCAAAAGAATATCGACATATTGTTCTTGACCAGCTTAGGGATATGGGTGGAACTCGTTTTTTTGTATCTGTCAATAAACAATATATAGATCTTATTCCAATTCAAGAATCTCAGTTCTCTACTTTGGTTCGAAACAATCTAGAGAAGAGTATGGTAGCTCAGATTGGCCAAATCGATAGCATGGAGATAGTTTTTGTAGATTTTGATAACCTAAAAATACTAACTGGAGATAACTTGATGGTTTCTCTTTCGCCCGAGTGGAAAAGATTTTCCCTTTTAGAGCCCGGTGATAAGAGTCCTTTTGTAGTCATTCAGCTTCCAGTGGACGAAGATGAGTGGATGTATTTGACCACAGTGGTTCCAAATGGCGAATTATTGTTGGGTATTGACTGGATTAATGGAGAGAGGATATTCAACCTTTTAGCAGTTTCATTGACGATCCTTCTTCTTACCTTCTTATTTGTCAGATGGCTTGTAACGCCACTGAAAACTCTAGCTCACCAGGCCGATCTTTTAGGTAAGGGCCGTAATCCGCGTCAAATGGAAGAAAAAGGATCTAAAGAGATGGTGGCAACGATTGGTGCCTTTAATTCAATGGCTAGACGAATCCAAAAATTTATTGCTGAACGAGAAAGATCTTTCGCAGCAATATCTCACGACTTAAAAACACCGTTAACGAGAGCTCGACTCAGGGTTGAACAAATTGAGGATAGTCCAGTTAAAGAGGATTTAATTGGCGACTTGGATTATCTAGAGACGATGGTTAAAGGAAGTTTAAAAATTATGACTGATGGTATTGAGCATGAAAATACTTCCACTATAGAGCTCACAACTCTTTTAGCATCAATATTAAAAAAGGAAGAAATAAAAGGCCTTCCAATAAAAATTGATTTTAAAAGGACTATCTCAATGAAAGGTAGAGCGTTGGCAATCGAGCGCCTGTTCTCAAACTTAATCAATAACGCACTGACCTATGGAAAGAGTGTTGAGGTTACTGGTCAAAAAAAGAAAACTGGAATCTATATCCAAATTAAAGACAAAGGGCCAGGTTTAACTGATAATGAGAAAGAAAAAGTATTTAAGCCATACTATCGAATTGATCATGAGTTAAGCGAAAACCATTCAGGCCTTGGTCTTGGGATTGCAAGAAGTATAGCTAATATCCACGGTGGTGAGCTAGAGCTTCGTGATCGTTCAGGCGGTGGGCTAGTGGTTGAAGTGTACTTTCCAGTCTAATGAATTCAGAAAGATACCCAGCCTTTAAAGACAAAGGTTTCCTAATCAATCATGCTAAATCAATTATGGATTTTTATCATCCCATTTGTATTGATAAAGAAATTGGGGGTTTTTTTCATCATTTTAGAGATGATGGGAGTATTTATGACTCTACTACAAGGCATTTGGTAAGTAGTACAAGATTTATTTTTAACTACTCAATGGCAAGTATCTACCTAAAAAATGATAAATATCTCAACATAATTAAGCACGGTATAGATTTTTTAAGAAAATCGCATTTAGATAAAAAAACGGGAGGATATGCCTGGATTTTAGATAAAAATAAGGCATATGATTCAACTAACTATTGTTATGGACTGGCTTTTGTTTTATTGGCGTATTCGACTGCCTATAAGGCAGGAGTCCTTGAGGTTAAAGAGTACATTCAAGAAACTTTTGATCTAATGGAAAGGCATTTTTGGGATAAAGATTTTGGCCTCTACTCTGACGAAATAAGCTCCGACTGGTCTGAATTATCAGATTACCGTGGGCAAAACGCAAATATGCACTCTTGTGAGGCTTTAATAGCAGCTTTTGAGGCTACAAAGAATAAGAAGTATCTCGATAGAGCTTTAATCATTGCTGATAACATTTGTAATAGGCAGGCTAAGCAAGCTGACGGCATGATTTGGGAGCATTATGACTCAGATTGGAAGATTGATTGGTCTTTTAATAAAGGCAAGTCAGATGATTTATTTAGACCATGGGGTTTTCAAGTAGGGCATTTAACCGAGTGGTCTAAATTACTCTTGATACTTGAAAGGCATGTAACCGAAGACTGGCTTCTTCCAAGGGCTATAGAGCTTTTTGTAGATGCAGTTGAAATGGGTTGGGATGAAAAAAATCAAGGACTATATTATGGATTTGCTCCTAATGGAGATGTCTGTGACTCAGATAAATATTTTTGGGTCCAGGCAGAGTCTATAGCAGCTGCAGCTTTATTAGCAAAACGAACTAAGAATAATACATACTGGGATTGGTATGAAAGGATATGGAGCTTTAGTTGGAAATATATGATAGACCACAACTATGGCGCTTGGTTCCGAATACTTGATCAGAATAATGATAAGTATGACAATCTGAAAAGCCCTGCGGGGAAGACAGATTATCACACAATGGGGGCTTGTTATGAGGTCTTAAATTCTATTTAAGATGACTTCTTAATTAATGGAAGACTCATAATAAGTGATGTTCCTTTTTTGTTTGAGTTTAAAGTTAAGTTGCCTTCATGGAGTTCGATAATAGTTTTTGCTATAGATAAACCAAGACCACTTCCTTGACTTTTGGCTTCTGAATCATGAAAAAACCGATCAAAGACATTTGGCAGGAGTGATGGCTTGATTCCATTACCATCATCTTTAATTTCAAGTTCAGCCAGGTTATTATCTGCTTTAAGGCTAACTTGAATCAAACCTCCATTTGGACAGCCATACAGTAGAGCATTATCAATAAGGTTGTCGATTGCCTCACTTAAAAAAGTTTCACTGCCTTGAATAAATAATTTACTGTCTTTACAATCTAGAGAAAGGTATACATTCTGTTTGTCTGCTCTGAGGGCAAATTTCGTTAACACTTCTTGAGTAAGCTTTACAAGATTAAGTCGTTTAAATTCTGATTTAATTGATCGTTGAGATATATGCTCCATGGATAATAATTGCTGAGTCAGTCTAGAGGTTTTTTTGGCTGCTTTTGCAACGTCTTTGACTCTTGATCTCATGCTTTCGAGGTTTTTAGATCGTTCAGCCGCCTCAGCTTGACTTTGAATGCCAGCTATTGGATTCCTTAATTGATGCGCAGCATTAGCAATAAAGTCATCTTTCTCAGTAAAAGCTTGCCTCAATTGACTAAACAAACTATTCATTGATTTCAGAAGGCTAGAAACTTCTGTTGGGACAGATCTCTTGATTTCACTAATATCATCTGCAGATCTTTTTCTGATAGCTGCCTGAAGCTCTAGAAGAGGCTGAAGTCCAAATTGAACACCAAACCAAACACATAATCCAGTTGAAAGAAGCATAATAAGCATTGTCACAAATGCATCACTAGCAAGCTCTAAAAGGAGCTCTTTTTGCCCAAGTCTAGTTTGCCATACATAAATATTAACCCATCCTGGAATATCTTTTGTAGAGATAAATTCTCTTGAAAAAATTACTCTTACATCCTGATCTCTGTAGATTGAATCATAATAAATTGGCTGATAAGGCTTAATATCAGTTTTTGCCGGTAATTCAGGTGGATTTGAGTAGCCAACAAATAGGGTGTTCGTTTCGTCTCTAACTTGATAAAAGATTTGGTCATTTAATGAATCGGTCAGAGTTTCTAAAAGCTGTTCAGTTAAGAGGTCACCATCTCTTAATACAGCATCTCTTAGAATAACTTGAGAAATTGTATGAAGAAGGTTGTCAAAGATTTCTTGAGACTTTTTTTGAGAGTCAAAATAGAGTGCTACCGTTCCTATTGATACAATAATCAATAACGGAATTATGATTACAAAAAGCAGCCTACTTCTTAGTGAGAATGTTTTATTTTCTCTCATTCTGCAGAATCATCCATCATGTACCCAATGCCTCTAGCAGTTATTATTTTAATGTTATAAATTGAGAGAGTTTTTCTTAAGCGAGATACACTAATTTCAATCGCGTTGGCATTTACATCTGCTCCAACACCGTATTGTGTATCAACAAGATGTGACTTAGAAATGTATTGACCTTTTTTATTTAATAGAATTTCAAACAAGGTCAATTCTCTTCTGTTCAGTGTTATCTCAAAGTTTTTATGATAAATTCTTCGAGAATTCCTATCAAATTCTATTGTTCCAATTTTTTCACGCGGCGCTAAGACAGGATTAATTCTTCTTGATAACGCTCTTATTCGAGCATCTAGTTCATCCATTTTAAAGGGCTTGACTAGGTAGTCATCTGCACCAGCATCAAGACCAATGACACGATCTTTTGTAGCTCCTCGAGCTGTTAACATAATAATTGGGAAAATTTGATTACGCTTTCTAATATTTTTTGTCAGTGAAATTCCATCTAGACCTGGTAGGTTTATATCAATAATTGCAAGATCAGCACCTTCATGCTCAAGATGTTGATCAGCGTAACTACCATCAATGAAATAATCAACTGAATGCCCCTCATCCAAAAGAACTTTTTGAATGCCCTGTGCAAGCATTTGATTGTCTTCTACCAGTACAATTCTCATTTCAAATTAAACTCTCCAAAAAAAAGTATAAATGAATTTAAATATCCAAATAGATTCATTTTTAACCCTGAAAGGTTCCTGACAGCTAAAAAATCTATTATGGGTATACTAAGTTTTTTTAATATTTAAAAATATTTTTCACTTTTCGACTAGGGGCTATGAAAAAAACTTTAAATTTAGGGTTTAAGATTTCCTCCCTGCTTTTTTCTTTTTTATTGCTTGTTTCAAGTAGTTCATCTGCATTGATCAATTATGAAGGGCAAGTTATTAAGTGGGTTGTGCCTTTTTCTGCTGGGGGTGGTGCTGATGTATTGGCAAGGTTTTATGCACCTTTGCTTAGTGAAAATTTGCCAGGTAGACCAGATGTTGAGGTCATTAATATGCCTGGAGCCGGCTCTACAAAAGGTGCTAATTGGTTTAGCTCAGAGGCTCCAGTTAATGGAAAAGTTATTTTCTCTACATCTGGCTCTACACAATTTCCATTTTTGCTTGACGACCCAAGAGTTAAATACAACTACAATGACTGGGAAGTGATATTGGCATCTTCAACTGGGGGTGTTGCTTATCTTCCTTCTGAACTAGGGTCTCTTTGGAATGAAGATTTAAAGTCAGCTCTTGATATTAATTTTGTTTATGCATCACAAGGACCAACACGACTTGATCTTGTTCCTCTTTTGGCTTGGAGTATGCTGGGTATGAATGTTGATCCTATTTTTGGGATCAAAGGCCGAGCCGATGGACGTTTGATGTTTGAACAAGGATATGTCAATATTGACTATCAGACTTCATCATCTTTCTTAGCGAAGGTGACACCTCTTGTTGAAAATGGGGATGCAGTCCCAATAATGACTTGGGGTATTTTGGATGACAATGGCTACATCATTAGGGATCCAAACTTCCCAGACATACCAACGTTTCGAGAAGTTTATGTAAAAGTTCATAATGAAGAACCATCTGGAAGTGCTTGGGATGCATGGAAGGCTTTCTTTATTGCTGGATTTTCAGCACAAAAAATGGTAGTCATAAACAAGAATACTGATGATGAGATTATTGATCTATTTTCTCAAGCATTCGAAGATATTATTAACCAGAAAAACTTTTCTCAGATCTCAAAAAACTCTCTCGGTGTCTACCCTCAGTCTACCGGCTTAAAGGCTATAAAATTTAAAGAAAGAGCTACCCAGATTGATCCTGATGCAATTTCTTGGGTTAAAAACTGGCTCAATGATAGTTACAATCTTAATTTGTAAATCGAAAAAAAATAGTAAAAATCTGACAGGTTTTTGAAAGATTCAAAGACTATCATCGAATTATCAATTAAGAAAATATTTTTTGATCTCCTTGAATATTTGATTAATTGTTAATCCACTTAATTTTGAGTGGATCTTTAAAACGGAGAGATAAATTATGAAAAAAATGTTCATAAAATTAATATCCTTCTTGTTCATGATTGGCGCTCTTTCAAGTTCTGCAATTGCAATTGAGAAATTGCATTTTGTTGTGCCTGGAGGTGCTGGTGGTGGATGGGATGGATGTGCAAGAGGAACTGGAGAGGCCTTAGTTAAATCTGGTCTACTCGAGTCTGCATCTTTTGAAAACATGTCAGGTGGAGGTGGTGGTAAAGCGCTTTCATGGATGATTAAAACAATGCCTGAAAATACAGTTATGGTTCAATCAACTCCAATTGTACTTCGTTCAATTAGTCGTCATTCTGGTTACGTTTCTGATAGTGCTGCTAGTGGCGTATTATCTTATAAGGATGTAACTCCAATTGCTGGAATTATTGGTGATTATGGCGCCTTAGCTGTTGCTGCAGACTCACCATTCAAAACATTCCAAGACGTTGTTGATGCATACAATGCAAATCCTAAGTCAGTGAAGATGGCTGGTGGATCAACACGTGGAAGCATGGACCATTTGATTGGTGCTTTGGCATTTCAATCAGCTGGTGCAAATCCTAATGATGTAGTTTATATACCCTATGATGGTGGTGGTGCTGCTTTAGCTGGACTATTATCTGGTGAAGGTCAAATTCTATCTACTGGATTCAGTGAAGCGTTAGCTGCAGGTGACCAAGTGCGCATTTTAGGTATTACTGCAAATGAACGTTCGGCTGATGCTCCAAGTGTACCAACACTTAAAGAGCAGGGCTATGATGCATACTTTGTAAACTGGAGAGGTTTCTTCGGTCCACCAAATATGAATGCAGCTGATAGATATGAAATTGCTAAAATGTTAGGAGACATGCAAAGTACTCCAGAGTGGGAAGTTGTTCGTAAGCGTAACGCTTATGTCAATATCTATAACCCTGGATTTGACTTTATGGGCTTCTTAGAAAAGCAAACAGAAGAAATGACCGACCTAATGAAACAATTAGGCGTTATCTAATCTGAATATCTAAAGGGAGGAAGGCAAATGACTATCAACTATACAAGGATAAGTGCTTTTGTTTTTCTCCTTATTTTTCTTATTTATTCTTATCTTGCTGGTGAGATTAGAGTGTTTGCATTTGATGAAAATGCAGACTTTAATGCAAGAACTTTTCCTAAGCTTATTTCTTATTTAGGTATTTTAGTTTCACTTCTCACGCTAGTCTTATCAAAAAATGAAAAAGAGGATATGGGTCAGTATGAATGGGTCAGTGTTATTATTTTATTTGCTCTAGTTTTTTCATACGGGCTTTTAATTAAAACAATTGGTTTTTTTGTCTCAACCAACTTATTTTTGGTTATATCTTATTTATATTTGGGTGTTCGAAGCTACAAGGTCATTATTTTTAGCTCTTTCCCAGTAGTGGCAGGACTTCAGTTTATGCTTCATGGGTTGCTAGATGTCTACATTAGAGATCCATTTTTACAGTTTTTAGGAGTTATATCATGATAGAAGGCATGATGATGGGGATTAACACTGCTTTCAGTGGCTATAACATTCTAATGGTTATGATGGGTTGTTTTGCTGGGACCATCATAGGGATGCTTCCAGGACTTGGACCAATGTCTGCGATAGCATTAATGATTCCAATTACTTATGGTTTTGATCCAGCCTCAGCCATGATATTGATGGCAGGGGTATATTATGGCGCCATCTTTGGTGGCTCTACATCATCAATTCTAATTAATGCTCCAGGAGTTGCTGGAACCGTTTCGAGTTCATTTGATGGTTATCCAATGTCCCAACAAGGTCACGCTGGTAAGGCGCTTGCTATAGCTGCATATGCATCATTTTCTGGCGGAACAATTGCTGCTTTATTTTTATTAGTGGCTGCACCGCAGCTAGCTAAAGTTAGCCTTAGCTTCCAGTCAGCAGATTATTTTGCCTTAATGTGTGTGGGGCTGCTGTCTATTGCAGCTTTCGCAAGTAAGGGTCAATTCTTAAAGGCAATGATTATGACAGCGCTTGGTTTGGCGCTTTCAACTGTTGGACAAGACTCATTGTCTGACATTACGCGTTTCGCATTTGGAAATATTAATTTAATGGATGGTATCAGCTTTGTACTTTTAGTCATGGCAACCTTTGCGATGAGTGAAGCGTTTATGATTATTTTCAAAAAAATGGACATTAACTTCAAGTCTTCTGATGTGAGTAAGGCGAGTTTGGGTTCAATTAAATTATCTAAGGAAGAAGTAAAAGAAATGGTTCCAACAATCGGAAGAACATCTGTACTAGGTTTTTTTGTGGGTGTGTTGCCGGGTGCTGGAGCTACAATCGCTAGTTTCTTGGCTTGGGGTTTTGAGAGAAGTATAGCTTCTGCTAAAGATAAACTAAAATTTGGTAAAGGCTCGGTTAAAGGTTTAGCAGCGCCTGAAACGGCCAATAATGCTGCCTGTACAGGATCTTTTGTACCACTATTAACTTTGGGAATTCCTGGATCTGGAACTACTGCTGTTATGTTAGGAGCATTGCTGTCCTTTGGTGTTCAACCTGGCCCAAGGTTATATGTTGAGCAGCCAGAACTTTTTTGGGCTGTCATTATTTCTATGTATATTGGTAACGTCGTATTATTGGTCTTAAATTTACCGTTAATACCCTATATTGCAAGAATATTAGCAATACCTAAAAACATTCTTGTTCCGCTAGTCTTGTTCTTTTCAGTAACTGGCGTCTATTTGATTTCATTCAATTCGTTTGATATTTATTTCATGGCGATAGTTGCATTAATTTCATTAGTTTTAAGAGTGTTGAACTATCCAATGCCTCCTCTAATACTTGGATTTATTCTTGGCGGAATGCTTGAAAAGAATTTGAGAAGAGCAGTCCTAATCAATGATGGTTCATTCTCATTCATTTGGGAAAGGCCAATTAGTTTGTCTCTGTTTATTATCGCTATTCTTATTGTCCTATTACAGGTCTATCAGGGATTCAAGAAAGAAAAAGAATAGAAGTTAATATCTATTTATAAGGCAAGCTAATCCTAGTTTAAAATAGCAATCTTATTAAAATAATGTTAATTAAATTATGACACCTGAATCTGTATTAGAGCAATGGGCTCAATGTTTCAATAATGAAGATTTGGATGGAATTACGAGACTCTATCATATAGATAGCACTCTATTGCCTACCTTTAAACCAGTCCTAATGAATTCAAGAGATCAAATATCTGGTTACTTTAGTGCAGCAATTAGCGGTAAGGCCTCAATTGACTTTAATGTCAAAAAATCCATCAGAACAGAACTGTCGGAAAGTACGTATTTAATGACTGGTAGTTATATTTTTTGTCTACCTAGCAAGGGTGGAGAAGAATATGAATCTTGGTACAGTTTTATAATTGACACAGCAAAGGACTCTCCAATTATGCATCATCACTCCTCTAGAGTGCCATTTGATTTTGATTTAACTTAACTGCCTGATTTTTAAATTCATATTTCGATTCAAATTGTAACATTTTGTAACAAATGGATACAGTTTGATACAACCCCACTAATAAACTGATTTCAATTCTGCTCAATGGTGTGCAGGATGTGATTCATATAATTTAATGGAGAAAAATATGAAGAATACTAAGTTAACAACGCTAGCTGCGTCAGCGCTTCTAGCAACTACAACATCTGTTAGTGCAGCTGATGTAGAGGTTTTGCACTGGTGGACTAGTGGTGGTGAAGCTGCAAGTGTAAATTATTTAAAAGGCAAACTAAGTGACGCTGGAGTTGGTTGGACTGACTTCGCTGTAGCTGGTGGTGGCGGTGAAAACGCTATGACTGTACTTAAGTCAAGAGCTATTTCAGGTAACCCGCCTACAGCAGCACAAATCAAAGGCCCTTCAATTCAAGAGTGGGGTGATCTAGGATTCTTAGCTGACATTAATGGTGTTGCAGAAAAGAACAACTGGGATGAGTTATTACCAGCAGTTGTTGCTGACGTAATGAAGCACGAAGGCAAATATGTTGCTGCTCCAGTAAACGTTCACAGAGTAAACTGGATGTGGTCTAACCCAGAAGTTTTTCGTGCTGCAGGCGCGACTATCCCAACAACTTGGGACGACTTCATGGTTCAAGCTAAAAAGCTTCAAGACGCTGGTTACGTTGCACTAGCTCACGGTGGTCAGCCATGGCAAGATGCAACTGTATTTGAAGCAGTTGTTCTTGGTGTTGGTGGTGCAGACTACTACAACAAGGCTTTCGTAGAGATGGACATGGACGCTCTTAACAGTGACACAACTGTAGAAGTTTTCGAAACTTTTGGAAACCTACGTCAATTCATTGATGCAAATGCACCAGGACGTGACTGGAACGTTGCGACTTCAATGGTAATTGAAGGTCAAGCAGGAATGCAAATCATGGGTGACTGGGCTAAAGGTGAATTCAAGGTTGCAGGTAAGAATGTAGGTACTGACTTTGTATGTAGCGCAGCTCCAGGTACTTCAGGTGCTCACACATTCAACGTTGACTCTTTTGCATTCTTTGCCCAAGGCACAACATCTGGAACAGGAGCTCAAAACATTATGGCTGCAGAAATCTTAGGTACTGATTTCCAAACAGTATTTAACCTTAATAAAGGTTCAATTCCTGCACGTTTAGGTGTTTCGAGAGATGAGTTTGATACATGTGCTCATGACTCTATGGACGCATTTGTTGCATCTTCAGCAAGTGGTTCATTAGTTCCAAGCTTTGCTCACGGCATGGCATTACCTTCAGCGGTAGCTGGAGCGGTTGTTGATTCAGCTACTAACTTCTTTAACTCTGACCAGAGTGCAGAAGAAGGTGCTGCTCAGCTAGTTGCTTCTATGGCAGCTGCGATGTAAGAGTAAATCAGTGTTAAGGGCTTTACCTTGTCTCCTTTAGTGTAAGGCTCTTCAATGCTATCAGGGCGCTTAAATTAAGCGCCCTAATTTTATAAATTCATAATAAAATCAGAATTACTGTGCTAAATTTTTTAGAAAAGAACTTGCCAAAAATCGTCTTGGCACCAACTGCAGTCGCGATGGTTGTTTGTATGTATGGTTTTATAGTCTGGACCGGACTGCTCTCATTGACAAAAAGTCGAATGATGCCTCAATGGGATTTTGTTGGATTGGATCAATACTCAAGGCTTTTTAGTAACCCAAGATGGGATGTTGCAGTTGATAATCTCTTTGTTTTCCTTATTTTATTTATTGTTATTGCCTTAGTTCTAGGTCTATTGTTAGCTATATTTCTAGATCAAAAAATTAGAGTTGAAGGCGCAATAAGAACTATTTATTTATACCCCATGGCGATTTCCTTTATTGTTACAGGAACCGCATGGAAATGGATTCTAAACCCTGGGCTAGGCATTGAAAAACTGATGAATGATTGGGGTTTTGCAGGTTTTGAATTTAGGTGGCTTGTTGAACAAGATATGGCCATCTATTGTATTGTGATTGCTGCAATTTGGCAGTCAAGTGGTTTTGTGATGGCGCTTTTTTTAGCAGGTCTCAGGGGGGTTGATGAGAATCTTACGAAGGCTGCAAAAATGGATGGTGCCTCTACAGTCCGTCTTTATTGGCATATTATTTTGCCACTAATGAGACCAGTATTTTTTAGTGCTATTGTTATTCTCACTCACATAGCTATTAAAAGCTTTGACCTTGTGCAGGCATTAACTGGAGGAGGGCCAGGATATGCTTCTGATTTGCCAGCAAACTTCATGTATACCTATACCTTTAATAGATCTCAAATTGGTATTGGTGCCGCCAGCGCGATGATTATGCTTTTTGGAGTATTAGCTGTACTCATACCTTATCTCTACTCAGAATTACGTGAGAAAGAATAATGAATAAATTTAATTTAACGAATATAAACTTTGGCAGAGCAATTATTTACTTTATATTGTTTTTATTTGCCTTTATCTACTTAGCTCCTCTCTATGTGATGTTTACAACCTCACTTAAGGATATTGAAGAGATTCGAAGTGGTAACTTGATGGCACTTCCTTTGGATCCAACGCTTTATGCATGGAAAAAGGCTTGGGCAACTGCTTGCACGGGAAGCGAATGTAAAGGCCTTGCTCCATATTTTTGGAACAGTGTCCGAATTGTATTTCCTGCAGTCATAATTTCTACAATTTTGGGCGCATTCAATGGATATGCCCTTGCTAAATGGAAGTTTAAGGGTAGCGAATTCTTATTTGGCGCACTGTTGTTTGGGTGTTTTATACCTTTCCAGGTAATCCTTCTGCCAATGGCTAAACTACTCGGCAGCTTAGGCCTTGCAAATACTGTAACTGGTCTGGTATTAGTTCACGTCATCTATGGAATAGCATTTACTACACTCTTTTTTAGAAATTATTATGTAGGTATACCGACTGAACTAGTGAAAGCTGCAAAACTAGATGGAGCAAGTTTTCTAAAGATATTCCGCCACATTTTTATCCCTTTATCAACTCCAATCTTTGTAGTCACAATCATTTGGCAATTTACTCAGATCTGGAATGATTTTTTATTTGGTGTTGTTTACTCAGGGTCAGGAACACAGCCGATTACAGTTGCACTCAACAACCTTGTAAATACTTCGGTTGGTGGTAAAGAATACAATGTTGACATGGCAGCAGCAATTATTGCTGCTCTTCCAACTTTAGTGGTCTATGTTATTGCAGGTAAATACTTTGTTAGGGGTTTAACTGCAGGAGCTGTTAAAGGATAAATATCAATATCAAATACTATTTAAATAAATTAAAGAATAAAGGATAAAAAATGGGAAGCATCAGTCTTAACGGCATTAATAAATCATTTGGCACAACCGAGGTGTTAAAAGATATCAATTTAGATATTAAAGATGGCGAATTTTTAATACTTATTGGTCCATCAGGTTGCGGTAAATCAACTCTAATGAACTTGATTGCTGGTCTTGAAGATTTGACTGGTGGCGAAATTGTTATCGATGGCAAGGATGTATCAGAAGAGTCACCAAAAGACAGAGATATCGCGATGGTATTTCAATCTTATGCTTTGTATCCAACCATGAATGTAGCAAGAAATATTTGCTTTGGATTAGAAATGAACAAGATGCCAAAAAATGAGCAAGAAGTGATTCTGAAAAAAGTTGCCTCTTTGTTACAGATTGACCATTTATTAGATAGAAAGCCCGGTCAACTTTCTGGAGGTCAGAGACAGAGGGTTGCTATGGGAAGGGCTTTGGCTCGATCTCCAAAGGTTTTTCTTTTTGATGAGCCATTATCTAATTTAGATGCAAAGTTAAGGGTTGAAATGCGTACAGAGATAAAAAAATTGCATCAAAGAATTGGAACAACTATAGTGTATGTAACTCATGATCAAATTGAAGCAATGACTCTTGCAGATAGAATTGCCGTTCTTAAGGATGGTGAATTGCAACAAGTTGGCACGCCTTACGAAATTTATAACGATCCAGTGAGTCATTTTGTGGCTGATTTTATGGGCTCACCAGGTATGAATTTTATTGAATGTATCGTTAAGGATGAAAATTTAATCATTGAGAGTGGTGGTCAAAAATACGAGCTCTCAATCCCATGTAAAGATGCAATTCAAAATTCAAAATTGGATGTGGTTCTACTTGGAATTAGGCCAGAAATGCTCACTGAAATTGAGCCATCTGTAGAAAAAAACTCTTTCATTCATCAAATCAAATTTGATGTAGATGTATTGGAACCAATGGGAGCTGATACCGTTGCAATAGGTAAATGGAATGACAATGAAGTGATGGCAAGACTGAGTCCAGAAGCCGGAAATACCGCTGGAAAAGGTTTTGATTTGCAGGTCGACACCAGTAAAGCAATTTTATTTGATCCTAATTCAGGCTTAAGAATTAGATAAATATTGATACAATGCCAGTATGAGCGAAGCTTTTACTAAATCTGGCACTTCAATTCCCTTCATTGGTCTTGGCACATGGGACATGCAGGGCTCCACCTGCAGTAGCATTGTTCAAGAAGCTCTTGAGATGGGTTATCGTCACATTGATGGTGCATCAATGTATGAGAATGAATCCGAAGTCGGCAAGGGTTTATCTGACTCGGGAGTTGACAGAGAAGAGATTTTTATTACTACAAAAATCAATACCATAAGCTGGACTCCATCTAAGGGGAATGGGCCGCCATTACAAAACAAAGATATAGTTAAACACTTTGAAAAAAGTCTTAAAGATTTACAGACTGACTATGTAGATTTACTTTTAATACATTGGCCTAAGTTTGAGACTAACTTAGGTGATATGCTAGAAATTTTGTACAAACTTAAAGACGTCAAGAAAATAAAAGAGGTGGGCGTTGCAAATTTTAATAGCCATCTTGTCAATGAATGCATATCACTAGGCTTTAAGGATATTTATTGTAATCAGGTTGAGTACCATCCATTTTTATCTCAGGCTAAGTTGTTAGAGGTCATGCAGGATTTTGAGATCATTCCAGTAGCCTATTGTCCAATATGCCGAGGTGATGTTGCAAGACATGATGTCATTCTATCACTTTCAGAAAAGTACTCAAAAACGCCTGCGCAAATAGCATTAAGGTGGCTATATCAGCAAAAAGTTGTATCTATTCCTAAAACTGAAAATTCCTATAGACTTAGAGAGAACATTGATATTTTTGATTTTGAGATCGAGTACAAAGATATGCTTGAAATTTATACTCTTGATAGGAATCAAAGACTAGTGCCTAACCTTGAAATTAATGAGCTAGAGTATCCTTTTGATTAGATTCAGCTTAATTTAATTGGATAACGCTTTGTCTTTCTATTAATTTTGCATCAAAGCTATAATCAATTTCTAGGTCTGCCCCATAACAAAGATTTATTAGTTTTCTGACAGCTGATACTGCCATTTTTTGAACTGGAACATTTATAGTTGAAAGAGGAGGATTTGTATAAGAGGCGATGTTCATGTTGTCATATCCAAGTACTGAGACCTCATTTGGTATATCCACTCCTTTACTCGATAAAGCTGAAATTGCAGACATCGCAGATTGGTCATTGGCGCAAAATAGAGCAGTAAAATTAGGTTCTTGATTAAACAAATAGTTTGCACCTTCAAAGCCTTTCTTAAATGTGTAATCACCCCGATAAATCAGATTTTCATGAATTGAAATATTGTTTTCATTTAGAGCATCTATAAAGCCATGATGTCTTTCATTGGCGTCCGAAGTGTCAAACCATCCACTGATATAGGCTATTTCTTTGTGGCCATTGTCAACTAGGTGTTGTCCAGCAATATAACCAGCATCATAGTGATTAAAAGCGAAGGATTTTTCTGGCATAGCTTTAACATTATTGTTAAGAAGAACTATATTTGGGAATTCCTTTTCAAGCTGGAGAATGTCAAATTCGGGCATATCTGAGCCCCAAATAATTAAACCATCACAGCCTTTGTTGATAAGTTTGTCAATTGATAAGCGAGATGCATTAGGATGATTGACAGAGTTCCTTTCTCCGTCAGTTGTAATTAAACTCACATCAAATGGCTGAAGTTCTCGCTCAATTTTAGTCAGTGTAGCTCGACTCATTTCACCTGAGCTTTTTGTTCCCCATAGGCCAATTGTATTGAATCTTTTTGAGGAGAGGGACTGCGCAGAAGTGTTAGGTATAAACTTCAGTGCAGCCATTGCGTCATTAACTTTAATCAGCGTTTTATTAGAAACTGAGCCATTTCCAGAAATAACTCTGGAAACAGTTCCAATCCCAACTCCTGCTAACTTTGCAACATCTCTAATAGTGGCCATTTTGTAAAGATATTATCTATCATATTAAGCTATATAATGCTGATTATATAGAATTAATTAAATGTTTTTGTTACTATTAATTTGGAATAACTTTGTGACAAAATGACACACTTTGACACATTTTAGTTTTAAGAGTTTACATATAATTGGAAACGGTTCCATAATAATCTTGTTATGGAGTTTTTTATAAATATTTTCTAGGAGAGAAATATGAGAAAAATGTTTAAAAGTTCAACGCTTGTTGCAGCTGCTATCTTAACTGGTGCGGTTAATGTAGCATCAGCGACTGAGCTTGAAGTTACACACTGGTGGACTTCAGGTGGAGAAGCTAATGCGGTTGGAGAGCTTGCTAAAGCTTTCGATGCAACTGGTCATACATGGGTTGATGGCGCTATTGCTGGTTCAGGTGGTGTTGCAAGACCTATAATCATTAGTCGAATTATTGGTGGTGAGCCAATGGGCGCTACTCAACTTAATCATGGTCGTCAAGCAGAAGAACTGATTGAAGCAGGCCTTCTTTTAGATTTAACTGATGTAGCTGAAGCAGAGGGCTGGAGAGATGTAATTTATCCACCAAATCTTTTAGACGCTTGTACAGTTGATGGTCGTGTTTATTGTGCACCTGTTAATATCCACTCTGCTCAATGGCTTTGGTTAAGTCATGACGCTTATGAGAGTTCAGGTGTTGCTGTTCCAACTAATTGGGATGAGTTTGTTGCTGCGGGTCCAGCACTTCGTGCAAATGGAATCGTTCCTTTAGCTCAAGGTCAACAAGGATGGCAAACAGGACTAACTTTTGGTGTTCTAGCAACAGCTCTAGTTAGTGAGGAAGCTTGGTATGCGGTTAACCGTGACAAGGATGCTTCTGTTGCTGGTGGTGCTGAGTATGCTCGCGTTTGGAATGCTTTTGATGATGCCCGTAAAATGGCAATTGGATCAAATGTTGGTGACTGGAACCTAGCGACAAATCTTGTTATTACTGGTAAAGCAGGTGGACAGATTCATGGTGACTGGGCTCAAGGTGAGTTCAGTGTTGCAGGCTCTGTTGCTGGAACTGATTATTCATGCCTTCCTGGTCTAGGAGAGCGTGAAATTCTAGATACTGGTGGAGATGCTTTCTATTTCCCAGCGCAGGATGATGCTGATGTTGAAGCGGCTCAAAAAGAGCTGGCTGCACTTCTAGTTTCTCCTCCTGTTCAGGTGGCTTTTAACCTTAAAAAAGGTTCATTGCCAATTCGTGGTGATATAGACATGTCTACTGCAAATGATTGTATGCAGAAAGGTTTGAAGATTCTTGCAGGCGGAAACGTTGTGCCTTCAGGTGACATTCTTCTTTCAGCTGATACAAACAATCAGGTTAATGAACTTATGAATACTTTTTGGAGTGACTTGTATATGAGCCCTGCAGATGCACAGGCTAAGTATGCTAAGATCATTGCGAGTGCAGACTAAGTATTAATCAAAAAAAGAGCTGCCAAATGTTAAACTGGAGTTTGGCAGCTCTTTCAAAACTATAACATCTGGTTTTTTAAATACATTTCTTCTTTAAACTACAATAGTGCTTATGATATCTAAAGCTCAGCTTGAAAGATTATTTGTTAGTTCAGTCATGCTGGCCTTCGCTTCATTAGCCATCTCAATAGTTGGCATTAAGCCTCAACTATTTCAAAATATACAGCTTCTGTTTTTGGTTATTGCTCTCATTAGTGTTTTAGTTTTAGGAGTTCAATCTAAGACTATTCAATTTAATGCCAACAGGCTCAAAAAACAAATTATTGGTTGGATACTTTCTTCTTTTTTTTCAATTTTAATTTGGTCATTTGCTCAAAAAGATGTTCAATCTATTTTTCCTGCCATCAAAGGTTATAGAAAAGCTTTAAATACGCTCGAACCTGTAGCAATTTATTTATCTATTGTCTTTATCCTGTTTGCTCTCATTTTGGCCATTGTTGGTGCTAGGGATAGTAGGCTTGATCGCCCTGGATATATTGAACGGACCCTAGTATATAACCTATCAAGTAAGATTGCAGCAATACCAATGATGTTAACTTCAGTTGGTATTTTTATTGTTGCAACCTTATGGACTGTATACCATTCATTTACCAATAGTCGCATGCTACCTAAAAGTGAGTTTATAGGGTTGGCTCAATATGAAAGACTATGGAATTCTGATCGCTGGTACATGTCAATTGAAAATCTTGCAATTTATGGTGCATGCTCGTTAGTATTTTCACTATTTATAGGTTTTTTATTGGCTGCTCTATTAGATCAAAAAACAAGATTTGAAAATACATTTAGAACTATATTTTTGTATCCGTTTGCCTTAAGTTTTATTGTCACAGGGCTTGTCTGGCAGTGGATTCTTAACCCAGAGTACGGCGTTGAAAAAATTGTAAGATCGCTTGGTTTTGAATCGTTTGTATTTAATCCTTTATACAATACAGATATAGTTATCTACGGAATACTGGCAGCTGGTTTATGGCAGGGTACTGGTTTTATCATGTGTCTTATGTTAGCTGGGTTGCGTGGTATCGATCAAGAGATATGGAAGGCCGCTAAAATAGATGGAATTCCCATGTGGAAAACTTACATTCAGGTTGTAATACCAATGATGCGTCCAATTTTTATAACTACATTGGTCATTATTGCCGCGGGAATTATTAAGGTTTATGACTTAGTCGTTGCTCAAACCTCAGGTGGCCCAGGAATTTCTTCTGAGGTTCCAGCTAAGTATGTTTATGACTACATGTTTAGCGCACAAAATCTTGGTCAAGGTTTTGCTGCCTCGACAATGATGTTAGTCTCTGTTTTAATTGTGCTTATTCCATTTGCATATCTTCAGTTTGGGAGAAGAAAGTATGACTGATTCGCAAAATAACTCTGGTGTTGTTGAACCTAGAGGTCCTAAGCCACGGAAAATTATGAGCCGAAGAAATATTATTCTATATGGCACGCTTCTAGTGGTTGCAATCTATTATTTGATTCCACTTTATGTAATGATAGTGACATCCCTTAAAGGTATGCCAGAGATTCGATTAGGTAATATTTTTTCACCACCTGTCGAAGTCACCTTTGAGCCATGGATTAAAGCATGGTCACAGGCCTGTACTGGCCTTAATTGTGATGGATTATCGAGAGGTTTTTGGAATTCTGTTCAAATCACTCTGCCATCAGTTATCGTTTCAATAGCCATTGCATCAGTGAATGGTTACGCACTTGCTAATTGGCGCTTTAAGGGAGCTAACTTATTTTTTACAATCTTAATTTTTGGTGCTTTTATTCCATATCAAATTATGATTTATCCTCTAGTGATTTTGCTAAGAGACTTAGGAATTTACACAAAACTACCTGGATTAATCTTAATTCACTCAATTTTTGGAATGCCCATATTGACTTTACTCTTCAGAAATTATTTTACAACGATTCCTGAAGAGCTCTTTAAGGCTGCACGGGTCGATGGAGCAAAGTTTTGGGGTATTTATTTTAGGGTTATGATGCCAATGTCACTGCCTATTTTTGTGGTAGCAATCATTATGCAGGTTACAGGAATTTGGAATGATTTCTTGTTTGGAGTTATTTATACAAAGCCTGACACATACCCAATGACAGTTCAGCTGAACAATATTGTTAACTCGGTTCAAGGCGTCAAAGAATATAACGTTAATATGGCTGCAACATTGCTTACAGGTCTAGTACCCTTAACCATTTATTTTATTTCAGGGAAGCTCTTTGTTAGAGGCATTGCTGCGGGTGCAGTAAAGGGTTAATTAAAGGATAAATTAATAATGAATAGTATAGAAATTAAAGATCTTTCACTTAACTTTGGGGATGTTAAAGTTCTTAAGGATTTAAATCTGTCTGTTAAAAAGGGAGAGTTTCTAGTTCTTCTTGGTGCCTCAGGATGTGGTAAATCGACTTTGCTTAATTGTATTGCAGGACTTTTAGAAATTAATGATGGTCAAATCTTTATTAATAATCAAAATGTCACATGGTATGAGCCATCTGAGAGAGGCATTGGAATGGTGTTCCAGTCCTATGCTCTTTACCCTCAAATGTCTGTTAAAGGTAATCTAACGTTCAGCTTAAAGAATGCAAAGCTATCTAAAGAAGATATTGAAAAGCGAGTGAAAAATGCTTCAGAAATTCTTCAGATTGAAGACCTTTTAGATCGAAAACCTGCCGCACTCTCTGGAGGCCAGCGACAAAGGGTTGCAATTGGAAGAGCGCTCGTAAGAGATGTGGAAGTTTTTTTATTTGATGAGCCGTTATCTAATCTAGATGCAAAATTACGGACTGAACTCAGAGTCGAAATTAAAAGGCTACATCAGAAGCTCGATAATACGATGATCTATGTCACCCATGATCAAATTGAAGCAATGACTCTAGCGAA
>CABWZI010000016.1 GCA_902509905.1 uncultured Gammaproteobacteria bacterium | reverse complement strand
AATGGCTTTGCTGCGAGCAAAGTTCACCTTGACCACGCTGATACAGACATTATGGACAGAGCCTCTCTTCAAAACGGCGCTAAGCTTTTTATGAATTATTGCTCGGGTTGTCATGCAATAAGCTTTATGCGCTACAACAGAATAGGAAGTGATTTAGGCTTGTCAGATGAGCTGATTACCAAAAACCTTATGTTTGCAGGCAATAAACCAGGCGAACCAATGGTTACTGCAATGCCAGAAAATGCCGCATCGAAGTGGTTTGGTGGAGTGCCTCCAGATCTTTCTCTAGTTGCAAGATCAAAAGGAACAGACTGGATTTATACTTACCTAAGAAGCTTCTATGAAGACGAATCAAGAATATTCGGCGTCAACAACAAGGTTCTAGTCAATGCGTCAATGCCTGATGCGCTCTGGTCCCTTAGAAAAGATCAGTCTGAAGCTGAATTCGACAATAGTGTTCGTGATATTACAAACTTCTTAGATTATGTCGGCGAACCAGCAAAGCTTATTCGTTTGCAGCTTGGAAAGTGGGTTCTCTTATTTTTAGGTGTCTTATTTATTCTTGTTTATATGCTTAAAAAAGAATACTGGAAAGACGTCAAGTATGGCGTTTGGAGACGTCGCGACTAATTTCTGTTACAATCTTTCATCGCTTTCGTCTTCTGCTGTGCTGACGGAATATTAAACTAAACTGGTAAAAATATGCTATCAAAACCTAACCCCGCTTCTACAACACTATACTCTGCATCTCAAGAACTTGAGTCTCACGCTGTAAGATTCATTATGGCGCACAAATCAATTGAAAGAGAGGTGGTAGAAGTCAGCTTTGAGGAAATGCCTGAAGAAGTTCTAGAACTCAATCCATGCGAAACACTTCCTACTCTTTTTGACAGAGGCATGGTTCTGTACGACCTTTCTGTAATCATGGAGTACCTTGATGAGCGCTTTCCCTTCCCTCCTCTTTTGCCGGTAGATCCAATTGAAAAAGCTGAAAAGCGCCTTCTAATCTATCGATTTACAAGAGCAGATGGCTGTTGGTATGAGTTAGTTAACACCATTCTTAATGGAAACAAAAAAGAGGCTGACGCAGCAAGAAAAACTTTGAATGGAAACTTGTTAGAGTTGCTCCCTCTTTTTGCTCATAAGCCATATTTCAAAAGTGACACGATGACTCTAGTTGATGTTTGTATTGCACCAATTCTTTGGAGGCTTGATGTTTTAGGAATATCACTGGGTGAAAAAGCTAAGCCAATCAAAGATTATGCAAATAGGCTTTTTGAAAAAGAAGGCTTTCATGACAGTCTTACTTTTGCTGAAAAAGACTTCAATTAATTAGTAAATGTCAGGAGTTATTCCCTATCTTATTCGCGCTTATTGTGACTGGATAGAGGATAACAAGCTTACGCCATATTTGCTTGTAAATACAAAAAGTGTTGGCGTAGTTGTTCCCGAAGGGCATGATGCAAAAGGAAAAATGGTCTTAAACATTAGCTCTTCTGCAACTGTTGGTCGTACTATTAATAACCAAGCAATAATCTTTAAAGCGCGCTTTCAGGGCAAGTCGCAAAAAATTGTTGTGCCGTGTAATGCGGTTCTATCAATTTATGCTCATGAAAATGGTGAGGGCATGATGTTTGATATGCCAAAATCTGATCAAGAAAAAAACGACAAAAAACCAAGCCTTAAAATTCTAGATTAGTTTCTCTATCTCAGCGCAAAAAGGCTTTTGGTTGTTTTTTGAATATTCTAAGACTGGGACTTTAGTATAAGCTCTTAATGCCTGAGCATTAGATAGATGATTTGGCGCCATTTCATTAAGAACAACACAGGCTATATCCAAATTATTAGTTTGAGCGGCATTGATTGATAAAAGCGCCTGGCCAATTGCACCAAGCTCATCTTTAACCACGATGATGATTGGCATTTTTAGCTCAATCGCAAGGTCAGAGTTGAGCGCATTGTTTGCGATGGGGGAGTATATGCCTCCAGCCCCCTCAACGAAAACAAATTGCTCTCCTGTCTTTGATTGGCAGGCTTTAACAAGATCAAAAAGCTCTAGGGGCCTATCAGCGAAGACGCTTGCCTCTTCGGGGCTCGCTTCAAGCTCATAACAAAATGGGCACACTACATCTATATCTTCTCCAGAAGCACATGCCTCATTAAGCCTAATAGCGTCTTTTGGAACATAAGAGCCCTTTACCATTTCGCAGTCTGTTTCTACTGGTTTTCTTACAACAATTTTTCTTCTTTTTCTTAGATGCTTTATTATTTCGACTAAAACGGTTGTTTTTCCAACCTCTGTGTTGCTTCCAGTGATAAAAACTCCATTCATAAAGACATTTTAGACCAAGTTGCTGACTCCAAAGTCGTCATAAAAGTATAATGTCGTCAATGCAAAATAATCTTAAAACAAGCTTTTGTGGGATCACTCTTAACTCCCCAATCATTTTGCTCTCAGGATGTGTAGGGTTTGGCGAGGAGTACACTAGAATCAAAGGTTTTTCCAATTCTGATGTGGGCGCTGTTTGTTTAAAAGGAACCACTCTGGCTCCGCGACTTGGAAACAAAGCGCACAGAATTGCAGAAACCCCAAATGGTATGCTGAATGCCATTGGACTTCAAAATCCAGGAACAGATACTGTGATTAATGATATCTTGCCTGCTCTAGACAAAGATGAAACTCGTTTTATCATTAATATCTCTGGATCTAGTGTTGAGGAATATGGGGAAATTGCAAAACACTTTGATGACACCGATATTGATGCTATAGAAATTAATATTTCTTGCCCTAATGTAAAAGAGGGTGGTGTTGCTTTTGGAAATGACCCCGATATGTCATTTCGTGTAGTAGAAATATGTCGCAAGAACACTAGTAAACCCATAATCACCAAACTATCGCCCAATCAAACTGATATTGCTGGGAATGCTCTTCGCTGCATTGATGCTGGTAGTGATGGACTCGCGGTCATAAATACGGTTATGGGAATGGCTATAGATATCGAAAAAAAACAACCCGTTATTGGCAACAATCAAGGTGGGCTCTCTGGTCCCGCTATCAAGCCAATTGCACTTCTTAAAGTTCACCAGGTATACGAGGTTAGCAAGAAACACAACATACCCATAATTGGACAGGGCGGCATTGTTACTGCTGAAGATGCAATAGAGTTTATAATTGCAGGCGCTGACACAGTGGGCATTGGTACTGCATTGTTTTACGATCCACTTATTTGTAAATCAATTAACGACGGAATAAGTAGTTATTTAGACGCGCACAAACTTGACAATGTGAGTTCTCTTGTCGGAACACTAAGCTTAAATTAATTAATCACCTCTCAACAATGCAATACGAATACAACGCCAAAAATATTGAAAAAGAAGCTCAAGACTATTGGGCAAAGAATAACTCATTTGTTGTAACTGAGGATCCAAACAAAGAAAAGTATTACTGTCTATCTATGTTGCCATATCCTTCAGGAAGACTTCACATGGGGCATGTTCGCAACTATAGCATTGGTGATGTAATCTCACGATACCAAAAAATGCTGGGTAAAAATGTGATGCAGCCCATTGGCTGGGATGCTTTTGGACTGCCAGCAGAGAATGCGGCCATTAAAAATAAAGTGCCGCCAGCAGGCTGGACATATGAAAACATTGGTCACATGAAAGAGCAGTTGATTGAACTGGGCTTTGGTTATGACTGGTCAAAAGAGTTGGCAACATGTCATCCTGAATATTACAAATGGGAACAATGGTTTTTTATAAAGCTCTTTGAAAAAGGCTTGGTTTATAAGAAAAAAGCAATTGTTAACTGGGATCCTGTTGATCAAACTGTTTTAGCAAATGAGCAGGTAGTAGAGGGTTGTGGCTGGCGCTCAGGCGCCCCTGTTGAAAAGAAAGAAATCTCGCAGTGGTATATGAAAATAACTGATTATGCAGATGAGCTTTTAGCAGACATTCAAAACCTACAAGGGTGGCCAGATGCAGTTAGGATGATGCAAACAAACTGGATAGGAAAATCAGTCGGTCTAGATATTAATTTTAAGATTGGTACTGCAAGCTCTCTAACAGTTTATACAACAAGGCCTGATACACTTTTTGGAGTTACCTATCTGGCCATTGCTGCAGAGCACCCTATTGCAATTGAGGCAGGAAAAAATAACCAAGAAATCCAAACTTTTCTTGATGATTGTAAAAAAATGGAAACGGCCGAAGCCGCCATGGAAACAATGGAAAAGAAAGGGATTGATTCTAAGCTGAAATGCATCCATCCTCTAACAGGCGAAGAGGTATCAATCTGGATTGCTAATTTTGTCCTTATGGGATATGGCACCGGCGCAGTCATGAGCGTTCCCGCACACGACCAAAGAGACTATGAGTTTGCAAAAAAATACGACATACCTATAGTGAATGTTATTTCTGATAAAAACGGTTTTGTAGACACATCAAATGAGGCCTACGTTGAAAAAGGTGTGCTCATTAACTCAGGTGAATTTACTGGCCTAGGTTTTGACGAAGCATTTAAGGCCATCAGTAAGAAACTATCCAGCCTTTCAATGGGCGAGGAAAAGACAAACTACCGCCTTAGGGATTGGGGGGTATCTAGACAGCGATACTGGGGTTGTCCTATACCAATAATACACTGTTCAGAGTGCGGCGCTGTTCCTGAAGACCTTGATAAGCTTCCTGTCAGGCTGCCAGAAAATGTCTCTATAGATGGTGCAGGATCACCACTTAAACAAATGTCAAGCTTTGTTAAAACTAAATGTCCAAACTGTAAGGGCGAAGCGCAGAGAGAGACTGACACCTTTGACACTTTTTTTGAATCATCGTGGTATTTTGCGCGATATACCTGTGTGGATCAAAAGGAAGCGATTTTGGATGAGAGGGCAAATTACTGGCTGCCTGTAGACCAATACATTGGTGGAATAGAGCATGCTATATTACATCTTTTATACTCTCGTTTTTTTACGAAACTCTTGCGCGATGAGGGTATTGTAAAAACTAGCGAACCATTTACAAACCTACTGACTCAAGGTATGGTTTTAAAAGATGGGGCAAAAATGAGTAAATCCAAAGGGAATACGGTTGACCCCCAAGAGATGATTTCAAAGTATGGTGCAGACACTGCTCGTCTGTTTATCTTGTTTGCAGCTCCACCAACTCAAGACCTAGAGTGGTCCGACTCAGGAATAGAGGGGGCTCATAGGTTTATTAATAAATTCTTTAGATTAGTAACCGGCTTTATTAAACTAAAAGAGGGTGTGGAGATTTCCAAAATAGATGATTTAAATCTAAATGAAGAGCAGAGATCTATTCGTCAAAAGACTCACTTGGCACTGAAAAAAGTTGGCGATGACTTTGGAAGAAGGCATTCGTTCAATACTGCTATTGCAACTATGATGGAACTTAACAACTTGGTTTCTAGGTATGCGGACACTTCCCAACAAGGTATGGCAGTAAAACAAGAGGCTATTGAGATAATGGTCAAATGTTTAAGCCCTGTGATGCCTCATGTTTGTCATCATTTGTGGTTTTTATTAGGCGGAAAAAATGCTGTAGTAGATTCGCAGTGGCCCGAGGTTGATGAGTCTGCGCTGATTCAAGAAAGAGTGCAAATCATTGCTCAGGTTAATGGAAAGCTAAGGGCTAAAATCATGGCGCCTCTTGATTCGGACAACCAGGCTGTTCAAGAAATTGCACTTTCAGATGAAAAAATTGTTAAATTCACAATGGATAAACAAATAATTAAAGTAATTGTAGTGCCAAATAAACTAATAAATATTGTGGTCAAAGACTAGTGAAGAAGGATTTATTGGTCTAGCATTTTCTCTATTTGCTCTCTTAAAATTAATTCCATTACAAACCCCATCTTGCCGCCTGGCACAACCAATGTGTTTGGTCTAGACATAAAGGATCCTGCAACCATATCTTGTAGATAAACAAAGTCACAGTATTTATGATCTTGAAACCTGACAACAACAAAACTCTCGTCCTGAGTGGGTATATCCCTTGCAATAAAGGGGTTTGAAGTATCAACAGTTGGAACGCGCTGAAAATTAATGTGTGTTCTTGAAAACTGAGGAGTGAGGTAATTTATGTAGTCCCACATTCTTCTGTGAATTGTATCTACCGTTGCCTCAGCAGAATACCCTCTATGCTCTTTATCTCTATGAATTTTTTGAATCCATTCAAGATTAACAACTGGAACAACCCCAATCAAAAGATCTACAAATTTTGCAGCGTCAATTGGTCCATCTTTAACGCCTCCATGAAGCCCCTCATAAAACAAAAGATCACTCTCTCTTCCTACCTCCTCCCACTCTGTGAATTCACCCGCGCCTCTTCCAAACGGAATGCCCTCTTCATCTGTGTGAATATAGTAACGTCTTTTACAATAACCGTTTTCACCATAATCTTTAAAGGTTTTTTCTATAAGATCAAAATGATTAGCCTCGGGGCCAAAATGACTAAAATGTTTATTTCCTATCTTGTTTTTCTTTTCCATGGCAGCTGCCATTTGCTTTCTATCGTATTTATGGAAGCTGTCCCCTTCTATCACAACTGGTTTTGCGCCCACTCTTTCAAAAATATGGTTGAACGCATTTTTAACTGTAGATGTGCCTGCTCCTGAAGAGCCGGTGATTGCGATCACAGGATGTTTCTTTGACATAACCCTACCATTTGTAAGTAATTAGATTATTATCATACAAAGGGGGTTGGCTAGTTGGTAATAAAATTCATTGCCCTAATTAGCTGAATTCAAGTTATTAGAGCAACCAAAAACTAAAAATCTAGGTTGTCAACTTTGAGTGCATTGTCCTCAATGAAGTTCCTTCTTGGCTCCACTTCATCTCCCATAAGGGTTGTAAAGACGTCGTTTGAAGCAATCGCATCCTCAATCTTAACTCTAAGCATAACCCTAGTCTCAGGATTCATTGTGGTATCCCAAAGCTGGTCTGGATTCATTTCACCAAGGCCTTTATATCTTTGGAAGCCCTGACCTTTCCTTGCTTCGTTTAAAAGAAACTCAAGTGCAGTGGTGAAATCTGGTGTCTTTAGTTCTTTTGCGCCTTTTTGAATATATGACTCATCATTAAACATACTCTCTACTTCGCTAGAATAGCTCTCAATGTTCTGATAGTCCTTAGACCCAAAAAAAGCCTCATCTAGAACCGATGTGTCTGTTTCAACCCCATAAGTTCTCATGGTGTAGTTTATCGCATCACCGGAGTAATTAAGCGTATGGCTTTCAGCCATAGAGCTATTTTGGTTCATTTTTTCTTGAAGGTTTTGACACCACTCCTTGGCAGAATTAGCCTCTTTCAAGTTCAGTTTCGGCATACCCAAAATAGACTTTAAGAGCAGTTCATTGTATTTTTTTGACAGCCTATCAATAACACCGATGGTTTTGTAGTATTTGTTTACAACTTTCTCTAACGCAACGCCTTGAATAGCGGGCGCATCTGAAGATACAAATAAGCTTGCATCATGGATAGCCTCTTGTTGCAAATATTCATTGAGTTCAGCATCGTCTTTTAAATAACGCTCTTGTTTTCCTTTCTTAATTTTATAAAGAGGGGGTTGAGCAATAAACAGGTAGCCATTCTCAATCAGTTCTGGAAAGTGCCTATAAAAAAACGTTAAAAGCAAAGTTCTTATATGTGCCCCATCAACGTCAGCATCTGTCATGATAACAATCTTATGGTATCGTAATTTTTCAAGATCGTATTCCTCCTTACCAATGCCACATCCTAGCGCAGTAATGAGTGTACCAACCTCTTGAGAAGAGAGAATTTTTTCAAACCTAGCTTTTTCTACATTTAAGATCTTACCTTTAAGTGGAAGAATTGCTTGGGTTCTTCTATCTCTTCCTTGTTTAGCAGAGCCACCAGCAGAGTCACCCTCAACGAGAAATATTTCTGACTCGGCAGGGTCTTTAGTTTGACAGTCACTGAGCTTTCCAGGAAGGCCTGCAATGTCTAAAGCCCCTTTTCTTCTTGTCATTTCACGAGCCTTTCTGGCCGCGTCTCTTGCCCTAGATGCCTCAAAAATTTTACTAATGATTATTTTGGCTTCGGCTGGGTTTTCTAAAAGATACTCACCTAGTTTTTCGTTAACCGAAGATTCTACTGGCGCCCTAACCTCAGAAGAAACAAGCTTATCTTTGGTTTGAGATGAAAACTTAGGGTCGGGAACCTTAATAGATAAAATTGCAGTTAGTCCCTCTCGAGTGTCTTCGCCTGTAATGGCTGCTTTTTCTTTTTTTGCCAATCCTGAGGCATCAATAAAACTATTGAGTGTTCTTGTCAGCGCTGCTCTCAAACCAGCCAAGTGGGCTCCACCATCTCTTTGTGGTATGTTGTTAGTAAAACAATAGACGCTCTCCTGATAGGAGTCGCTCCACTGAAGGGCAACATCAACAGCGATGTCGTCTTTTTCGGTGGCAATTGAAATTATGTCACTATGGATAGGGTTTTTTGATTTATTAAGATGCTCAACAAAAGCTGTAATACCCCCCTCATAAACAAAAACATCTTTTTTATCACTTCTTTCATCAATAATTTCAATATGGACACCTGAATTTAAAAAAGAAAGCTCACGAAGTCGGTTTGATAGTGTTTCAAACTTATACACTGTTTCTGTAAAAATTTCTGCGCTAGGTTTGAAATGAATGGTTGTTCCAGATTTATCCGTTTTTCCTGTTGTTTTGATTGGTGCTGAAGGCACACCAAGCACATAATCTTGCTCATAAACATCGCCATCCCTGTGAATGGTTAAATGAAGGGATTCTGATAAAGCATTAACTACGGAAACTCCTACACCATGCAGACCTCCAGAAACCTTGTATGAATTGTCATCAAACTTTCCACCAGCGTGAAGAACTGTCATAATAACTTCAGCAGCAGATATTTTTTCTTCAGGATGAATGTCAACAGGAATTCCTCTGCCATCGTCTGTAACAGATATAGAGTTGTCATCATGAATGATCACCTCTATTTTTGAACAATGGCCAGCAAGTGCCTCATCTATTGAGTTGTCTACAACCTCAAAAACCATGTGGTGTAAACCAGTGCCATCATCCGTGTCACCAATGTACATTCCTGGGCGCTTTCGAACGGCGTCCAAACCTTTTAAAACTTTAATATTTGAGGCTTGGTATTCTTCGGCCATATTTGCCCTTTTTAAATAAAATTTATTATACCACGGCTAATAACTTAGGCATTAAATCATCTACTTATTTTAAGGTTTTATAAATAGTTGTTTATTGCTCTTAAAGCCCAGTAATGACGCCATTTTCTATATTATAAATAGCAGACGCTTTTTCTCTTAAAGGAAGTTTTTTATTGCCTATATCAGTCATAAAAATTTGAACTTCTAAATCAGTCAAAAAGTCTATTATTGATTTAATTTTTATATTGTCTAATTCGGAAGAAATGTCGTCTATAAGTACAATTGGTTTTTTTCCTTTTTTAACCAACGCTAAAACTTGAAGCGCCCAAAAGACGATAGACATTTTCTTTTGTTCCCCTCTTGAAAGATAGTTTTCGCTTTGTCCGTTTAAGGAAAAATCAACGCTAGCTCGATGCGGACCATAATTTAAGTATTTGTTTCTCTCCAATGTTCTTTTATTGTTTAATAAAAATGAGGTTATGTTTTTTTTGTTAAGAGGGTCAGTCTCCTTTGACCACCCATTTTGAAGCTCAAATATAAAACTAGAAGACGAGTCTAATAAATTTATAAAACTTTTAGATTTATTTTCGTTAAATATTGAAGAAAGTTTTTCTATATAGGTAATGCGATCCTGTGTAATATCTACTGAAAGACTAGCAAGTTGGGTTAGCCATTCATCAAGATGTATTTTTTCTCCATTACTTAATATGATGTTAATGTTTTTCAATGTTTTTTTATATGAAGCGTAGGTTTTAAGTGTTTTGTCGTTTCCGTGGTATACACCCCAATCGAGATAAGATCTTTTAAGCTTTGGGGTTCCGCCTACAACAAACCCACGATCAGGAGATATAATTTGAATGGGTAAAAGTTGACTTAAAAAACTATTACTAGGGATTTTTTTTCCATCAACTAAAACACGGCTCTTTTCTCGGCTTTTGCTCAAACTAATCTTTTGTCCATCCACAATTGCAGTGATTTGAATTTGACGATCATCAAAAGGAATAATGTCTTTAAGGTTTTTGGTTTTAAAAGACCTTCCGTGTCCCAAGTAATATAAAGACTCGATAAAGTTAGTCTTTCCCTGGCCATTTTTTCCAACAACTAAGTTGGTTGTAGTTATGGGATTAAAATATTGATCTGATAAGTTTCTAAACTTTAGAATATGGATCTTTTCGATAGTTGCCATTTGGCTTGATATCTAGATTCTCATCGGCATAATAATATATTGATAACTCTCATCATCTATAGCGCTGAGCAAGCAAGATTTGTTTTCACCGCCGGGTATCACCATGTTCACACTCTGAGAAGAAAGCTTTTCTAAAACAGAAATTAAGTAGTGAATATTAAATGCTATTTCAAGCTCTTTTTCTTGTTTTGTAACCTCAATTTGAGTTTCAGCTCTTCCTCTTTCTGAGTGAGAAAAAATACTTAATTTGTCTTCCCTAAAAACAAGCTTGACCCCCTTTGTTCTCTCGTCAACAAAGATTGAAGCCTGTTGAAGACTTGATAAAAAATCCTCCCTATTGATAACAATTGTATTGCTGAAATCTGTTGGCATTACTTGCTTATAGTTTGGAAAGTTCCCATCAATAAGGCGACTGATGATTTTTGTATTGCTGTCAATTAGTGAAAAGTAGTTGTCTGATAAGTGTATTTCAGCAATATCCTGAGAGCTTTTATTTAAAAGCTTAGTAAGCTCTAAAACTGCTTTCCTTGGCAAAATAACCGTCTTTTTTTCATCTAAATTATTAGTTTGACTGACCTCACCTATTGATAATCGGTGACCATCTGTCGCTACAACAGTCAACGAGTCCATGTTTAATTCAAAATACAGCCCATTTAAATAGGCTCTAATGTCTTGGTTTCCCATCGAGAAACTTGTATTTTCAATCAGCTCCTTTAAGGCTTCTTGTTTGATTTTTATAATACTAGTATTTTGTGTTTTTGGAAGCGCTGGAAAATCTAAATGGTTGAAGGTATTTAGCTCAAAAGTGTTTTTATTTGCGTTTAAATAAACTTTGTTCTCTTCAATTTTGAATTTAATTTGAGTTTTTTCAGGCAGCTTCCTAACAATATCGATTAGATCTTTGGCGTAAATAGTAAAAGTAATTTCTGAGCTGCTTTTGATTTTAGATGACGCACTTATTTCTAACTCCATATCTGTTGTTGTTAGTGTAAGTGTGTTCTCACTCAATTGAATTAATACATGAGAAAGTATTGGGAGTGTTTGTTTCTTCTCCACAACACCGATGACAGTTTGAAGTGGCTCGATTAACTCTTCAACGCTTAATTCCGTGTTCATAATTTACCTTTCTATATAAATTAATTATTGTTATTATTAGTCTATGGGTTTCTTGTTAGTTTCTTTCATTTAATAATTAAAATCAATAAGCTATCTTGTGATTATTTTGTTAGTATCTTTGCTGATTAGTTCTTAAGTTGTTAGTTATTAAACTAATTATAAAATGTTTTCATTCTTGCTAACAACACAACTAATAATTATTTTGTTTATAAGTTAGTAATTTTAATTTTAATGTTTTCTATGTCGTTTTTTATTTCCTCGTTTGTTTCAATTAGTGCTTTCAGTTTTTCACAAGAGTACAGTACAGTAGAGTGGTCACGATTTCCAAAATTTTGACCAATTTTTGCTAAAGACAAAGAAGTAAGCTCATGACATAGATATATAGCCATCTGCCTAGCCTTGACCAGGTGTTGCTTTCGAGAGTTTGACACCAAATCTGAGACGGTAATACCATAATATTTGCTGACAGTTTTTTGTACCTCATTAACCTCGATAAATAATTTTTTTGGTTTAATTAAATCACCAAGTGCGCCCTCTACAACATCTTTGGTTATAAGTGAGTGGTCGATTTGAGAGAAGTCAACAAATGCTTTAAGCTTTAACAGCGCCCCCTCTAAATCCCTCACATTTGAAACAACATGACTTGCAATAAACAAGGCAACGTCTTCAGTAAGACTAAGAGAAATTTGTGGGTTTTGTGATTTTTTAAGCAATATTGCAGCGCGCATCTCTAATTCTGGTGGAGATAGTTGTAAATTTAGGCCTTGTGAAAACCTTGTTTTTAGTCGGTTCTCAAGATCTTTAATGTTTTTAGGAGGCTGATCACAAGTGAAGATGATTTGTTTTTTGGTGCTAAAGAGAAAATTAAAAACATGAAAAAACTCTTCTTGAGATTTGTCCTTTCCCGCAATAAGATGAATGTCATCAACTAACAAAAGGTCAGCAGACTGATAAAAAAGCTTCACGTTTTCAATTGTGTTGTGTCTAAGGCTTGTCGTAATGTTTCTAACAAAATCCATAAGAGGCACATAGATTATTTTAGCGCTAGGATTTTTTTCAAGCGCAAGGTGTCCTGCTGCTTGCATGAGATGTGTTTTTCCCAAGCCTGATTCCCCATAAATAATAAATGGATTGTAGGGAGAGGCACCAATTTTTTCAGCGATTTGTCGGCTAGCTAGAGCGGCCACTTGATTTGCTGTTCCTAAAACTAAATTATCAAAGGTATATTCTGGAAAAAGCGGCGTTGTATGATGTTTTGTTTGGCTGTTTAATTTTTTTTTGGACTCTGTTACCCCAAACCGAACTTTAATTTTTCTGTCTTGTTCTGAAACGGCAAGTACAATTGCCGACTCTAGGTTTTTGTGATTATGAATATACTTAAGCGCTGAAGCGCTAGGTGCATTAAGATAGAGAATTTCGTTTCGTTCAGAAGCTTGCAGTGGCTTAACCCACACACTATACTCGCCAAGGGGTAGAGAGCTTTTAAGAGAGTCTAAACATTTGGCCCAGGTCTGTGACATTGGAGGCTAAAAAAAATTAGAATTAAAATTCTAATGATACCTGTAATGATGTTAAATTTGATTAAAGCATTAATCTAGAATAGTTGGATTTAAATCCCTAAAATATTGTATAACAGAGCCATGAGCAAGAATCCATATAGTAAACTTTTTGAGCCTGTTCAGATAGGTCCAGTTGTAACAAAAAATCGTTTTTATCAAGTTCCACATTGTTGTGGCATGGGCCATGTAAGACCTAGAGCTCATGCGGCCATGAGGGGTGTTAAAGCGAAGGGGGGCTGGGGTGTTGTTAGTACAGAAGAGGCTGAGATTCACCCAAGTTCAGATTTGGCTCCTTATGCAGAACAAAGGATTTGGGACAAAAAAGATATTCCTGCTCTCCGGCTGATGACTGATGCTGTCCACAAATACGGCGCCTTAGCGGCCATTGAACTTACTCATAGTGGCCACAATTCAACCAATCTTTTTTCAAGAATTCCAGCTATGTCGCCAAACGCACAGGCGGTGAACTTTTTATATCCAAAACAAGCAAGAAGAATGTCTAAACAAGATATTTCGAACTTCAGGGCGTGGCATAGACAAGCCGCCCTAAACGCAAAGGCTGCTGGTTTTGATATTGTTTATGTGTATGCTGGCCATGGTATGTCTGTGGCCCAGCAATTTATACTACCCGATATGAATAACCGATCTGATGAATATGGCGGAAGTTTAGAAAATAGATTAAGACTAACAAGAGAATTACTCGAAGAAACGAAAGAGGCCATTGGAGATAGTTGTGGCATTGCTTTTAGGTTCGCTGTCGATGAGCTTAAAGGAAAAGATGGCATGCAGTTTCAAGAAGAGGGACGAGCAGTTGTTGAGCTTCTTGCAGAGCACCCTGATCTTTGGGATGTGAACGTTTCTGACTGGTCTAACGATTCTCAAACCTCACGATTTCAACCAGAAGAGGCATACCAAATGCCATATGTTGAGTTTGTCAAAAGCATTACTACCAAGCCAGTGGTTGGGGTTGGAAGGCTTACTTCTCCAGACCTAATGGTTAAGCTTGTTGAAAGAGGCGCTTTGGATCTAATTGGTGCAGCGAGACCCTCTATTGCAGACCCCTATTTACCAAATAAAATAAAAGAACAAAAAACAGATCAAATTAAAGAGTGTATTGGCTGTAATATTTGTGTATCTAGTGACAACTTTACAGTTCCTATTCGCTGCACGCAAAACCCCACTATGGGGGAGGAGTGGCGAAGAGGTTGGGACCCAGAAAACATTAAACCTAAGCTTACAGATCAAAGGGCGTTGGTTGTCGGCTCTGGGCCGTCAGGACTTGAGTGCACAGTTCAACTAGCAAGACGTGGTTACCAGGTGGTTCTTGCTGAGGCTGAGGACAAGCTAGGTGGGAGGGTTTTGTTTGAGTCTAGCCTTAAGGGCCTTTCAGCATGGAAAAGAGTTGTTGACAATAGGGTTCATGAGATTCTTCAGAAAAGCAACATAGAGGTTTACAAAGAGAGCAGACTTACAGCTGAACACATTAATGAGTTTGGCGTCAACAATATATTTTTGGCTACTGGCTCAAACTGGAGAAAAGATGGAATTGGAAGAAGCAGAAGGGCGCCCATTCAAGGACTGGAGAGCGTTAAAGTCTATTCTCCAGAAGAGGCCATTCAAAACTACAAAGACATTAAGGCCCCGCTTGTAATTTATGACGATGAGCAGGGCTACTTGGCTGGAGTAGTTGCAGACCATCTCAATGCCAAGAACATTGAGGTTGTTTTTGTAACGCCAGCTAGTGTTGTCTCGCCATGGACTGATTCAACTCTAGAGCAAAAAAAAGTCCAAGCATCGTTGATTAATTCTGGCGTGAAAATTATTTGTAATCAATCAATTAGCAAAATAGAGGATGGAATTGCTCTGTTAGAGTGTACATATACAGGCGCCATTACAAAACTTCCTTGTGAGTCTATAGTTATGTTGACTGAGCGTATATCAGACACCGCCCTTTATGACAGCCTAATGCAAAATAATTTAGAAGGAAAAACACAATACAATATTAAAATCATTGGCGATGCTGAAGCTCCAGGGCTTATAGCTGACGCAGTTTATTTGGGGCACCTGGCAGCACAAAACTTTGAAGCAGATGAAGAAGACATCCAAAGAGGTATGTTTATGAGAGAGATGCCAAGCCTTAAATAGGCGCTGAAAACCCCTTTCTTAATTGATTTTATGAGTGATTTAGAGTAACATTGCCCTCTTTTTATGATGGCCAATCAGGATGCGAAAAACGATAGTTGCTGGAAACTGGAAAATGAATGCGAGTAAAGACTCAGTTAATTCTCTAATTAATGGAATTCTTTCAGGCATGAGTGATGTTTCCTCTGATGTTATAGTTTGCGCCCCCTTTCCATATCTCTCACAAGTAGAGGCTTTAATCATTAATTCCGACCTAATGCTAGGTGCACAAAACTTAAATGTTAATTCAAAAGGAGCTTTTACTGGAGAGGTTAGTGCAGAAATGATTAAGGACTTTGGCGCTCAGCACGTGATTGTTGGACATTCAGAGAGAAGAAGCCTTTATGGTGAAACAAGTGCTATTGTTGCAGAAAAAACAAAAGCAGCAGTTGATGCTGGCCTAACCCCTATTCTGTGTGTTGGAGAGTCTTTTGAAGAGAGAGAGTCTGGAAATACAGAGGCTGTTGTTGAAGAACAACTTAACGCAGTGGTCGGTCTCCTAGGAATTGAGGCCTTTAATGGTATTATTGTTGCTTATGAGCCAGTATGGGCTATTGGAACAGGCTTGACGGCGACACCCGAGCAGGCGCAGTCTGTTCATTTATTTATCCGCAATCTTTTAGCTGGTAGTAGTGAGAGCATTGCTCAAAACACACCCATACTTTACGGTGGAAGTATGAATGCTGGTAATGCGGCTGATTTAATTTCTTGTTCAGATATCGATGGCGGACTCATTGGAGGCGCCGCCCTTAAGGCAGAAGATTTTTTACAAATATGTAAGGCAGGTTAATATGACGTTTCAAATTATTTTAGTAATTCATGTGTTATTGGCTCTTGGCCTTGTTGGGCTAATCCTTATCCAGCATGGCAAGGGCGCAGATGCAGGAGCTGCATTTGGTTCTGGCGCAGCCGGTTCGGTTTTTGGTGCGAGAGGCGCACACTCTTTTTTATATAAACTAACCGCCGTTTTGGCTATTGGTTTTTTTGTAACAAGCATCAGTCTTGCTTACTTTGCATCAAATGAAAGGGTTGCCGCAGATCCTGAACAAAGTATTATGACCCAAAGTGTTATGAGTGATGACGGCTTTGATTCAGATACGAGCGAAATTCCAAGCAATTAGTTTAAGCCGTCGTGGTGAAATTGGTAGACACGCAGCCTTGAGGGGGCTGTAGCGCAAGCTGTGACGGTTCGACTCCGTCCGACGGCACCACTTAATTTAACTGTAATAATGCTGTTTGTTATTGTACAATCAGCATAGTTTCTTACTCACTATTCTATGAGCCTTCTGAATAAAACCGTCCTTAAGGGGATAGGCTTGATGCTTTTGGGCATGAGCACCGTTCCTTTTTTAGATGTCTTTGCAAAACTCTTGAGTGAGGATTATTCTGTGATGCAGGTTACGTGGACCCGGTTTTTTTTCCATGCTTGCTGGTTGATACCCATAATGCTATGGCAGCAAGTCCAGTGGAAGAGAGCCCCAGAGAGCTTAGGCCTTCAGTTCATGAGGGGGCTCATGTTAACCCTAGCAACGCTTTTCTTCTTTGCAGCCATAAAGTCTAACCCTATTCCTAACGCGCTGACCCTGCTTTTTATCTCTCCTTTAGTGGTAGCTATGCTTTCGCCAGCTTTATTGGGAGAGCGATTTGACTTGTTTATTGGGGCTGGAGTGGTAGTAGGGTTTTTTGGTGTAGTTGTTGTTCTGCAGCCTTCAGGTGAAGAGTTTAAGCCAAGTCTTCTTTTAGCAGTAGTTGCGGGCATTTGTTATGCTCTCTATATTATCTTTACAAAAAAACTTTCCTTTAAGGCGCCTCCCGTCCTAACTCTTTTTTATTCGGCAGTTGTTGGAATTGCAATTATGTTGCCCCTAGCTTTGTTTTCTTGGACGGGGCCCGACTTGAAGGGAGTTTTGCTGGGTGCTGCCATGGGTTTTTTTGCTGCAGCATCACATTTCTTTATTATTAAAGCTTTCGAGTTCGCAAGCGCTTCTGAACTAAGCCCTTTTAATTATTTTGAAATTGTTGGTGCTATTACTTTGAGCTACGTTGTCTTTGGTTATATTCCAAATCTTCAGGCAATTATTGGGCTTTTTGTTATTATGGGAAGTGGCCTCTTTGTGTCTTGGCGTGTTATGAAAAATAATGACGGACAAGCAGAAGACAAAGAAAAACTAATAGAGCCCCTGTAAGAAAAGGCCTTGCACAAATGCAGCTCCATGTTTTTGCTTGTGTTTTAAACAAACGCCTATATATACTTCACTATAATGTCTTGGCTTGAATCGACTCAAGTCTTCTAGCATCTGAATTTTAAATTATTCTATAAATATGAACTGGCGCACAAGAACTGAAAATAAATTAGAGAACTTTTCTGACTGGATTTTTGATAACGCTAAGAAAATGATCCTAGCGATTTTTGTATTAGTAGTTGCAATTGGATCCCAATTGCCTTCTCTAAAGGTGGACACAACTACTGAAGGGTTTTTGCATAAAACAGACCCAATGAGGGTTGAGTACGATGTTTTCAGAGACCAATTTGGTCGTGATGAAAAGCTAATGATCGCTGTTAAAACAAATAACATCTTTGATCTTAATTTTTTAGAAAAACTCGATAATTTTCACCATGCCTTAGAGAATGAACTGCCAAATATTAAGGCGGTCGACTCACTAATTAATGCAAGAAATACTTACGGAGTCGAGGGAGAGCTTATTGTTGAGCCCTTAATAGACAGCTTGCCAAAAAATAAAGACGACCTCATTAAGCTTAAAGAAACAGTAACTAACAATAGTCTTTATGAAAACTCACTATATAGTGAAGACTTCACTATGACTACAGTCACGATTGATACAGAGACTTATTCAAGCTCAGGCGCCCCCCAAGAGACACAAAGCTTTGAGTTTGACGATGGGCTAGAGTTTGACGATGGGCTAGAGTTTGACGATGGGCTAGAGTTTGATGAAGATACTCTTGGTGAGCAGAGGCTCTATTTAACTGATGCTGAAAATGACGAAATCATTGCTGAAACGCAAAGAATTATGGAGCGATTTAATGACAGTAATTTTGAGATCTACTTGTCAGGTTCTGCGGCAATTGCAGGTATTTTTAAGCAAGCACTTATGAATGATTCGGCTGTTTTTATTAGTTTAATGATGATAGTTATCATGGTTGTTTTGTTCGCTTTATTCCGAAGGGTGTCCGGAGTCATATTGCCATTGGCCTGTGTTTCATTGACACTAATAATGACAGTGTCCCTGATGTCAATTTTTTCCGCACCATTTACTATGGCTACTCAAATCATGCCAACATTTCTTCTTGCGGTTGTGACAAGTGCGTCCATTCACTTACTGGCAGTATTTTATAAGGATTTCGCAACAACCAATGATACAAAAAAGTCTCTTAGATATGCAATGGGCCACTCTGGATTGGCGATTATAATGACCTCAATAACAACTGCCGTAGGCCTGTGGTCTTTCTCGTTTTCTGGAGTGGCGCCTGTAGCAGATCTTGGTGTTTTTGCTAGTAGCGGGGTAATGGTTGGGCTTGTTTTTACACTAATCTTTCTTCCATCTTTGATTTCGGTAACCAAGTTTAGGCCAATCAAGCAAAGGACAGGAAAGGACGGCCAAACGTTTATGGATAAAGCGCTAATTGGGATCAGCGTTTTTGCAACCAGCAAGCCAAAGTTAATTATTTCACTAAGCGCTGTTTTAATAATATGTGCAGCTATTATTGCTTCTCAATTAAGGTTTTCTCACTTCCCGCTTCAGTGGCTCCCAGAGGATAATTTTGCACGAATAGCAACAGAGGAGGTTGATAAAAACTTAAAGGGCTCCCTTACTCTAGAAGTGATTATTGATACTGAGAAAACAAACGGCCTCTATAATCCAGAAGTCTTAAGGGTTATTGATGACGTCTCTCAAAACATCAATTCGATTTCAACAGGAAATATGTTCGTTGGAAAGGTCATAAGCTACATTGATGTCATCAAAGAAACCAATAGAGCTTTAAATGAAAACCGTGATGAATACTACGCTATTCCGGACGACCCTGACCTTATTGCCCAAGAATTTTTACTGTTTGAAAGTAGCGGCAATAATGATTTAGCCAGTCTCGTTGACTCTAACTACTCTAAAGCCAGGCTAACTCTAAAAACTCCATTCATAGACTCTCTTGAGGCAAACACTTTTATTGATAATGCGCAGCTTTATCTCGATGAAAAGTTTGGCTCCTTGGCAAAAGTAACCTTTACAGGGATAGGCACCCTCATGACAGTGACCTTTGAAGAGGCTATTTATAGTAGTGCAGTGAGTTATATTTTGGCATTTTCTCTTATCGCTATATTGATGGTTTTATTGATTGGAAATATTAAGATTGGGCTCATTAGTATGATTCCTAATCTTTTGCCGATCATTATCCTTTCAACAATCATGGTGATTTTCAAAATGCCTTTAGATATGTTTACACTTTTAATTGGAGCTATTGCACTAGGCCTGGCTGTTGACGATACGGTTCACTTTATGCACAACTTCAGAAGGTATGAGTTGCAGTATAACGATGTAGACAAGGCGGTTCGTTTAACACTACTAGGAACTGGAAGAGCTATAACGCTTACATCTATTGTTCTGGCTCTTGGTTTTCTTGTGCTTACCTTTTCTCAGATGAACAACATGTTTGATTTTGGAATTTTAACCGCAAGCGCAATACTGGTTGCATTGCTAGCTGATTTTTTTCTGATGCCAGCAATTATGAAAATAATCATCAAAGACAAAACAAGCCTGTAACGAAGACATAAAAAAGGCGCTTAACAGCGCCCTTTTATTCGAAAAAACTATGGTTGTTAGGCTTGAGCTTGCGCCATAACCTCTTCAACGAAGTTATCTTCTTTTTTCTCTATTCCTTCGCCAACTTCATATCGAACAAACGATAAAACTTCAGAATTTTTCGATTTTACAAGGTCTCCAACAGTCATGTCTGGGTCCTTAACAAATGCCTGTCCGTAAAGAGTTACCTCGTTTACAAATTTTTTCATTCTTCCCACAATCATCTTTTCAATGATGTTGTCTGGCTTACCACTCTCTTTTGCTTGTTCAATAAAGATTGCTTTCTCCCTCTCTAGCAGTTCGCTGGAAAGTTGATCTTCACTTACACACTCAGGCCTAGAAGCGGCAATGTGCATAGCTACATCTTTAGCTAATTCAGCATCCTCAGACGAGAGCACTGCAAGCACTGCAATTCGATCGCCATGTTTATAGGCGCCTAAAACACCACTATCAGTGCTTACAATTTGCACTCTTCTAACTGAAATGTTTTCTCCAATCTTCGCAATAATTCCCTCTCTGGCCTCATCAACAGTTTCTCCAGAATCTAGCTTCTGGCTTACAAAGCTTTCCACTGACTCAGGCTTATTTTTGAGCGCTAGTGCGCCTAAGGCTTCTACAAAATCTATAAATGCAGAGCCTTTTGTGACGAAGTCAGTTTCAGAGTTGACCTCAAGAATTGCAGCATGTTTGTTATCATCACTGATAGTAACATTCACCAATCCTTCAGAAGCAACTCGACCAGCTTTCTTTGCAGCTTTTGCCGCTCCTGAGGCGCGCATCAAGTCAATTGCTGCCTCAAGATCTGCATTGGTTTCAACGAGCGCTTTCTTGCAGTCCATCATTCCTGCACCAGTTCTTTCTCTTAATTCTTTAACTAAAGCGGCTGTGATTGCCATATTAATGTCTCCTATATAAACCGAACTTGATTACTTGTCGGCCTCAGTTTTCTTAGTTGAGGTTTTCTTTGCTGCAGGCTTTTTAGCTGCAGGCTTTTTAGCTGCAGGCTTTTTAGCTGCAGGCTTTTTCTCTTCAGCAGGCGCTTCCGCTTCAGTGCTTTCTTCAGAAGCCTCTTTCTTTGCTGCAGGTTTTTTAGTAGCCTCTTTCTTTGCTGCCGGCTTTGTCTCAACGATAGAAGCTTTAGCCTCCAAAACCGCGTCTGCAATTTTTCTTGCATAGTATCCAATTGCTCTAATTGAATCATCATTTCCAGCTATCACATAATCGATGCCCTCAGGATTATGATTAGAGTCTACAACGCCTATAATTGGCAGGCGAAGAGTTTGAGCTTCTCTAACAGCATTTTTTTCATGACCAATGTCAACCACAAAAACAACATCAGGTATGGCGCCCAAGTCTTTAATGCCGCCAAGGCTTCTTTCTAGCTTCTTCATCTCGCGGGTCATTACTAGGGCTTCTTTCTTAGTAAATTGAGCAAAGTTTTCTTCTGCTAGAAACTCTAAATCTTTAAGTCGTTTTATAGACGCCTTGATAGTTTTGTAGTTTGTCATCATTCCGCCTAACCAGCGATGATTAACGTAAGGCATGCCGCAACGAATTGCCTCCTCTTTAATTATGTTGCTTGCAGCTCTTTTTGTTCCTACAAAGAGAATTGATCCTCCTTGAGATGCAGTTTTGCTAGCAAAGTTTAGTACATCATTAAACTGGGGCAGTGTTTTTTCTAAATTGATTATGTGAACACCGTTTCGTGTTCCGTAAATATAAGGCTCCATTTTTGGGTGCCAAAAACGAGACCTGTGGCCGAAGTGAACACCGGCCTCTAACATTTTTTTCATTGACGCTTTCGCCATACATTTCTCCTGGGTTAAGACTTCCACATTGCCTATTAGCCAACCCCTTTTAAAGGGCACCCTGACTAATATTGGGGCGCTGTGTGATACATTAAATTACTGACGTTGTTAATACAATGCCGTTCCTTTTCCAGCCAAAATGCTGAAAGGCGACAATTATCCCATATTTTTTCTAAATACGCAAAGACTATTTGGCTGCCTGTTTTTCTGTATAAGGCTTTTAGAGTATTCGACGCATCCCAAAAAAGACTCGTTATAATTGAGCCTTTTTTCGTTTTTCCTGCGCAGTTTTTGGTTATGATAGTGCTTAGGGCTATTAAAGGGGAGGCTCAACATTATATAATTAATTGTTGTTTATGAAGATTGCGATTATTGGCAGTGGAATATCGGGCTTAACCACTGCATACCTTTTACACAAAGACCACGACATTACTGTTTTTGAAGCAAATGACTATATTGGTGGACATACCCACACACACGAAATAAGCCAGAACAACAAAATGTGGAGGGTCGATTCAGGCTTTATTGTCTACAACGAAAAAACCTACCCTAATTTCATTAAGCTTCTAAAAGAACTAAAGGTAAAGGTCCAAAAGACTACAATGGGTTTCAGTGTTAAGGCGCCATCACAAAACCTTGAGTATTCTGGGGGCTCTCTAAATACGGTTTTTGCCCAGAGACTTAATTTGTTCAAGCCAGCTTTTTTGATTATGCTGAAGGACATTCTTCGCTTTAATCGCCTAGCTGCAAAAGAGCTTTCCAAGGTTGACGAGACAACAACCATTCTTAGTTTTTTAGAAAAACATAAGTTTAGTAAGCCCTTTGTGGAGAATTACATTATTCCAATGGGTGCGGCTATTTGGTCAACTGCAGCTAACAAAACAACGGAAATGCCCGCAGCTTTTTACATTCGTTTTTTTAAAAACCATGGTCTTCTCCAGATATTTAATCGCCCACAATGGTATGTTATCAAGGGCGGCTCTAAGTCCTATGTTCAAAAAATAATAGAGGGTTTTCAGGAAAAAATTCTTCTATCTAAGCCAGTAATAAAAGTAGAGCGCAACCCCTCTGAGGTCAAGATTTATTGTGAAAAAGAAGCTGATCCATTATTTTTTGATAAAGTTGTCTTTGCTACCCATAGCGACCAAGCGCTAGCATTGCTTAAGGACCCAAGCAATGATGAAAAGTCAGTTCTTGAGGCCATGCCCTATCAAAAAAATACAGCTATAGTTCACACTGATGTGACACTAATGCCAAAAATTAAAAAAACCTGGTCAAGCTGGAATTATTTGTTGAGTGGCGATCTAAATAGACCCGTCACACTGACTTATAATATGAATATTCTTCAGTCATTGGACGCGAAACCAGACTTTTTGGTGACCCTTAACAGTTTGAACGAAATCAACCCTTCAAAAATAATCAAAAAAATTGATTATTCGCACCCCCTCTTTACGGTTAATGGAGTCCATGCTCAGAAGAAAAAAAACCAAATCAGTGGCCAAAATAATACATATTATTGTGGTGCCTACTGGGGCAATGGTTTTCATGAAGACGGAGTCAATAGTGCGCTCGATGTCTGCAAGGCTTTTGGGGTCTCGCTATGAGTCTTTCTAAAATGCATCACTTATACTGGGGAACTATTAGTCACCATAGGCATACTCCATTCAGCCGTTTTTTTAAGTACCCTATTTTTATGGCTTATATTGATATCTCTAATTTAGCCTCTGTCATGAAGCCATCTATGCTTTGGAACATCAACAAGCCTGCAATCGTTTCCTACAGGAGACAGGACTATCATGGGGACCCATCAATAGGCCTTGAAGAGGCTGTTAGAAAAACTATGCATGAAAAAACAGGTATAGAATTCAAAGGTCCAATCAGGCTTCTTACACACTTAAGATACTTTGGACACTGCTTTAATCCAGTTAGTTTTTATTACTGTTTTGATGAAAATGATAAAAAAGTTGAGGCTATAATGGCCGAAGTTACTAATACTCCATGGAAAGAAAGGCACGCATATGTTATAAATGAGCGGCTAGAGTCGAGCAGCAAATTAAGCTTTACTGCCACTCCAAAAAAACAATTCCATGTCAGCCCTTTTTGGGGAATGGACCACGAATATGAGTGGTTTTTTTCTAATCCTGAAGAGGCGTTAAATGTAATAATGAAAAACTATAAAGATGGAGAAAAGGTGTTCAATGTTGCGCTCAGCTTAAAAAGGCAAGCCTTCAGTAAAAAAGGCCTTATTAAGGCTATTCTTAGGTTTCCGTTTGCAACTATGATGGTTGTCTACAGAATACATTGGCAAGCCCTGATGCTTTTAATCAGAAGGGCTCCATTTTTTACACACCCAGATAAATTATGACAAAAGAAAAACAGTTCAAAGACAAGCTATCCGTTGACGCTCTTGCGAACAGCATTCAGGAAATGCAAAAAAGCACACGCACAACGTCTTTTTTTAAAAGCATTTTATTTAGAAAGCTAAAAAGCATTAATAGTGGTGAGCTAACCATTATTGATGGAAGCCGCAAACACGTTTTTGGTAATCCAGATTCTGAGTTTAAGGCAGAGCTGGAGGTTTTTTCGCAAGAGTTTTATGTTTTTTTAGGAAGTGGAGGGACAAATGGCGCTGCAGAGGCCTTCACTGCTGGATACTGGGGCTCCAACAACCTTGTCAAGTTGATACAGCTTATTATTAAAAATAAAAAAACTTTGCTTGGCCTTGAGTCTGGCTTAGCAAGATTGGCCAATCCAATTACAAAACTAATTCACAAAAAAAGACAAAATACTTTAGCTGGAAGTAAAAACAATATCTTGGCCCACTATGATTTGAGTAATGATTTTTACAAGCTTTGGCTAGATCCAACAATGACCTATTCAAGTGGAGTTTTTCTTAATAAGAACTCAAGCATGAAAGAGGCTTCTATTGAAAAATTAGATAGAATCTGTAGAAAACTCAAGCTTAAAAACACAGACCATGTTCTTGAAATTGGCACAGGGTGGGGAAGCTTTGCAATTCATGCCGCTAAAAACTATGGCTGCAAGGTTACAACAACAACCATCTCTGATAAACAGTTTCAATATGCATCAGAGCTTATATCTAAAGAAGGCCTTGATAACAAAATAACACTTTTAAGCAAAGACTATCGAGAGCTTGAGGGTTCATTTGACAAGGTTGTTTCTATTGAAATGATAGAGGCTGTCGGCGCAGAGTACGTTCCTGGGTTCTTCGAAAAAGCATCCTCATTAATGAAAATAAATGGACTCATGCTGCTTCAGGGGATAACCTACAATGACCCTGACTTTGATTCTTACAAGAGATCAGTTGACTTTATAAGGAAGTATATTTTTCCAGGCTCATGTCTTGTTGCAATGCCGCAAATATTACAAGCCATCAAAGATAAGACTGATATGGCGATGATACACTCTGAAGACATTACTCATCATTATGCAAGAACACTAGAGATTTGGCGAGAAGACTTTCTAGCTGTTTTGCCTCAGGTTAAAGAGCTTGGTTTTTCAGAGCCTTTTACGAGGATTTGGAATTTTTACCTGGCCTACTGTGAAGCAGGTTTTCTTGAAAACCTAATTGGAGACTTTCAGCTTGTGTTTGCAAAGCCGGATTCAAGAAACACTCAAATTACATATTAACTTATGATTACTTTATTAATTAAACTTGCAGAAAAAGGGTGGTTGCCGGACTCATTAATCAGGCTCGGAATAAAGCGCCTATGCAGTCAACGCTTGGTTAAGGCAACAAGCTTTAGTGATGATGATATGGAAAAGGAGCATGCCGCATGGGTTGAAGTTTTAAAGAAAAGCCCAATTGCACTTGTTCCAGAAAAAGCAAACGAACAGCATTATGAGGTTCCACCAAGACTCTTTGAGCTTGTGCTCGGAAAGAGGCTTAAATATAGCTCGGGCCTTTGGCCAAAGGGGGTGTCTTCGCTTGACCAGTCTGAATCTGCCATGCTAGAGCTGACAACGCAGAGAGCAGAATTGGTTGATGGCCAAGATATATTAGAGTTAGGGTGCGGTTGGGGGTCTTTAACGCTCTATATGGCGGAGCATTTTCCAAAAAGTAAAATTACCGCAGTTAGCAACTCTTATGACCAGAGGCAGTTTATAGAAGAAAGGTGCAGACAGCTTAAGCTAGACAATGTCAGGGTTATCACTGCAGACATGAATGATTTTGAGGCTGAGGGATTGTTTGATCGAGTTGTTTCAATCGAGATGTTTGAGCATATGCGCAATTATGAAAAACTACTTGGCAGAGTTAACTTGTGGTTAAAAAAGGAAGGAAAGCTTTTTGTACATATATTTTCCCACCAAAGAGTTGCCTATCCGTTTGAAGATAATGACGATGCAGACTGGATGGCAAGGGAGTTTTTTAGCGGTGGCCAAATGCCCTCCCATAGGCTATTGATGAGCTTTCCAGGCCAAATGAAAATACAAAAAGACTGGAGAGTAAGTGGAATGCACTACGAAAAAACCTCTCTTGCTTGGCTTCAAAAAATGGACAAAAATAAAGCAGAGGTTTTAGAGCTCTTTAAGAAAACTTATGGAAAAAATGACGCCAAATCATGGTTCCAAAGATGGCGTATTTTTTTCATGTCTTGCGAGGTTCTTTTTGGGTTTTCCCAGGGCTCTGAATGGGGCGTCTCGCACTACCTTTTTGAGAAACCGCGATGATTAGAGACTTTGGCGCTATCGCTTTATGCATTTTACTGGCTTACCTTGTTGCTATAGCAGCTTCAGTTGATGGGGTATTTTTTTCTGGAATTCCAATAATTCTTTTGTGTGCTATCGTCAGCTTTTCGACGCATTGGATGATTGCGGCTCCTTCGCTAATTACAAGCTCAGAAAAATATTTTGACTTTACAGGGATGGTTGCTACGCTCCTTGTTGTTTTAACTGCGATGTTTGCGCTCTTGAGTTCGGAAGCACAAGTATCAATCCGTTCAGTATTCGTTGCCTCCTTTGTATCTGTTTGGACCTTAAGACTGGGAATATTTCTTTATAAAAGAATAGTGAAAGCTGGTGAAGACATCAGGTTTAGAGATATAAAAAAATCGCTTCCAAAGTTTTTAATGACTTGGACATTGTCAGCGCTTTGGGTCTTCTTAACGACTGTAAACGCCATTACTTTAATCGCGCTGAACCCACTTGAGCCAATTGGTATATTTTTTATCATGGGAGCTTTGTTGTGGTTATTAGGCTTTGGTTTTGAGGTGATTGCTGACAGACAAAAAAAGTATTTCAGTGAGCAGCCTAAAAATGAAGGCAGGTTTATCACCCAGGGGCTATGGTCTGTGTCTCGCCATCCAAACTATTTTGGAGAAATTATTCTATGGGCTGGTATTGCAATTATCTCGCTACCATTTTTATCTGGCTGGCAGTATGTGACTCTAGTGTCTCCTGTGTTTGTGTTTCTCCTTTTGACAAGAATAAGCGGACTTCCTTTTTTAGAAGACAAGGCTGAAAAAAAATGGGGCGAAGACAAGGACTATATTGAATACAAAAAAAGAACGCCAATATTAGTGCCATTTTTTGGAAAAAAAAATCAATAAATTTAACTTTACATGGCTCTTGAAACCCCTCAATACCAAGTAATCTCAGAATATAATGGATTCGAAATCCGTCGTTATAATGAAATGATAATTGCAACGACTTCAGTCCGCTCAGATTACAAAGGCTCTACATCATCTGGCTTCAGAAGAATTGCTAATTACATTTTTGGCGGCAATGACAAGGAAATGAAAATCGCTATGACCGCCCCTGTAATTACTGACTGCCCTGCTGATAATCGAGAGAGTTACAATATTTCCTTTGTGATGCCTAGTGAGCACTCATTAAAAGACCTTCCTAAGTCCAACACAGAAAATGTTTCAATCCAAAAAGAATCTTTGGGAGAGGTTGCAGTATTTCCTTTTGGGGGCTGGGCGACAGAGTCTAGAAGTAAGAGTTTTCAAAAAAAATTTGCAACGCTTCTCCAGCAAAACGGTATTAAAACAAGCGGAGACTTTATGGTCGCCCAGTTTAACGCTCCTTATGTTATTTCCATATTTCGCAAAAACGAGCTTATGGTAAGAATTAATAGATAACTATTTTTTTATTGGCATTTATTGCAGACGCCATTAATCTCAACAGCCTGAGAATCATTAACAGCAAACTTATTACTGTCAGGCAATGAGAGCTGTGCTGAAAGCTGACAAGACTCTTCTACTGATTTGCAGCTAGTACAGTGAAGCAGCACATGGAAATGGTTAGTATGGCTATCATTACAAACCAGATAGGTATTGCTTGAGTCCATTTTATGAACAACACCCAATTCAATCCAAAAGTCTAAAACCCTATATATTGTACTAATATTAAATGAATGGCCTTTGTCTTTAAGGGAGCCCCTAAGGTCATAAGCAGAAAGATTTTTTTTGGAGGAGCAAAGCTCATCAATAATTGACATTCTTTGGGGTGTTGCGCTTCGTCCCGTTTCTAGACATTTAGATATTAATTCTGATCTGCTAATCATGAGGGTCCTCTAGGTTATAGCTATAATCTTCATTGGCATACTCTTCGTCACTAAAATGAAGTGTTTCAATAACAGCATCAGTAATGGTATATCCACTATCTGCAAGATCAAAGCTTTGCGATCCTACAGATATTCTCCCATAAACAATTATTGGCATGTACAAATCACGAAACTTTGTAGGACTGCCAGTGACATCTACAAGTAAAGTTTGATTCAAAGGTGGAGGGGGCACATGAATACACTGTCCAGCTTCAGGAACTAGTAAAAACTTACTGATCCTAGTGCCCTGATACTCAATTGGAACCATAAACCCAGCAAGAGCAATATCCTTGCCCTCTACAGAATTGTTCAGCCTAGTTCCCTCTGCAGTCAATTTAGCTTGAAACTCTTCACTCATGTACATCTCATAAGTGAGGTCTTCGGGAATAAAATCATATGCATCATCTGGCTCAAGGCTTAACCAGTTATTTTCTATAGTAGTCAAGTACTCATCTGTGACTACAATGGCAGAAGAACCCAATGAGAGAAAAATTAAACTGATAACCAATAGCCTATTTATCATTTAACTCAATGCCTGATGTAAATTCTTTCTAAAAACCATCACTGCTGGAATTAAACCGCTTAATACTCCAGACAATAAAATAATACCGAAAACTTTAATTTCATTTAGGCTAATCCATTTAAACGAGGGAGAAATACCTAAAGCCAAATTAAGCTGGTTAGTGGCGAAATAGGTAACAGCAGTAACAAGAATAATTGCACCAATTATTGCCACCAGGCCAATTACAAGTGATTCATAAATTACCATGGCGGCCAAAAATTTGGGGGAGGCCCCATTGGCCCTGTATATTGTCATTTCATGTTTTCGGTTGTCTAGACTTGCAATAATTAAGGTGACCATTGCAATAAGGCTAATTGCAATTATTATCCAGCTTAAAAGCTGAAACCCTTTGTCAACTAATCCAACTATAGACCAAAGTTCAGACAAGGCTATTCCTGGTATAACCGCGGATATCGCTTCCTCTGGATATTCTCTGATATTCTTGCTAAAGTTAAATATAGTTAGCTTTGATTTAAGGCCCACAAAAGCAGCCGTAACTGTTTTTGGGTTAAGAGCGTCAGGCGGAAGAGAAGACAAGTCAATATCTTCAAGACTAAATACTTTTTTTCCGCTTTTCCAGCCTAAGTGAAGAACCTCATAGCCCTTTAAATCGAGAAAGACAGCCTGGTCGATTGGGGTGCCTGTTTTATTAAGAACGCCGGTTACCTTAAATGAAAAGTCATCATGCTTGCTCCCTATTGACTCAATTGAGCCATGAGTGATTTGGATCTCTGAACCAACGCTGTAGTTGAGTTTTTCAGCAACATCAGAGCCTAAGGTTGCCTCAGATAGCTCAGCAAAAGGCACGCCTTTTGAGAAGGTTAGGGGCTGATTGTTTCCATACCTGATGTGTTTAAAGTAGTTTGGCTCAGTAGCCACAACTCTAAACCCTCTATGACTATCTCCTAATGCAATTGGAACCAGCCAACTAATATCGCTTCTTTGTTTGACATCATTGATAGTTTCTGTCGTAATGTTATTTGTCGGCCTGCCCAGATGGAAAACTGTATATAAAACTAATTCGAGAGAGCTGGACCTTGGGCCGATAATCGCATCAACACCAGAAATGCTTTGATTAAAACCCTCTTCTGCGCCTTTTTGAATTCTCTCAATACTGAGCAACAGAACCATCGAGGCCATTAAAGATATTGTTACAAGCGAAGTTGGAATCATTCTTGAACGCATTGATTTAAGCAAAAGACTAAGCATAGTGTTTATTAAAGTCTATTACAGAGTCAAAGTAGGGTGCTATTGATGCGTCATGACTGACCATAATAATGGCCTGTTTGGAGGCATCAAAGGTTTCCATCATCTCATTTAGAAACTTTTTAGTTGTGTCAGAATCTAGGGCGGAGGTAGGCTCGTCCGCAAGAATTAAGTCTGGTTTGCCCAGAAGAGCCCTAGCTGCTGCAACCCTTTGCTGTTGTCCAACGCTTAAGCGGTTGACTGGCGTGTTTAAAGCCTCTTTGTCTAGACCTAAAGAGTCTACCAGCCTATTAATTTCTTGATTTAGATTGCTAACTCTGGACTTTCTAGAATGAGAGAATCGAATCCCTAATCCTATGTTTTCAGAAACACTTAAAAAAGGGATGAGGTTTAATGTTTGAAAAATATATCCGATATGATCAGCTCTATGCCTATCCAAAAGCAGCGAGGACATCGATGAGTAATTTTGGTTATCAAATTTAATGTCGCCAACCTGAAGCTGCAAGGCGCCAGCAATTAGGCTCAGCAGGGTTGTTTTACCACAACCTGAAAAACCACTAATTAATAATCTCTGTCCTCTTTCAATCTCTATTTCTGGAAATACAATTTTTTTACCCTGCTGATAATGGTATTCCAGACCTAGCGCTTGTAACATCAGACCCTCATTTAAAATATTACTTTATTAGCACCTGATTTTAGGCTCTTTGTTAGAGCTTTATTGTTTATTACCGCCTCAAAGTTTAAAGTTTCAAGTTCGCTAAATCGATCAAACGCATTGATAGTAAGGCTCTTTAACTGACTTGGATTGCTGCAAGCAAACTCATAAGATAATTCAACGTCTTTGTGATCTCCTTCTGTTGAGACGCTGTGAAGACCAGATTCAAAAGAAGTTAGATTACATCCAGCGCCCTTGGGGAATTCAAATAATTGCGAGTAATTGTTAAATGTAGCTAAAGTTTCATCTGAAACAGTTAGCTCATCATGGTCATCATGTCCTTCGTGCTCGTCATGC
>CABWZI010000015.1 GCA_902509905.1 uncultured Gammaproteobacteria bacterium | reverse complement strand
TGGTTTGACTCAGCTATTCGAAGGCTCCTGCTGAATCCAGTAAATATAGCGCTTGCTATACTGTTAATGGTTCTAGCCTATTTAGTTTTGTGGCCGTTTTTCCAGTTGGTCATTGAGACACTTACTTGGGGTGAAGGGGACAGGCGTTTGTCAAGAGACGCAGTTCCTGGTGAATTCACATGGTTCCATTGGCTTCAGGCAACGGCTAGTCCTATTTCAGAAAAAATGCTTTATAGCCCCCTACTAAATACGCTCATTACAGGAGTTATTTCAACTGTTATAGCTCTCTCAGCAGGTGGAGTTTTGGCGTGGTGCGTCGTGAGATCAAATATGCCAGGAAAGGCTTGGCTTCAACCTGTACTTACTCTACCATATATTATTCCATCTTTTGCAATTGCATTAGCTTGGGAGACAGTATTTCGAAGTCCAAAAGTAGGGGGGCAGCCTGGACTTTATGAATCTATATTAGGAGTTGCACCGCCCGAGTGGCTCTCATATGGAACAGTTCCAATTTCAATTACACTCGCCATACATTATTTCCCTTTTGCCTATCTTTTAGTTGCTGGCGCTCTAGCTACAATTGATTCTCAGATGGAGGAAAGTGCACTCATTTCGGGGGCTGGAAAGCTGACGATCTTACGAAAAATTACCTTTCCAGTTGTTGCACCTGCCTTTGTGGCAGCATTTATTTTGACTTTTGGAAAAACTATCGGGCAGTTTGCATTACCTTTTTTATTGGGCGCCCCAGTTCAGTTTCATACAGTCGCCACAATGGTCTATGCCAATCTAGCTCTTGGGTTAGATTCTTTAGCCTTTGTTTTAGCTGTTATTTTAATTGTCATATCTTTAATTTCTATTTGGCTTTCTAATCGATTTATCAAAAAGAAATCCAGCAGATTTGAAACTATTGGTGGTAAAGGCTTTAGAAGCAGAGAAGTTAACCTTGGTCAGTGGCGATGGCCAGTATTTACCGTTGTTGCTTTGTTTGCTTTTGTAGTTGGAATATTGCCTTTAATTCTTTTAGCTATCCAGTCTATTATGTTGATTGATGGGTTTTATGGACTAGAAAATTTAACATGGCATTTTTGGACTGGAAAATCTAACCCTGATATAGCTTTTGGAGAGCCTGGAGTTTTTCATAATAACAATATTATTGGAGCCACCTGGAATACTTTGAAACTGGCATCACTATCAGCAGTAATTGCGTCGATTATTGGCCTCATCATTGCATACATAGTTGTAAGAAGAGCTGATAATCCTTTAGCCAATGCGCTAGATCAGATTGCTTTCATTCCATTCTTGTTTCCAACTATTGCCTTTGGGGCAATGTATTTAACTTTGTTTGCAGAGCCAGTAGGTCCAATTCCAGCTCTATATGGAACTTTTACCCTTTTGGTTTTGATTTCAGTAGTCAGTAGACTTCCTTATTCAGTAAAAACAGGTGTTACTGCGGTAACGCAAATTGGCAAGGAGCTTGAGGAGGCAGCAGAGGTAGCTGGCGCAAGTTGGAGTATGCGTTTTAGGCGAATTGTTATGCCGCTAGCAAGTTCGGGCCTTACCTCAGGAATGATGGTTAGTTTTGTAGGCGTTATGAGAGAGTTATCATTAATCATTTTGTTAATTACCCCATCAACACGAGTTCTCATGACAGCTGGTTTTGGTTATGCGGAAGAGGGACTAACCCAACTTTCAAATGCATTAGTACTGATTGTTGCAGTTCTAACTATTTTAGGAGAACTAATTCTTTGGTGGATTGGCAAGGGTAGGATGACAAGGTTGCGAGAAAAACTTTAATTAGGATTGAAAAATGGCAGACATAATAATTCGAAATTTAACTAAGAAGTATGGCTCTGAAACAGCACTTAAAAACGTCTCGCTGGAGATAGAATCCGGTGAGTTTATGGTGTTACTTGGTCCGTCAGGTTGTGGAAAAACAACTTTGCTGAGATGCCTTGCTGGTCTTGAAACGCCTGATCAAGGCGAAATAATTATTGGGGATAAAGTAGTATTCTCCTCTGAAGAAAAGATTATGAATTCACCAGGTGAGCGTAAATTAGGTATGGTTTTTCAAAGTTATGCGCTTTGGCCGCATATGACAGTTCGTGATAATATTAAATTTGGTTTGGATGTATTAAAGACTCCAAAAAATATTTCAAATGAAACACTTGATAGCGTTCTTAAAAGTCTTGGAATGAAAGAGTTTGAAGATAGGTACCCATCTGAATTATCAGGTGGACAGCAGCAGCGAGTTGCACTGGCCAGACTTTTAGCAACTAAGCCACCAGTTTTCTTAATGGATGAGCCACTATCCAATCTTGATGCAAGATTGAGAATGGATATGAGAGTTGAGTTAAAAAAATTTCAATCAGAGTCAGAAGCTACTACCGTTTATGTGACACATGATCAAACTGAGGCTATGACGATGTCAACTAGAGTTGTTGTTATGAAAAGTGGTGAAATACAACAAGTAGCATCACCTGGAAATCTTTACCGTCAACCAAGCAATACATTTGTTGCAGATTTCATCGGTATGCCGAGAATTAATCTTATTAATCTCAGAAAAGAGCAACAAGATAGCTCTTTCTTTGTCAACAGTGATGTAAAGATAGATGTTGGATGGGTTCCAATTTCAAATGAAATTGTATTAGGTGCGCATCCAGAGGATCTAGTTGTTTCAAAGAAAAAAATATCATCTAGTGAAAAATATTCTGTAACAGCAGTTCTGCCAAATGGCCCTGAAACAATTATTCAGTTAACGCGTGGCAAAACTCCTGTCATTGCCAGAGTTGCCCATGACTCTATATATACTGTAGGAGAATCTGTTTATGTTAATTACACAGTTGATTCTTTGAATGTTTATGATGCAAAAAATGGAAGAATTGAAGCCCCAGTTGAAAATTAAGAGGTGCTATTTCAAACTAGTCTTGAAATAATTACCAAGAGTTAAGATCTTTCTAGGCTCTATAATAATTGCATTTAAATAATCAATGTAAATTATGAATCATGAAATAGTCATTGTTGCTGCCACAAGAACCGCGCTTGGATCATTTGGAGGAACTCTTTCAACAATACCCGCACATAAACTTGGGTCTGCAGTAATTACATCGTTACTTCAAAAAACTGGACTAGAAGCTATTCATGTTGATGAAGTTATTTTAGGACAGGTTTTGACTGCTGGAAGTGGGCAGAATCCTGCTCGTCAGGCTTCAATAGATGCTGGTCTACCTGATGTAACACCAGCAATGACAATTAATAAGGTTTGTGGCAGTGGGCTCAAGGCAGTTCAGTTAGCATTTCAGGCTGTTGCATGTGGAGATGCCGAAATAGTCATTGCGGGCGGCCAAGAAAATATGAGCCTTTCAGGGCATGTTTTACCACGCTCAAGAGAGGGTAAAAAAATGGGCCCCTGGGAAATGGTTGATACTATGGTTGTAGATGGTTTGTGGTGCGCTTTTAATGACTACCATATGGGAGTTACAGCTGAAAATATTGCTTCTAAGTTTGACTATACTAGAGAAGATCAAGATCAATTTGCAGCATCATCTCAACAAAAGGCTGAATCTGCTCAGATTTCTGATCTTTTTCGTGAAGAAATAACACCAATCAACATTCCACAAAGAAGAGGCGATGATGTTATTTTTGATGCGGACGAATATCCTAGGCATGGAACAAACGAAGAGTCTCTTTCAAAACTCAGACCGGCATTTAAAAAAGATGGCTCTGTTACCGCTGGAAATGCTTCAGGTATTAATGATGGAGCAGCTGCTGTTATGGTTATGACTCTTTCAAAAGCACAAGAGCTTGGACTTAAACCTATGGCAAGAATTGTCTCCTATGCAAGTGCAGGAGTCGATCCAACAATTATGGGAACTGGCCCAATTCCAGCAAGTACTAAATGTCTAGAAAAAGCAGGATGGAAGGCCTCTGATTTAGATCGCATTGAGGCTAATGAGGCTTTTGCTGCTCAGGCGATGTCTGTCAATGACTCTCTTGGCTTGGATGTTTCTAAAGTCAATGTCACAGGAGGTGCGATTGCACTTGGTCATCCGATAGGCGCTTCAGGAGCAAGAATATTAGTCACACTTCTTCATGGTATGAAGCGAGATAAAGCTGACAAAGGTCTCGCAACTCTCTGCATTGGTGGCGGGATGGGAGTTGCCATGGCAGTTGAAAGACTTTAGATATTCTAAAGAAAGTTATGAAAAAATATTTCATTATTCTGAGTATTGTCGTTTGTAATCTTTTTGCTCTCTCCAATGCGCACGCCTACCTTGCGGTAGGTTATATGAAATGTGAAAAAGTGAATCAGCTAGTGAGCGAGAATAATTCAGATGTTAAGACAATGATTATGTTTTGGTTTAGCGGCTATTACACTGGAAGAAATTATGAAACCTCTAGCTATCCCCTTAAGCCAGATCCAGAACTTATCTATATTGCTACAGTGAATTATTGCAGTAAAAATCCAGAGAGTGATACAGTTGATTTAGCTGATTATCTGTATTCCAGTCTTCTTTAAGAACAAAGACCTTTAATCGTTTCAACCAATGCAGAGTTTACATCCCTAGGGCCGTTATCTTGTCTATTGTTGTGCCTTCTCTCGCCTGGAATACGAACACCATCTATGGATTTATATTTTTTAAGAAAGTCTTCAGTTTGTTCTGATGTGTCTTTTCCAGATAATATTTTAGGCGACATAGCCAATATGAACTGACCACCTTGAACTGGCCCCCCATCTCCGTTGTCGCGCTCCTTTGATTCATAGGAAAAAGTCTCACCCACTAGCGGTCCTGATAAAAGCTCAATCATAAGTGCAATGACTGATCCTTTGTGGCCACCAAATGGCAATAAAACACCTTTATCTATTTCTGCCGCATCAGTAGTCATCTCGCCAGAAGCTGAAAGACCTGTCCCAAGGGGAACAGAGTGCCCATCGCGCGCTGCAATTTGTATTTCACCTTTTGCCATTGAAGCTGTTGCCATATCAAAAACAATTGGGTTTTTGCCAGGTCGTGGCCACGAAAATGCGATTGGATTTGTTCCATACAAGGCGGTCGTTCCTCCCGAAGGTGCTACCGCTGGAGTATAAGAAACAGATGTTAAGCCAACGAGTCCCTGGTCGCTAATGGCTTCAACCTCTGGCCAGAGTGCTGCAAAGTGATGACAGCGCTGAATAGAAAGGCCTGCAATACCAAAGGTATTTGCAGCATCAATTAGCTTTTTAATTCCATACTTATGAGCAAGAGGAGCGAATCCGTTTTGAGCATCGCACCTGAAAATTGTGGGCGTTACCTCTTCAATTTCTGGTTTAGCAGAACCATCCACTTTATTGCTTTTTAGGGCTTTAATGTATCCTGGTATACGAAACAAGCCATGAGAAACAGACCCGTCTCTCTCAGCATTAGTCACAGTAGTTGCAACTGCATCAGCATTCTCTTCATTTGCACCATTATTAGTTAGCGCAGTTTTTGCTAAATTAAAAATCTCATCAAGGGTAAGTTTGGTCGTCGTTGGGCTCATTTCAAATCTATCTGGTAAGTAAAGTGCTTAGTATAAGGAATTCAATAGTCAAGTTACAAAAAAATGATAACATGCCCTTAAAAATAAAGATTAATTCTAATGAAAAACAAAAAGACAATTGAAATCGTTTCATGTCATGCTGAAGGAGAGGTAGGTAATGTCATTATTGAAGGAGTTGAGATCCCACCTGGGAATACAATTTGGGAGCAGTCCAGATGGATTCATGAGGATCAGTTACTTCGTCAATTCGTTTTAAATGAGCCTAGGGGTGGTGTTTTTAAGCATATCAATCTCTTAGTTCCTGCTAAAAATCCTAAAGCAGTTCAAGGTTTTATTGTTATGGAGCCAGAGCACACTCCACCAATGTCAGGCTCAAACTCGATCTGCGTTTCAACCGTTATTCTGAATAAGGGAATTGTTCCGATGCAGGAGCCAATCACTGAATTTATCCTTGAAGCTCCTGGCGGCCTTGTTCCAATTAAAGCCTACTGCGAAAATGGTAAAGCAAAGAGTATAGAGATACATAATGTTGCGTCATTTGCGGATAAAATTGATGTCAGCCTTGAGGTTGAAGGTGTTGGGACACTCCGAGTAGATACTGCCTACGGTGGAGATAGCTTTGTTTTGGTTGATGCAAAAAAGCTTGGCTTTGATATTACACCTGATGAGGCTAAAGATTTAGCAAGAGTTGGCTCAAAAATAACAGCCGCTGCAAATCAACAATTAGGATTTTCACATCCTGAAAATAAAGACTGGAATCATATCTCTTTTTGTGAATTTGCACTCCCAATTTTTGAGGAAGGTGGTATTAAAGTGAGTAAGAATACTGTTGTTATTGATCCAGGAAAACTTGATCGATCTCCTTGTGGAACTGGTTGTTCAGCACGTATGGCAGTTCTTCATGCCAAAGGAGAATTAAAGAAGGGCGATCGAATGATTGGTCGCTCTATTCTTGATTCAAGATTTGACTGTCAAATTGTTGAAGAAGTTTTAATTGGCAATCAAATTGCAATCATTCCATCAATAAAGGGAAGGGCGTGGATCACAGGCACTCATCAACTTGATCTTGATGATGAAGATCCTTTTCCGAATGGATATCGTCTGAGCGATACTTGGCCTATAAAGTAGAAAGTATTTTTTTAAGATTAATCTTTGAAATAGTGTAAAAAATTAAATTTTGTAAAATAATAATTTCGAGGAGTATCAATGGCAAATATTCATTGGCTTGGGACCGGGCTTTCAGCGATTCCAGGTTTAAAAATGTTGATTGAGAATGGACATAGTGTAGTTGTATATAACCGAACAGTAGAAAAAGCATTTGAAGCTTTGTCTGAAGTCAATGGAGATTACAAAGTTGTTCCATTTTCACTCAAAACTGTTGAGCAAAATGTTAATGCTGGCGATGTGGTTGTTTCGATGCTTCCTGGAAACTTTCATGTTCCAGTTGCTGAGCTATGTCTTTCACTGGACGCACACTTTGTCTCAAGCTCTTATATTTCAGATGAGATGAGAGATTTGAGTAGCACTGCAAAAGAAAAAGACTTATGTTTTGTGAATGAGGTTGGATTGGATCCAGGAATTGATCATAGTATGTCACATGCTTTGGTTGAGGATTACAAAAATGCATCTGTATTTTCAGCACAGAATCAACATTCTTTTTTGAGTTACTGCGGAGGTCTTAGTGATGTTCCAAATGACTTTTGCTATAAGTTTAGCTGGTCCCCTCTGGGTGTACTTAAGGCCTTAATGTCAACCTCTGTGAGTATTCGTAACGGTGAAGTTTTTACGGTGACAAAGCCATGGGAGTCTGTAGAGTTGTATCCGCTTCCAATGCCTTGGGGTGAAGATGAGTTTGAGGTTTACCCTAATCGTGACTCGCTTCCATTTATTGAGCAATACCAGATGAATGATGGCCTAAAGATTAAACAATTTGTAAGAGGGACCCTTAGATATAAGGGCTGGAAAAATGCATGGAGCAAAATTTTTTCAGAAGTCGATACTTTAGATGCTTCCATTGCAGAGTCTCGCTTAAAAGAAATTAGTGATGATTTATGGGATAAATATTCATATAAGGATGGTGAGGTTGATCGAGTCATTCTCACAGTTGAGTTAAAAGTTGAAAATGACTCAAAGGTTGTTTGGCACAAACAATTTCTTATGGATACGCTAGGAAATCAAAAAGGTAGCGCAATGGCACAGCTAGTTTCATGTTCTGTAGCGCTAGCTGTTGAGGCAGTTCTTGATAATGAAATCTCTTCTGGAGTAACTGCTGCACCTCACCAAAAGGAATTGGTAAGTCGTTGGTTATCACAGGCTGAAGAAATAAGTGATCACTTTGTCTTAATTGATCATCTGAACTAATTACTTTGAATCAAACTCATCATAATTTTGATCAAGAAACTAAGGGCTGGGTTGATTTAATTCATCCAAGAGAGCCTCGGTCAGAACTAACCACTCAAATAGATACGAAGTGGTTAGTAATTGGTGCTGGATTTACAGGTCTTTCATGCGCCAGAAGGTTGGCAGAACTCAACCCAACTGAAAAGATTGTCTTGCTTGAGGCAAGAGAGATTGGTCAAAGCGCTTCTGGAAGAAACTCAGGATATGCGGTCGCACATAGTCACTTTTCTGGGGGATATCAAAAGAATCAGCTTGAGCATTATCAAAGGATTGACCGCATTAATCAAACTGGTCTAACATCTTTAAAATCGATAATTGAGGCAAATCAAATTGATTGCGATTACAAAGATGCAGGAATTTATCATATGGCTGCCGATAAAAATTCATCTGGCGAGTGCGATCAGTTTGTAGATTATCTTCAAAAGAGAAAAATTGAGCATGTAGAGCTTTCAAAAGATCAAATTAAGTTAGAGCTTGGTACAAGCTGGTACCAGAAGGGAGTAAAGGTTAAAAAGGGCGCTCTAGTGCAACCTGCTAAATTAGTTTTTGGTTTAGCTGATAGCCTTCCACATAATGTTGAGCTCTATGAAAATACTCCAGTTATGGAGCTTACTAGAGGGGTTATTAATACAATACAAACTCCAAAATCATCTGTCAAAGCAGACAACGTTATCATGGCATGTAATTATGAGCCTCTGGCAAATGGAAAACATAAACAGAGAGTGGTCGGTGTTACACTATCAGGAAGTATTACTCGGGTATTAAATCAGGATGAGGTTGATTTGCTTGGCACAGAGTCATCATGGGGGGTTTTGTCTCTTCACAGCGGCGGAGCAACGGTCAGACTTACAGAAGATAAGAGAATTTCAATACGAAATACAGCTGAATACAATAATCACAGTTTATTAAATGATAAGCAGCTTAAAAGCAGGCAAGTGATTCATCGTCAGGCATTTAATAATAGATTTCCTGAGTTAAGGCATGTGAATTTTGAGCATCTATATTCTGGTGTAGAGGGAGTTACTGCAAATAAAACAAATATCTTTAAAAGGCTATCAAACAATTTTTATTATGCTGGATGCTACAATGGATCGGGTATCACTAAGGGTACTGCTTTTGGTCTTGCTATTGCAGATTATGCTTTTGGCAGCGATGAAAAATTGGTTCATGACTGCCTCTCAATAGAGAAGGCTAAATGGCTTCCACCAAAGCCTATATTGGACTTAGGGGCATGGTATGTCACCAAACAAAGGTTTAAAGGGGTTGGTAAAGACAGGTAGACTCAGGTTTTAAATCAAGTGGTTGATTTTTGCTCCAAGTTCAATAAAACTTCCTTTGATCCTGCTAAATCTCTGGTTGTTACTGCTAGTTGGCCTTATAGGTAGTGAGTCTTCATTTTCGTTGCAAAAGACCTCAGCTATAGATTTGCCGAAGTAGGTTCCAGGGCCTATCCCTCTTCCAGAGTAACCAAAGATAGAATAGGCGTTTTTTCCAAAACGATATATTTTGGGAATATGGTCATCTGTCATCGAAATTTCACCACCCCAAAAACATTCAAAAGGAATATTTTTTAAAGAAGGGTACAAAGAATAAGCCTTTCTTTTTGCCCAACTTGAATGAATTTTAGATATATTTTGGCCAAGATTGCCAATACCTCCAATAATAAAGCGATTATCGCAATCTAACCGAAAAGATGACATAACAGTGGCTGTATCCCAACATCCATGAGATTTAGGCAAAATGTTTTTTATAATCTCTTTTGGAAGGGGTTTAGTTGCTGCTTGAAAATAAAAAACCGGCGTATATTTTGCGGTTGGTATTCCTGAAATGCCTTTTAGATATGCATTTGTCGCTATCAAAATTTTCTTTGATTTAATCAATCCTTTCTCAGTATGAGTAATCCATTCATTATTATGAAACTCAATTTTGGTTGCAAGAGATGACTCAAAAATATTGGCTCCTCTAGATTGCGCTACTCTTGCTAATCCTAAGCAATAGCTAAGTGGATTAATAGTTCCAGCCTTTTCATTGAGAAGTGCTCCTTGAAATGAAGATGAACCAGTAACCAACTCAGTTTCATTCTTGTCTAATACTTTCAGTTCAGCTCCTCGTTCAGAAAGCTGGCGATATCTGTTTTTAATGTCTTTCAAGCCGTTTTGTGAATGCGCACAATGGAGCGTACCAGCTCGATCAGCATTGCAGCTAATATTATTTTTATTGATTAAGTTGAATACAAGATCTGGCGCAGTTGCTAGTGCCTCATTTAGCTTGATCCCATCTTTTTTACCTAAAATTCCTTCCACTTTTTCTGGGGGCAGCCAAAGTCCTGCATTTACTAAGCCAACATTTCGACCTGAGCCACCATATCCAATTTGTTGATCAATAAGAGATACTGAGAGACCATTTTCGGCGGCAGTTAAGGCAGCAGAGCAGCCTGTATAGCCGCCACCTACAATAGTTATATCTGACTCCACAGTGCCTTCAAGCAATTTAAAGGTTGGTTTCTCTTCTGAGGTTTCTTGCCAAAGATTATTTTGTTTCATTACTAGATGAATCTTAAGAATTTCTTCTATCAAATAAAAAAGACGCTAAAAAGCGCCTTTTTTTGATAGGCCAAACTCTTTTTTAAGGAAGAAGAGTTGCACCAGTCTCCATGCGTATGACTTGTCCATCCTTTATTTCATGAAAAGCAAGAACTGCCTCGCGTGTTCCATCTGGAAAACTCATAACACCGTGAGTAACCATAGCTTCGCTGCTTTCATATAGGCATCTAGATTCATGCGTGACGAAATCATCACTGTTCATCATAAATGTAAACATTTCCATTGCCTCTTCTTTATTTTTTTTTGAGTTGTCCAGGTGCATGATAAATTGATAATCGTCATGAAGAGTGGCGGCATAAGCCTCCATATCATTCGCTTCTCTAGCTGCTTCTTGAGCTTTGTATACTGACATAATGTCTCCTTTTAATTAGTTAAGATGTTACAAAATAAATAATAACTGCTATCAAAGGTATTAAGGGCCTAATAGCATTTTTTGGTTCATGGTCAGCACCATCAAATGTTGACCAAACCTTTAACACGAGTCCCATGTTAAAGATAAACGCAAAAAGAGTAAAAATTCCAACACCAGCAACAACTTCTTTTGCAGAACTAAAGCCTCCAATTTGCAACATTGGTAGTGTGGCAATTAGCATTAAAACAAAACCAAACATTAGAAATCCTGCTGGTTTAAAAGCAAAAGCTGCCTGTGGTGAATCCATTCGATTAGATTCTGCAAACTTTTTTGAATTGAAAGAAAGCTGTATCGCAAAGAAACCACCAAACAAAATTAAAAAAATATGACAAAGAACCGGGATACTCATAACAACTCCTTATAGTTGATAAATACTTAAGAAATCTTAAGTGTGTTAAGTATACTAAATTTTTTTTGTAATAGAGTTGTAATAAACAAGAGAGTATATGGATATAAGTAAAATACAAAAACAGCTAAGTAATTTTGCATCAGAAAGAGATTGGGAGCAGTTCCACAGCCCAAAAAATCTGTCCATGGCGCTGAGTGTCGAGGCTTCAGAACTTGTTGAAATTTTTCAGTGGCTTACTTTAGAAGAGTCAAATTTTCCAGATCAAAAACAGCTCGACTCAATTCGAAGTGAGGTGGCTGATATTGCCATGTACCTAATTCGCTTTTGTGACGTTTTAAAGATTAATTTAGAGGAGGCAATTGAAGAGAAGTTTATTGAAAATGGAAATAAATACCCAATTGAACTCTCTAAAGGGAGTTCAAAAAAATACAATCATAGAGACAATTAACTAAATCTCAACTTTATAGCATTCGTAGGGTTTTCCTGATGACGGTTGAAGGTTAATGTAATCGTCTGCAAGAACAATTATTTCCTCTGAATTTTTTTCATTTAGTTTGAATTCATCTTGCAAGCTAAAGTACTCTTCAAGCCAAGGATGATTCCTATTTGTAACTTCAATGGAGTTAATCATGCTTGTTAGATTTTGACCCTCGATTTCCCAAACGCCTGATCCCAAGGCACTATAAAAAACCTTAATCTTATTTTCTTCCATAGGGAAATCAACGATAAGTTCACCAAAGCTATTCCAAGTACCATCTTTCTTGTATCGGATCACCTCAAAGGCTGAGTAGCCAGGCCATAGATCTTTGCATACCCAATTACCGAGAATCTCATTCTCGTAAAAACGAGGAGACATTGCAGCAAATGAGCTCGCACTAAAAATACAAATAAATAAAGCAGTTAAAATTGATTTCATAAACGAATTTTAGTAAATATACTTAAGAAAAAAATGAAGTATTCATGAATTTTAAGCGAATTTATTTTCTTTTCTTTAGTTCGTCTCCCATCTTGATGATCTTATCACTGACTGTTTTTTTAAAAATAAAGGGAAATATTCCGTGGATTAGTGCAATCACAAATAATCGAAATAATTTAAAGCCGTACTTCCATGCAGTAATGAGATGTTGGAGGTAAGTTTCTCCGACCTCATTTGGATGCTTATTAAATAGATTTGGCATTGTAATATTCTCTTAGAATTTTTTACAGTTAAGCTCAGTATATACTCATATAAAAAATATGGTTATTAATTTTTTATTATAATAAAATGGCAATTTTATGCGGGTGAATAAAGTCATGCCTAGAGTCTTAACAAAACTACAGATTGAGCAATACCATGATCAAGGTTTTATTTGTCCTATTAGGGTTATTTCTGAACAAGAAGCCTTATCCATCAAAGACGAGTTAGAACAGGTTGAAAAAGAGTTTCCTGAAGAAATAAATTCTGAAAGCAGAAACAACCTACATCTTTCATTTGCTTTTTTAGATGCGCTCGCTCACAATAAAATCATTGTAGATGCCATTGAGGATTTGATTGGACCTGATATCTCTCTTTGGGCATCGGTCATGTTTATTAAAGAGCCATCTTCCAAGCAATACGTTAGTTGGCACCAGGATGCAACTTATATGGGCCTTGATAGTTTGGACTTTCCCACCCCATGGATTGCACTTAGCCCTAGCAATATAGAAACAGGATGCATGACAATGATTGCGGGAAGTCATAAAACAAAAATCCAGAATCATGAAGATACTTTTGCTGAAAATAATATTTTGACTAGGGGTCAAGTGATTCAAGATGTTGATGAAAGTAAGGCTGTCGATCTTATTTTGCAGCCTGGGGAGATGTCAATACATCATGGCGCAGTGATCCATGGCTCTCAACCTAATAACAGCAATCAAAGGAGAATTGGTTTCTCACTTCAATCCTATATGCCTAATAACGTTAAACAGATTGTTGGGAGGAATTTTTGGACTCACGTTAGAGGTCAAAAAAGACAAGATGATGACGGCATGTTGCTAGATCGACCTAGGTTCAATATGGATCCAAATACTGTTGCTCAAAGAAAGATAGCAAATGAAAATTTATCTGAGATACTCTACAAAGGAGCAAAAGAAAAACGTAATTACTAGTTATTTTTTTTGATCCATTCAATGATTTTTTTGACGCCCTGAGCAGTTTTTGTTGGACTCAAAATGTCTCCAAGAACTCCGTGCTTTGATGGGTCATCTTTTGGTGAAAGTATTGGATTAAAAACTTCAACATTTTCTCCCATTTTATCAATGATGCGACGGGTATCCCTAGCGGAGACGACTTTATCATTGTCTGAAAACCAGAATAGCACCGGCAACTTAATATTTTTATGGTTAGCTAAGCTAGCGGCAACCACAGAGTCCTTAACCGCAAAAAGAGCTTCTGTTGGATAGCTAGTTGTCCAGCACCTTTCATGCTCAGAGTTTTTTGGAACAAAGGAGTGCTCTTTACCTAGGATGAGAGGTACAAACCATTTAGCTCCGGGTACTCTAAGAAAATGCCCTCTGAATGAGCTTGGCCCAAAATTAGGTGAAACATAAATAACTGACTTTATTTTCACTTGATATTCTAAGAGACTATGAATCAGTGAGCAACCTGTTGATGAGCCAATAAGAATAACTTCATCGCCTATTAACTCACCAACCCTAATGGCCTCATTAGTATCCAAAGTCCAGTCCTCAAATGTTGCAGAACTCAAGGCTACACCATCTTGACCATGACCTGTCAATCTTGTAAAGAATACATTCGCCTTTAAAGCAAAAGCAATCTGCTCGATGACAGGACTTAGCTCAGCTCGCGTTGCAGAAAAACCATGAACAAATACTATGCTTAGTGACGTTTTTTGAGCAGCTTTATGGGCCCATAAAATTTTCTTTTCAATGTTTGGTCTCAGGTTGTGAACCTTAGCTTCAATCGATGCAATGTGTTTTTCTATAGATCCTATATCAAGCATTTTGTTTTGGTCTGATATTTTTGCAAAGTCAATTATATCTTTAACTTATTTTATTATTGAAATTATATTTGTATACAATAAGAAAACAAATATAATTACTATATGTATACAAATTATGTATACTGTCTTTTTAGTAGTTCATTTAAGTGATTTTTTTGATGGGTAAATACGTAACAAAGAATCAGAAGGCAGACGAAAAACGTGTTGTGAGTGTAAGGATTCGAAGACCAGTTTTTGAAGCATTCAGGAGCGCTTCAATAGCTGCTAAGGATTTTGGATACAGCATGTCCCTTTCTCTCGTATTTGAGACTGCTATGGAGGATGCTGTATCTGAGTTTAAAGAGATTAGTGGGATCGATTATAAGGATATAGCTAAAACAGAGCTTGATAGGAAGTGGGAGAATAAATACAAAACTTCAAAGAAAGCTTTAAAGGGTAAGTCTCAATCATAGGATTGAGATTCTTATATTTAGGAGTTAAGTCAATGTCAGACAACAGTGTCGTAAGCAAGATTAAAGAGTTAAGAAAGGATTTAGATAAAGAGACAAATTTTTTACAGCAACAGATGGAACTTCCATTAAATGGAAAAATAGAAAGGAATCTTCAATCTGAAAATAATTCCATGCAGCTCAGTAAAGGGATTGCAATTTCTAGATGGGTTAGAAAGATTACTTCTCAATTTGAGTCGGTAGATCCATTTTATAAATAAACTTTAATCTATCGAAGATTGAGTTTTATTTTTTCGCCAGTTCCATTTGATTAGGGTGCTGGCAACACCAATCATTACCAGCGTACCTCCGACCCCCATTGTAACGGTAAACTGCTCCTCAAGAAGAACTATGCCTGCCGTAATTGAGGTGACCGGAAGAAGCATCAGGAAAGGAGACATCTTGCTAACATCGCAAATTCTTATCAAATGATACCAAAGACTATAGCCAACCACTGTCATGATCACTGACAAGTAAAAGACTATTAACCAATCCAAAGAACTGGCACTTTTTATAGACTCCCATTGACCGTCCTCAACTAATAATGAGATGATGAACATTTGCGGAGTCGCAATAATTGCAACCCAGGACAGAATAGTAATACCAGAGAGTGTTTTGAGTCGACTAATCATGATTTGCGCTATTGCCCAGACAACTGTGCCAATGACCACTAAGGCAGCACTGTCAAGGCTATCACTCAATCTTGGTTCGCCAACAATAATAAACACACCAAAAAAAGCTAGCCCCATCCCGAAGGCTCTGGGCCAACCCAGTTTTTCTTTAAGAATGATAGTGCTAAGAAAAGCTAAGATAGGGCCTTCAAGTTGCAATAAAATCGATGCAGTTGATACGTCAATGCCTCTTAATCCATAGTAAGTGAAGCCATACTGTATGGTGGATCCAATAAAAGCAATCATAAAAAGCTCTCGCATATGCCCCCAAGGGGGCTTAACGAACCATACTAATATCAAGCCTGCGATACCAAAACGAAGCGACATTAAGAGCAGTGGAGTGAACTGATTCATCCCAATTTTTGCAAGGGCATAGCCAAAACCCCAAGTAATTGGAACAATTAAAGCAAGAAGAATTTGCTTAGAGTTCATTAAAAAATCTACAAAAAAAAGGAGGTCAATTATGACCTCCTTTTACTCACTAAACAAAGTTATTTATCGGTTAATTAGATTTCATAAAAAATCCAATAGCAAATAGAGCTGTAACTGCTGTGCTAAGCCAGTCCATTGCGCCACCAGGAGCCATACCTGAAATCAATATTTGATAGAGCTGCATAATTAAAAATAAAACTGCAATAATACCAAAAGATTTTGCCGCTACTTTTAGTTGATCTTCACTGGTCCAGTTAGGTATGCCATATGCAAGTATAGCTAGACCCGCCATAGCTGTTCCAGTTGCCTGGGCGATGGCAACGAGCTCTGCAGAATATCCCCATTGGTACTGGGCAAATACCATTCCAGGAACTAAGATTAATTGAAGCGCCCAAATTGCAGCAAAAGCTGCTTGAAGTCTAAAAATTAGTGACAAACTCATGTTTACTCTCCTAAGTTAAAAAATAACGACACTTTTATTTTTGTGGCGTTGTTCGAATTATACCCTTGTTAAAAAAATAAAAGAAAAGGGGCCATAATAAGCCCCCCTATGTTTCAAATCAGTAAACTATTATCTTGATTTCCAGTAGAAAAGAACAATAAATAATAAACTTAAAGCGATTCCAAAGTACTGCATGCCTCCAGATGGAATAGCGCCCGATGTAACATGAAAAACTTGAAGTGCTACCGCGATAATTTGAAGAAGTATGAGAGTGACTGTTGCTTTTTTAAGTTGCTCCTCTGAGGTCCAGTTCGGCAGCATTATAAAAATCACACCAATAAACAAGAAAGACATTGCTAAAAACTGAGACATTGTAACCATTGGTTGAGTCACCTCCCAGCCGTAGGATGCTGCCATCATGTCTGTTCCAAACCACATTGACGCTGCCCATAATAGACCCACCAACCCGTTCAATCTGTACACTAAAGTTAACGTCATCATATTTCTCCTATAATATTGAATTAACTTATTTTTTTACACACACATATTGTGTGTCATTGCTTAGTATTCAATCTTACCATAAAGCTTGAATAATTATTTTCAGACTCAGTATTTTTTTCCAAGTACAATTACTTGATGACAAGAATTAGCCCTAAAAATACTAAGTATTTTCCTTCGCCAGAATCAAAGGGTGGATGGCAGTTTCTTCATAAAAAAATGGACAAAAAAGTTGTCTCTAAAATTAATTTTGACCACCTTAATAAGGTCATTGAAGAATACAAACTTTTCTTTGACAATGTTGCTTCTGGCATTGTTATTGTTAAAGATGGTTTTTTAGTCAAAGAGCATTACAGCTTTATGACACTTCCAGGGAGCCGATTTGATGTATGGTCTTGCACCAAATCATTTACTGGGATAGCTTGGGGCTTATTATTGGAAGAAAGTAAAAATGGAACACTTCCCGACAATATAAAAGTTGACTTAGATAGTTTTGCATATTCATTTTTTCCAGATTCTTTTAAGATAACTGATAAGCGAAAAGAAAAAATAACAATAGGACATCTCCTTAGCATGACCTCTGGTATTCCTGGTGAAAATGAATTAGTATTTGGTATTCCTCCGCTTGATAACTCTGGACCCTTTGAGCATGCACTTGGATATAAGGAGAACCGATATGGCTATAAAACAGATCAGCTGATTTCAGAGCCAGGCACAATTTGGGATTATAGTGATCCTGCGATGGCTCACCTTTCAATTCTTTTTAAACATATTATGAGAAGAGAGATGCATGAATACATGCAGGAGAAAGTTTTCGATAAGATTGGTATAGAGAATGCAAGTTGGGACGTTCATGGAGGGGGTCAATTCATAGGTCCTCACACGAGTGCCCACGTTGGTCTTCATATTTCGGCAAGAGAGCTAGCTAGGGTTGGTTATTTATTGATCCAAAATGGAAGGTGGGCTGATGATGAAGTTGTCCCTAGTTCTTGGATTGAAAAGGCAACCAAGCCTTCGCAAACTTTAAATCCAGAGTATGGATATACATTTTGGGTGAACACTGATGGAACAAGGTGGCCAGGGCTTCCAGTAGATATGTTTTCACTTGAAGGTTACAACACTAATAGATGTTATGTAATTCCCTCAAAAGAGCTTGTTGTTGTCAGAGTTGGGTCAGGCCCCAATCAGTGGAATGAACAACTTTTTATTAAGCAGGTTTTGAAGGCTATTAACTAACTAAGGATACCCCGTCACTGACGAGCGGGATAAAATTATCAAAATCTTGAAAAGGGTATATTTTCTTGTTACGGTGTTTATTTTCGATAATAGCTAAGTTTTGATTCACTGCACCCTCAGTAAGTGCTAAAAATGACTGTGCAGAGAGTGACTGTAAATCAGGCGAGAGGTATCCTGACTTAACCACTAAAATTTTGAAGTCACTCAGTTTGAGATTTAATTCCTCAAAATCCTTGAAATTATGAAAGGGCCTCCTTATTTTAGAGATCACTATGACAGTTTTAGAGATGCTAACTACGGCGCACTGATTCTTAAAATATACGCTATCAGCTTTAAGTTTTAGTAATGGGCCACCACCCCCAAAGGTGCCACCTAAGCTAAACTCATTCCCTATCTTGAGCTCATCATAGGCTGACTTAGAAGCTATTCCAGCAAATAGTGAATCAATATGACTATGTTTAAGGATTGCCTCTAGTACATCGACCCTATCACCTACACCTCCTGCTGTGGGATTGTCACCGCTATCTGCAACAATTGAAAAATCACTTTTGAGCCAAAGTAAAGCATCATCAATACTTCCTGTCTGCATATCAGACTTTAAATCTTTTCTAGAATTCCAGTAGTTTGCAGCAATTTTTTTACAGAGTTTAGCACCCATAATCTCATTGGTGCAAGTTACCACTGAAGAAGCTGTGGCTCTTTGAGTGTCAGCCCACACATAACCCACCAATAGATTACAATCAAGAATCCCATTTTCATTATTATATTGATCAAGATTTTCGTAAATTGTTTTACAAGGCTCCACAAAAGTTGATGACATCTCTCCCGAAACTAAAACCGGTATTGAGGACCAGAGCACTATTGGTCGATAGTTTTCATTAATGGCGCTTACCAGCATCGATGCAGAGCGCCTATAGGTCTCCTTCACATCAATATGAGGTGCAGTTTTAAAGGCAGCAAATGCATCAATATTTTTGATGATTTTGTCAGTTATTTGGCCATGAAGGTCATAGCTTAGCGAAATAATACAATCTGGACCAGCTGCTAATCTGACTGAGCTTATCCAGTCTCCTTCAGGATCTTCTATGCCTTCAACATACATTGCACCGTGCATTAACAAAAGAATCCCATCAAGCTTACCAAGAGCATTTATCTCTTCTATGAATTGATTTTTAACTTGATCAAAATATTCTCTTTCAATCGGACCCCCAGGAACCGACTTTTTGAAAAATAACGGACTAACATTAATGTTGTGTTCTGAAAATGGAAAGTCAACAAGGTCTAGTAAATCTTGCTCACGGACAGTTCTAAAGTCCTCCTTATTTTGAAATAATGGAGAATAGCTGCTACATTCTGTGCTGATACCACCAATGGCTATATTTTTTTTAGCCAGCATTCAGTTCAGCTTTAGTTCCAGCCAGTAACTACCTTGACCTCAACAAACTCAGTAAAGCCATGCTCTCCCCCTTCTCTTCCAATTCCAGAGTGCTTGAATCCACCAAATGGAGCACCACTTGCAGCACCTTTACCATTGAGCTCTACAGTTCCAGAGAGAAGCCTTTTGGACATTCTCTTTGCTCTCTCCTGGTCTTGTGTTTGAACGTAGTTGGTTAATCCATAAGGGGTATCGTTAGCAATTTCAATAGCTTCTTCTTCAGTATCAAAAGGAATAATTGAGAGAACTGGCCCAAAAATTTCAGTTTGTGCAATCGTCATTTGATTATTAACGTCTGCAAAAATTGTAGGCTTAATGAAATAACCAGTCTCGAGTCCCTCAGGTTTTCCAGTTCCTCCAGTCACCAAAGTGGCATTCTCATCTATCCCAGCTTGAATTAATGCTTGAATCTTATCAAACTGAAGTTTTGATACGACAGGGCCAAGGTGTTTTCCTTCTTTTGATGCAATATCTGTTTTAGTTGAAAGGGCTGTCTCTTTGGCAATTTCAACAGCTTGGTCATAGATAGTTCTCTCTACAAGCATTCTTGTAGGTGCGTTGCAAGACTGACCTGTATTATTGAAACAGTGTCTCACACCTCTTTTAACTGCTTTTTCATCAGCGTCAGCAAAGATAATATTCGCACCTTTTCCGCCAAGCTCTAGACCAACCCTCTTAAAGTCGTCTGCGGCATTGTGAGAAATTAAGGCACCTGCTCTTGTTGATCCAGTAAAGGAGACCATGTCAATATCTGGATGTGAGGTTAACTGACTTCCAACACCAGCACCATCACCATTAACAAGGTTGAAAACACCAGCAGGGCATCCAGCCTCCTCAAGCATATCAGCAAACAACATTGAATCTAGAGGGGCAATTTCTGATGGCTTTAAAACCATAGTACATCCTGCTGCAATAGCAGGAATAACCTTCAAAGCAACCTGGCTAATGGGCCAATTCCATGGGGTAATGAGAGCACAAACGCCTTTAGGCTCATAGATCAGTTGATTATCCGAATCATCAAGCTGCTCTTCAAACTCAAACTTTTTGAGTTGATTGAGAAAATCTTCAATTGCGTTTGTTCCTGAAGGGGCTTGGGCAGCCTTAGAAAAATCAATGGGAGCGCCCATTTCAATAGAGATAACCTCAGCCATCTCATCCATTCTTCTTTGATATATAGCATAAAGCCTCTCCAGCAATGCAATTCTTTCTTCTTTTGATGAGCTTGACCACATCGGCAATGCTGCTCTTGCAGCTGAAACCGCTGCATCTGTATCTTCTTGAGAGCCCAGTGAGATTATTGCACATACTGATTCATCTGAAGGATTGATAACTTCAAAGTCATTCTTATTTGAAGGGTCAACCCACTGACCGTTAATGTAGAATTTTCTTTTATCAAGCATTGTGATTCTCCTTATCAAAAAAGTAGAGGTTATATTAAGAAATTTTAGATGTCAAGAAAAAAACTAAACCAGCGCTTGTTTAAACGCTTGCTAATTTTTCAACTGAAAGTTTGATGTTATCCATGCTCGTAGCAAAAGATAATCTCACATATCCAGGAGCTCCAAAAGCAGAACCAGGAACAACAGCTAAACTTAATTTCTCAAGACAATAAGTTGAGAATTCGACATCATCCTTAAGCCCTAGCCTTTCTATTAAGCCTTGAACCTTTGGAAAAGAATAGAACGCACCACCTGATCTAGGACATTCGATACCATCAATTGCATTTAGACTGTCCACAAGAAAGTCATGACGACGTTCAAAAGCCTCAACCATCATCGTAATGAATGACTGATCTCCAGTAATAGCCTCAAGAGCGGCGGCTTGTGAAATGGAGCTTGGGTTTGAAGTAGATTGGCCTTGAATTTTTTTCATTGCTTTTATGACTGACTCCGGCCCTGCTGCGTAACCAATTCTCCACCCAGTCATAGCATAGGCTTTAGAAACACCATTTAAGATGATGACGCGATCTTTTAGAGTTGGGCAAGCCATAGCGATGTTTACAAAGTCATCATCACCCCATCGAATATGTTCATAAATATCATCACTGATAATGAGTACATGGGGATGCTGCTCGAGAACAGTCCCAAGAGCTTCAATCTCTGACTTTGAGTAGACAGATCCAGTAGGATTTGAGGGGCTATTTAGAACTAAGAGTTTAGTGTTTGCAGTAATACTTGCTTCAAGCTGTTCAGGTGAAATTTTAAAATCTTGATCTAGACCAGCCTCAATAAAGACTGGAGTGGCATCGGCTAAAATAGCCATATCCGGATAGGAAACCCAATATGGCGTAGGAATAATTACTTCATCGCCAGAATTTAAGATCGCTTGACAAAGGTTGTAAAAGACCTGTTTTCCACCACAAGAAACCATAACTTCGTTTAGTGAATAGTCTAATCCGTTTTCTCTTTTAAATTTTTCACAGATAGCTTTTTTAAGCTCAGGAGTACCGTCAGCAGCTGTATATCGAGTCTCACCATTACCAATGGCTTTAATAGCAGCCTTTTGAATATTGGTTGGGGTATCAAAGTCAGGCTCTCCAGAACCCATAGATACAATTTGGATGCCTTGTGATTTTAATTCTTTAGCTTTATCGCTCACTGCCATAGTGGCTGATGGTTTAACTTTTTGAACTCGATTTGATAACATTGATGACATTTATGGTACTCTTTAAATGGTTTAAAATTGAGGGTTTTATTTTAATGAAAAACTGCCAATTATGGCTAGAAAATTTCAACTCAAATCAAATTTTTCACCTAAGGGTGACCAACCCTCTGCAATTCAAAAATTGTTAGATGGAATTGAGTCAGGTGAGAAATATCAAACTCTTGTTGGGGTTACTGGCTCAGGCAAAACTTTCACTTTAGCAAATGTCATTGAGAAGAGCCAAAAGCCGAGCCTCATTATGGCTCCCAACAAAACACTTGCAGCTCAGCTTTACAGTGAAATGAAGGATTTTTTCCCAGACAATGCTGTTGAATACTTTGTCTCCTACTATGACTACTATCAGCCAGAGGCCTATGTACCAGCTTCAGATACTTATATTGAAAAAGATGCGTCGATAAATGAGCAAATTGAGCAGATGCGACTCTCTGCTACCAAGTCACTTTTAGAAAGAAAAGACGTCATCATCATTGCCAGTGTGTCGGCCATTTATGGTCTTGGTGATCCAAAGAGCTACATGAAGATGCTGCTTCACTTAACTGTCGGAGAACTCACCAACCAGAGAGAAATTCTAGCGACTCTCTCAAAGATGCAATATACCCGGAACGACTTAACACTCATTAGGGGGCATTTTAGAGTTAAGGGTGAGGTGATTGATATATTTCCGGCTGATTCTGACGAGAGTGCAGTTAGAATTGAGATGTTTGATGACGAGGTTGAGAGTCTTTCATGGTTTGATCCTTTGACTGGAGAAAAGCTAAAATCACTTCAGAGGATTACCATCTATCCCAAGACCCACTATGTCACTCCTGAATCCACGATTCAAAATATGCTTGATGATATCAAAGTTGAATTGGGCGTTAGAAAAAAAGAGCTCCTGTCCCAAAACAAATTAGTTGAAGATCAGAGACTCTCGCAGAGAGTGGTTCAAGACATGGAAATGATGAGAGAGCTCGGCTACTGCTCCGGTATTGAAAACTACTCACGATACCTCTCCGGAAGAAGGCCTGGAGAAGCACCGCCAACACTCTTTGATTATTTGCCAGATGACTCTCTAGTAATTCTTGATGAGTCGCACGTTACAGTGAGTCAAATAGGAGCCATGTACAATGGGGACAGGGCACGAAAGACAACGCTCGTTGACTTTGGTTTCCGTTTACCCTCTGCTCTAGACAACAGACCGTTAAAGTTTGAAGAGTTTTCAGAGAGATTAAATCAATGCATTTTGGTCTCTGCAACCCCAGCAAACTATGAGCTCGATGTGTCAACCGTTATTGCTGAACAGGTGGTCAGGCCAACTGGTCTTTTGGATCCTGAAATTGAAGTCAGGCCTGTAGAGACTCAGGTAGATGATCTATTGTCTGAAATAAATAAGAGAGTTGCGATTAAGGAGAGAGTTCTAGTTACAACGCTAACCAAAAGAATGTCAGAGCAGCTCAGTGAGTATTTGAATGATCATAACATTAAAGTTCGTTATCTTCATTCCGATGTTGATACAGTTGAGCGAGTTGAAATAATAAGGGATTTGCGACTGGGCGTTTTTGATGTTTTGGTTGGGATCAACCTCTTAAGAGAGGGTCTTGATATTCCGGAGGTCTCATTAGTAGCTATCTTAGATGCTGACAAAGAGGGATTTTTAAGGTCTGAGAGATCACTCATTCAAACCATGGGGAGGGCAGCGCGAAATATTAATGGTAGTGTCATTCTTTATGCTGACAGGGTTACAAATTCTATGCAAAGGGCAATGGATGTCACAACAGCAAGAAGAGACAAACAGCAATCATTTAATGAAAAACACGGGATTACGCCAAAAGGCGTTATTAAGCCTATTGTTGACATTCTGGATACCGATCTTTCTGCTGCTGACATCGATGAATCGAGTTCAGAAATAATCCAAGTCAAGCTCTCACCTGTTCAGTTATCCAAAGAATTAAAAAGATTAGAGAAAGAGATGTATCAGTTTGCAGAAGAATTAAAATTCGAGCAAGCAGCAGATGTTAGAAACCAAATCAAACTATTAAAAGATGGACAATTTAAATAACACGACTCTCAACATCACTGAAATCTTTTACTCGCTCCAGGGAGAAGCAAGGGAGGTCGGAATACCAACGGTTTTTGTTCGATTAACTGGATGCCCTCTCAGATGTAACTATTGCGATACTGCCTATGCATTCAAAGGAAATAATCCACTCTCCATTGAGCATATCTTAGATGAAATTGCTCAATATAACACTCAGTATGTATGCGTCACTGGAGGAGAGCCAATGGCTCAAAGTAACTGTTTAAAACTCCTTGATGCGCTTATTGATAATGATTACAAAGTATCAATGGAGACCAGTGGAAGCATCGATATAGCTCCAGTGAATAGTAAAGTATCAATTGTAATGGACATTAAAACGCCTTCCTCAACTGAAGAACATCAGAATAGATACGAAAATCTTTCAATTCTAAAAAATAAGGACCAGCTAAAGTTTGTTATTGCTTCAAGGTCAGACTTTGATTGGTGCACCAAAATATTGGAAAATCATGAAGTAGAGTCTGAAGTTTTGTTTTCCCCAGTCTATGAGAGTTTAAGGCCAGTTGAATTGGCTGATTGGATTCTAGAAAAAAAACTCAATGTTAGGCTCCAAGTCCAGCTCCATAAGATTCTTTGGGGTGATCAAAAAGGAAAATAATCAATTTTTAATTGTGATAATATAGAATCTTAATCAACTAATGAATTGCAGTTATGAGATTACAATTATCAAAACTATTTGGATCCTTTTTAATCATTACATTTTTGACGTCATGCTCACCGAGTGTTCTTGATGTAACTCTCTACACGACAGATATTGAGGCGGCAAATGAAGGAGAAGTGTTTGAGGTTCCTGTCAGAGCTTCATTTACGATGTATAGCGATGATGATGGTGAACTAGATACAGCTACATTGATTGCTGAAAAGTATCTTGCTCCAGAATCTGTTTTCTCCCAATCATCCACCGACTATAGCGAAACACTTGTTATTGAAACAACAATTCCAATAGGAACATTGGAGAATTTAGAAACTTATCTTGGAAACAATAATCGTGTTGCTGTTTTAGTTCTTGAAAATACTGGTGAACTTGAAGTTAGTTTAAAGTCTACAGACTATGCCGATGCGCTAAACAGCGAGTTGAGTGATGTGAACTTTATGCTTGGTTTTGAGTTGCCGGGTGATGCGACTAATTTTAGGGTTATCAGTGATAGTAGAAATAATGTGCAAGTTGATGCAACGGCTGTTTTTGTCTCTGAGAAACCGTATCTCTATTTCTCAAAAACATTGAAGCGACGAGATGAGGCTGAGATAGTATTTAAAGGGACTTCTGGAAGTGTTTATAGCGAGATTGATCCTTTAATCTACGTTAATTTCGAGTAACTTATTAGATTTAGACACTTGCCTTTTTTTAAAAGGCAAGTGTCGTTATTTTAATTAATTGTTATTTGTTGTACTTCTGGTTCTGATTTAACGTTCTTTGGCAAGGTGACAACTAATTCTCCTTCTTTAAAGTCAGCGGTAATTTTTGACTTATCTACATCTTTTGGAATCATAAATTGTTGCATAAATGACTGGCTGGACTGACTTGTCTCGCTGATTGTATTTTTTTCAGCTTGTATGACAAGTAGGTTTTTATCAATATGAATCTTCAGGTCCTCTTTATCCATTCCATCAAGAATGATTTTTAGTTGAAAGTTGTCTTGATTTTCAATCTGATTTAAAGATAACCAGCTATTATTATTGTGTCTTAAACCCATCTCTTCAAACAAATGGTTGTGGTGCATATCCATCATTTCCATGTGATTGAACATGCGCTTCATCATAGACTCAAAGTCATTGTTTAAAGGACTGTGTGCCAACACTGAACCAGAAAGTAAAAACAAAGTAATAATATAGATTTTTTTCATATTTATATTTCCTATTTTGTTAAACGAAAAAAAAATTATAAAAAAAAATTAAATCAAAATCAAGAGTTCGGATTATGATTTTTAAGCTTACATGTTTCCTTCAATTCGAGCCTTTGCTTTATCGATAGCAACATGATATTGAGGATCTTCAAGAACATTCACTTCCACCAGGTGCTGCGCAGTCTTCAGAAGCAATCGACACTCCTCACTCAAATGCATTAAGTGAAGAGTTTTACCGGCTTTTTGATAGCGCTCTGCAAGTTTATCAATGGCCTGAATAGCAGAGTGATCAATGACTCGAGAATCTTCAAAGTCAATATAGACATTATCTGGATCTTCTTTTGGGTTGAATATTGAATGGAACGTGTTGATTGATGCAAAAAACAAAGCGCCGTGAAGTCTGTAAGTCTTTTTACCCTGTGACTCATATTCTTCAACAGAGTGAATCTTTCCAGCTGACTCCCAGGCATAAGATAGTGCAGACATGATTACTCCAGCAATGACTGCAAGAGCTAGGTTATCAGTTAGAACAGTAATTACAGCTACTGCTATGCCCACCACAATGTCTGGCAATGGGACTTTGCCAAATAGCCTTAGTGATCCCCACTCAAAGGTCCCTATCACAACCATCATCATAACTCCAATGAGAACGGCGACTGGAATCATTTCAATGTACTTTGAAAGGTAAAGGATAAAGAATAGGAGGACCAGCGAAGCGACAATGCCTGATAGTCTTCCTCTACCTCCTGACTTGATATTAATGAGGCTTTGACCTACCATTGCGCAGCCACCCATTCCCCCAAATAATCCAGTTACCGTATTAGCAACTCCTTGACCAATGCATTCACGATTAGGCTGACCTGTTGTTTCAGTTAAATCATCAATCAGGTTTAGGGTTAATAAACTTTCAATGAGGCCAACCAGAGCCATGACCACTGCGTATGGGAAAACGATACTGAGCGTTTCAAAATTGAGGGGTACGTCAGGAAAATGAAACGGTGGAAATACCCCACCAATAGGGGCGATATCACCCACTGTTCTTGTATCTAGTCCAAGATAAAGAACTGCTAGAGTTCCGATTACAATTGCTACCAAAGTTGAGGGAATGGCTCTAGTGATTTTTGGCAAGAAATGAATAATAAGCATCGTGATGGCAACAATAATTAGCATCAAAGCGAGTGGACTTCCTGTAATCCATTCCCCCTCAACCTTAAATTGTTTGACCTGAGATAAAAAGATTACTATAGCAAGACCGTTCACAAAGCCAAGAAAGACTGGATGTGGAACGAGTCTAATAAATTTACCCATTTTTAAGATGCCAAAGACTACTTGGATGACTCCTGTAAGAACGACAGCAGCAAACAAGTACTCGACGCCATGTATCGCAACTAAAGTTCCAATGACCACAGCAATAGCTCCGGTCGCTCCTGAAATCATTCCAGGCCTACCACCCAAAATCGATGTAACAATTCCAATCGTAAAGGCTGCATAAAGTCCTACAAGTGGATTTAATCCAGCCAAAAGTGCAAAGGCAACAGCTTCTGGGACAAGTGCAAGAGCGACAGTAAGGCCTGACAAAATATCATTTTTTGCGTTACTAGGCACGCGCTTATGAATGAGCTTAAACATTATTTCCTTTTGATTGAATTGAACTTACTGCTTGGATGCAGGTATAACGGGCGTGACTGATTCTACATCTGCGTTTTGAGCGCGGTTCCTTAGGGCATGGTCCATCAGAGTAATCGCCAGCATCGCTTCTGCAATAGGGGTAGCGCGAATGCCAACACAGGGGTCATGTCTTCCAGTTGTACTGATTTCTGTTGAACCACCTTTTTTGTCAATACTCTCCGCAGGAAGACGAATACTTGAGGTTGGTTTCAGAGCAATTGAAATTAATAGATCTTGCCCAGAACTTATGCCTCCTAAAATTCCTCCAGAGTTATTTGATTTAAAGCCCTCCGGGGTTATCAGGTCCCTATGATCAGAGCCCTTTTGGTTTACAACTTCAAAGCCAGCACCAATTTCAATACCTTTGACCGCATTAATGCTCATCATTGCGTGTGCAATATCCGCATCGAGTCGGTCAAATATGGGCTCACCTAGACCAGTCACCATATTGCTTGCCACAATATTAATTCTGGCGCCTATAGAGTCACCTGACTTTCTTAGATTGTCCATATACTCTTCAAGCTCTGAAACCTTCTTGGCATCAGGACAAAAGAAAGGGTTGTTATGAACTTCATTCCAGTCAAAGTTTTCAAAAGCTATAGGGCCTAGTTGGGCTAGATAGCCATTGATTTTGATACTAAATTTTTCACTGAGGTATTTTTTTGCTATACCGCCAGCTGCAACTCTGATTGCAGTTTCTCTTGCCGATGAGCGACCACCTCCACGATAATCTCTGATTCCATATTTTTGTTGATAACTAAAGTCAGCATGTCCTGGCCTAAATGAATTAGCAATTTTGGTGTAATCCCTTGGCCTTTGGTCATTATTTTCTATCAAAAGACCAATCGGAGTTCCAGTAGTTATCCCTTCAAAAGTTCCTGAGACAATTTTTACAGTATCAGATTCTCTTCTTTGTGTGGTATGTCTGGAGCTACCAGGCTTTCTCAAATCAAGATCGCCCTGAAGGTCTTCTTCACTCAGTTTCATGCCTGGGGGACAACCATCAACAATGCCTAAGAGTGCATCACCATGACTCTCGCCAGCAGTCGTTAAAGTAAATAGTTTTCCGAATGAGTTGCCCGACATTGAATGATGATGTGCTTATTTAGATGGCTCACATTATACCTGTGAGAGATTTTAGATCTAATATTATTAAATTCTGTTTACGAAAAGGGTGGATAGGACAGAATTTATAAAAACTAGTTTATAAAGTCATCAAAGTAATAGTAATGAACGCCTGGGATAGAATCTAATGTAGAAGCCATTTTGTCAGCTAATTTTTGAGCGTCAATACTTCTGTATTTTCTTGCAGATCCAATACAAAAAATATCAAATATTTTAGCGGCCCTCATAAAGATTTTCTCTGAAACAGCCCTATGCCTTCCTCCTCGACCAATTAAAAAGCTGGGTCTGAATATATTTACGCTCTCATAGCCGAGCTCAAGAATTGCATCTTCAAGCTCACCTTTGGTTCTTAAGTAGAAGTTCTTTGATTGACTATCAGCACCCACTGACGAAATAAGGGTTAATTTTTTGGCGCCAGAATCCAGAGCTTTTTTTGCAATCACAAGGGGGTAGTCAAGATCAACTTTTTTAAAGTTTTCTTTACTTTTGGCAATCTTGATTGTAGTGCCAAGACAAATAAAAACATGATCACATTTTGGAAGGGAGCCTTCGGTCAATAAGGAGTCATAATCAACAATGAGTTCATGTGCATTTGCAGGAAGAAGTTTGATTGTGCTTCTTGCTAATGCTATAGGGTTAAGATTTTGATCAGAGAGACAGCTTAAAATCTTGCTGCCAACAAGTCCTGTCGATCCTGCAATGATTGGGGTGGGCATATATAAAAGTAATAATTAGTAATTATGGAAGAACAATTTCGATATTATCAATGTCACCATTGACGTCTACCTTCATCTTATCAAACTTGGGCGCACCCATACCGCTGAATTGATAGAAACCAGCTGGCTCTTTTGGAATAAAGAAAAAGAAATCTAACTCTCCATTACCATTCTTGTCTTCAAACGAGGCAAGGGCATAAGGTCCAGTTGGAACCTCCATACTAAAGTCGACACTGCAATCAGCACCCTTTGTTGGAGAGTAAATGTTCTCTTGACTATGATTCATACCTTTAAAGCCTGCCTCTTCATAAATAAGAACGTGAACCGCATGCTTCGAAGAGCAGCCTGTGACTGTTCCACTTACTTTGTGAAGATGGTCATCGGCATTTGCAATATTAAAAAAACTAAAGACAAAAACTGATAAAAAAACTGCTAAAAGTATTGATTTTGATTTCATAGTACTCGTAATATTTTATAAATTAAGTTGTTAGTTTACTTAGAAGACTGAAAGTTTTAAATGAATTTTTTGTGGTTTTTCTATGAAAAAAAATTTGATCACTTACGATTTATCAAAGAAGTCAATCAGGCTATCTAATCCACCAAAGTTAATATGTATATTACAACTTTTCTTTAAGATTGGTTTGCCGTGGTAAGCGACCGATAGTCCGGCTACTTTCATCATTTCTAGATCATTAGCACCATCTCCAATGGCAATCACTTGTTTAGGGCTGAGCCTATAATAATTGCACAATTCTTCAATATAATTCGCTTTTGCCTTGGCATCAACTATTGCTCCTAGTACATTTCCAGTTAAAGCCTCATTTTTGATTTCAACATCGTTAGCGCGATATGTATCAATACCTAAGACATCTGTAACTTTTTCAGCAAAAAAGTTTATACCGCCTGAAACTAAAGCAGTTTTTATTTTGATAGACTTAAGAAATTTAAAAAGCTCGCTAGCACCTGGGTTCAACTCCATTTTGTTTTTGTATACTTCGTTGAAGCTTTCAGTGCTAACCCCTTTTAAAATAGACACTCTCTTTTTAAATGACTCAGAAAAATCTAACTGACCCTGCATGGCCTCTTCTGTAATTAATGAGACTTCATTTGACAGGTCAACCTGTCTTGCAACCTCATCAATCGTTTCAATCGAGATCAGGGTAGAGTCCATATCACTGACCATGAGTTTGATATTGTTATAATCAAACCCTTGATCAAAAATATTAAGATCAACACTATGATAAGACCTTAAATTCTCAATTTCAAAGTTTGATTTTGTATGCACTCTAAAGTGACTTTTTCTTGCTTCGAGTTCACCATTTATATCAAGAGCTACTTTTTTAGCAGTTTCGATATTGTGGTCATGAACTATTAAAGTTTGAATTGCCATCAGATGAATCAATTATGAAATAGACTCATTATTTTACAAGATTGATTAAAGCAAATGATTTCCAAAGCTGTGAAACAAATGTGAATGTTCAAATTAATGTTGAGACATTTTGTCACAAAGCCTACGTGATGAAATTTATAGGACAGGTATAATGATACTATTTCAAAAAACCAACGGTGGTTATTTGATCAACACTGACGTTTAGATGGGCTTAGTTTGACTATGCGCACCTGAGCGTTTTTTTTTTACTTAAAAAAAAGTTTATTATTAAAAATGACTCAAGCATACAATTTTAGTGCAGGACCAGCAATGCTGCCTAGAGAGGTTCTTCATAAAATTCAGAGCGAACTTCTCGAATATCAAAACTCAAAAGCATCAGTAATGGAAATTTCTCATAGAGGAGTTGATTTTATGGAAGCTGCTGAGAAATCCGAGCAAGACTTTAGAGAACTTCTGAGTATTCCTGAAAACTACAAGGTACTTTTTCTTCAGGGAGGGGCATCAGCACAGTTTTCTATGGTGCCCATTAATCTCCTAAGGGGAGGCTTTAAAGCCAGTTATGCAAATACAGGTCACTGGTCTGTTAAAGCGATTGCAGAGGCAAAAAGGTATTGTGAGGTAAATGTATGTACAGATAGTACCGAAAATAATTTTACTAATATTGATGATTTTCAGAATTGGGATATTGATGAAGATGCTTCTTATCTTCATTACACCCCTAATGAGACAATCGCAGGTCTAGAGTTTGACTATGTTCCAGAGGTTTCCATGCCTATTGCTGCAGACATGTCTTCAACGATTCTATCGCGTCCAATTGACGTCTCTAAATTTGGTGTTATTTATGCAGGAGCCCAAAAGAATATTGGTCCATCTGGACTAACGATTGTAATTGTTAGAGAGGATCTTATTGGAGAAGTAGTTAAGCATCAGCCTAAACTATTTGACTATTCTACTCAGGCTCATAATGATTCGATGTTTAATACTCCAGCTACTTTTCCATGGTACGCGGCTGGAAGAGTCTTTGAGTGGGTTAAAGATAAGGGCGGTCTAAACGCAATGCAAACGATTAATAAAGCTAAAGCAGAGTCACTATATAGAGCAATTGATAGCTCTGATTTTTATTCAAACCCTGTGTCTTCAAGGTATAGATCATGGATGAATGTCCCATTTTTAATAGCAGATGAGAAACTAAATATTACATTTTTAGAGCGCTCAAAAGAGGCTGGTCTGCTTGCACTTAAGGGTCATCGAAGTGTCGGCGGCATGAGGGCTAGTATTTATAATGCTATGCCTCAAGAGGGAGTTGATGCTCTTATTAACTTTATGAATGATTTTGAAAAGGATTTTGGATAATGCTAAACATACAGGTACTTAATAACATTTCACCGCTTGGACTTGAGAAGTTTTCAAAAGAATCCTATCGTGTTTCAACGAGTGATGAAAGTCCAGATGCCATTCTCGTTCGAAGTGCAAAAATGCATGATATGGAAATTGGAGATAGTTTAAAAGCAATTGGCAGGGCTGGTGCAGGGGTCAACAATATCCCACTTAAACAAATGAGTGACAAAGGTGTTGTTGTATTTAATACGCCTGGTGCAAATGCAAATGCTGTGAAAGAGCTTGTTATTTCATCAATGCTCCTCGCAAGTCGAAATATTTGCCAGGCTTGGGAATATGTCAATAAACTTCCACTGGAAAACCTTAAGACTTCGGTTGAAGATGGAAAAAAGCAGTATTCAGGATCTGAACTGCCTGGAAAAACATTAGGGATTGTGGGCTTGGGAGCAATTGGAGTAGAGATTGCAAATGCTGCAAGTATGCTTGGGATGGATGTTATTGGGTATGATCCATCAATTTCAAAAAAGAATGCCTGGAAAATTTCTTCAGAAGTTCAAGAGGCACTCTCATTAGAAGAGCTCTTCTCAAAAAGTGACTTTGTCTCGTTCCATGTGCCTCTGGTTGATGCAACTAAGAATCTTTTAGATGCAAAGAGAATTGCCCTTTTGCCTGAAGGATGTGTTGTTATCAACATGTCAAGAGATGGCATAGTTGATGAAGAAGAACTCATTAAATCCCTTGATAGTGGCAAGGTAAAGTATTACGTTACTGACTTTCCTTTCGATGAGAAAAAGAATCATCATAGAGTCATTGCACTCCCTCACTTGGGCGCGTCTACTTCTGAGGCTGAGGAGAACTGCGCAATAATGATTGCCAAGCAAGTAAAAGACTATCTTGAGCATGGAAACATTGTAAACTCGATCAATTTTCCTGACTCAAAGATGCCAAGAGCTGGTGAAGAGCGTTTAGCAATTACTCATAGAAATGTTCCGAATATGGTCCGCCAAATAACAAAAGAAATAGCTGAAGAAGGCGCTAACATTGTTGATATGCTTAACAAATCCAGAGGAGAATTTGCTTATACTCTTATAGATATCGAGAAAGAAATTCCCAATACTGTCATTGAAAATATAAAACGGGTAGAAGGAATTTTAAAAGTAAGAGCCTTATAAGTTTATTTGACATAGGATGATTGGCGCCCTGGGCAGGATTTGAACCTACGACCCCTCGCTTAGGAGGCGAGTGCTCTATCCAGCTGAGCTACCAAGGCAAAAAATATATTATTGCCAGTTATGGTTAATATTTCAAGCAATTAGGTATTTATTTTTTAAACTTTATAAATTCCTATCGATTAAAGCTAATTTCACTTAAAAATAACCAAAAAGTATATAATTTATAATATATGTATAATTTGGGTTTATTGCCGTTGATTTTGAAATAAACACAATCTTCATCTTTTCAACACTTTAAACTCAATTGGTAAGTGTAGAATTTAATTAAATCATTAATGGAGTCAATTATGAAAATTATCTTAAAGAGTTCATTTTTTGCTTTGTTATTTTCATTTTCTCAAATGTCTATAGCAGGCACATTTATAGATACTGCTTCTGTCGTTTCAGTTGACAAAGTATACAAACAAGTAAGGGTTGAAGAGCCTTACAAGGAGTGTTATATAAAGGAAACTATCCAAAACAATGGTGATGGAAGTGCAACTAATGAAATCATTGGTGGGGTTATAGGCGGTGCCATAGGTAACCAATTTGGTGAAGGTGATGGTAAAGATATTATGACATTAGCTGGAATCCTTATGGGTGCTTCAATTGCCAATGACGCTGAAAAAGCTGCAGGAAATGGAACCCAAAAAGTTATCAGTCAAGAAGTTTGTGAGAATAAAGTCAGACAAAAAATAGAAAAAAGACTAAGCCACTATAAAGTAACTGTTGATTACAACGGAAGTGAAGTCTCATTTTCAACAAAAAGAAGACCTTTTGATGATGTTATTAAGATTGAAGTTACCGTTGATGGATTAGATAACTAAAAAAAATCTAGATTAAATGTTTATTTTTTTCTTAGTTTTAATTATTGCAGCTGCCTTGGTAGCTGCTTTTTTTTATGTTTTAAAAATTATCTCTTCCCCTCCTAAAGGAAGAGCTTTAGATTACCTAAGTAGAAATGTTAATTCATATAAAAAAATTAACACTTCTATTGGTGGCTCTCTTACACACGGTAATATTGGGCAAAATTGGGTAAATTACCTTCCTTTTTTTTATGTTTTAAAAATTTTCTCTTCCCCTCCTAAAGAAAGAGCTTTAGATTACTTAAGTAGAAATGTTGATTCAGATAAAAAAATTATTGCTTGCATTGGTGATTCTCTTACACACGGCAATATTGGGCAAAATTGGGTAGATTATCTTCGTCAGGAATTTCCAAATGATATTTTTTTGAATGAGGGTATCAATGGCAACACAGCATGGCAAGTTATTCAAAGACTCGATCCCATTCTTCAGTGCCAGCCCGACTTAATAATACTATTGATAGGTACGAATGATGCATTGGGGTCATTTGACATTAATTCTGGCTTAAGATACAAAAAAAATAATGAGTTACCTGAAGTTCCTACTCTTAAAAAATACAAAGAACATTTAAATGTATTAATTGACAAGATTGGAATTCAATCTAAGATTGCGATTTGCACACTACCCCCTATCGGTGAAAATGTAAATTCTGAAGTCAATAAGCATGTTAATTTGTTTAATGATTACATTAAATTAATTGCTAATCAAAAAAATTTAATTTTATTGCCAGTTTCTGATGCATTATGGCTAGAAATACAATCAAGAACCTATCCGTTAAAGTTAGAATACAATCCAAAAGCCAGACTAATAATTAGAAGGATTTTCGGAGGAATTTTTCATCACTATCTATTTAAGAAGTCCTGGAATAATATATCAAGGGCGAAAGGACAGTGGATACTATTTGATCAAATTCATCTTAATGAGAGAGGTGCAGAGATAGTCTATAAATTAGCTAAAGACTTTATTGCAAAGAGCTAATTGATTGAAACTTATAGTATAATTCGAGCTTCCAAGAAAATCCTAAATTTAATGAAAAATATCAAGCTTGAAGATCGATTAATATTTGCTCTAGATGTTCCAGAGGTGTCTGAGGCTAAGGAAATTGTAACAGAGCTTGATGATAGTGTTAATTTTTATAAGATTGGCATGGAAATGCTAATGACTGGCCAGTATTTTGAGCTTCTCGATTGGCTTGTTAAAAAAGATAAAAAAGTTTTTGTTGATTTAAAGTTCTTTGATGTGCCTGAAACAGTTGGTCGCACTATTGCAAGACTTAGTGACTATGGCGCTACATTTGCTACCATTCATGGCAACCAAGCCTTGATGGAAAAAGCTGCTGAGAATAAAAATAACCTAAAAATACTCGCTGTGACAGCCCTTACAAGTTTAGATCGTGGTGATTTAGATGATTTGGGTTTTTCTTGCGATGTCCAAGATTTAGTTATCTCAAGAGCTAAAAGGGCTTTTGAAGCGGGCTGTGATGGAATTGTTTCGTCTGGCCTAGAAGTTCCGTTCATAAGAGAGCATATTGACAATAAATTAATTGCAGTAACTCCTGGAATAAGGCCCGTAGCAAATGACGATGATCAAAAGAGGGTTGTTGATGTCGCTACAGCTTTTAAAAGCGGTTCAGATTATATTGTTGTTGGTAGGCCAATTAAAAACGCTGAAAATCGTTATGAGGCTGCCAGTAATATTCAAAAAATTATCAAAAAAACTTTTGAGGCAGTATAATCTCGCCTTCATAGTCGCGTAACTCAGTTGGTTAGAGTGTCACCTTGACATGGTGGAAGTCGGCAGTTCGAATCTGCCCGCGACTACCAACATATTTATATTAGGTCATCAATAATTCTAGATGCATTTATCTTTGACTCAGAGACAAGATCTAATGCTTCAATATACCTTCTGATTAACTTATCATAAAGATATGAGTTGCTGTTAATATTGACTAAGTCAAATGTAATTTCTTTGAGATCAATATGCTCATCGTTATCATAATCGTAATTTAGTAATATAAACTCAGCTAGAGCAGGTCCCAAAATCATTGCAGCACCAGACGAACCAACTCTTTCTGTTAAATTTAACTCGCCATTTAACGCAAGCCATTTAACAATGAATTTAGAAAATCTTGTTAATTCTGCCCTTGATAGTTCATTGTTTCTAGACACATCTGCAAAGGTAATAAATTTTCGTAAACAATCAATAGGTTTTTTATTTTGACATTCTTCTTTAGCGGCATACACCAGCTGATCAAATTCAATTGCATCTCTTTCAAGCAAAATATAGTCAAGTTGACTATTTAAATTTTCACATTTAAAAATCTTTATTGGAATATAGCCATCATTTGAAATAAGTTGCGGAAACATCGGCTCATCTTCATAGAGATCTAGTATTTGAGAGCCATAATTTGAAAAATCAATAATATTTTTAGAAAAAAAACGAAGATTTTCTTCTTCATAAAAAATATTATATGAACTATTTAAGTCATTATCTATTAGAGAATAATCATCAGAATAGTTTCTCATAAGAACTTTATTATGCAAAAGAATAATCTCAGATGTATCTTCACCATTGCAAGTAATATTTTCTAAATCGCTATCAGAGCCATACCACTTTCCAATTCTATCGGCAGTGATTGGTTTCATAATTTTAATTTTTTCAATAGAGTTATTAATCTCCTCTCTTTCAATTATTGACTTTAATGTCTGTAATTCCTCTGACCACTCTTCTCCTGCTTCAGTTAAAAATGATAGTGCTTTATCATAATCTTGGGGCACTACACCATTACCATTTTGATACATTAATCCTAATTGACCTTTAGCCCATAAATTTCCTTGTTCAGAAGACTTAGAAAGCCACTCGAAGGATTTTTGATAGTCAACAGTTACTCCAAGACCTTTAAGATAAATCCAGCC
>CABWZI010000014.1 GCA_902509905.1 uncultured Gammaproteobacteria bacterium | reverse complement strand
GACCTCTTCCTTACCAAGGAAGTGCTCTACCGACTGAGCTAGGTGAGCACGTTCCTAACCACATGGAGCGGGTGATGGGAATCGAACCCACCTCATTAGCTTGGAAGGCTAAGGTAATACCAATATACGACACCCGCAATTTCCTTTTTTTTCTCTGGTGGAGGGAGTTGGATTCGAACCAACGTACTCAGAGAGAACGGATTTACAGTCCGTCGCCTTTAACCACTCGGCCACCCCTCCAAAAAAACAATCGGACATTATCCCATAACTATTTATTCATAGCAAGGATTAAATAAGCTAAAAATGAGGTTTAAAAATCTTTATTTCAAGCGTGACACACCGCTTTTTAATGCAGCATCATAAATCGCCTTTGGAATGAGATCAATGAGTCTTGGATCAAAAGGTTTTGGAATGAAATAATCTGCACCAAATCTGAGCTCATCAACTTGATACATTTCTAATAAAGATTCAGGTACTGGAAGTTTTGCAAGGTCTTTAATAGCATGCACAGCTGCAACTTTCATTTCAGTATTGATAACCTTGGAATTAGCATCTAACGCTCCCCTAAAAATATAGGGGAAACCAATCACATTATTTACCTGATTTGGAAAATCACTCCTCCCAGTAGCCATGACAGCATCATCTCTACATGCAAAAACCTCCTCCACTGAAATTTCAGGATCAGGATTAGACAAAGCAAAAATAATGGGCTTTTTCGCCATGGATTTAATCATTTCTTGAGTAACAAGATTGCCTCTCGCAACACCAATAAAGACATCTGCGCCATTAATTGCATCACCCAAAGTTTTTTTATCTGTATCTACTGCAAAAGCTGCCTTGTATTTATTAACGATGCTAATTTGCTCTTTAGAGACAACGCCTCTTCGATCAACCAAAAGCATATTTTCTTTTTTAAATCCTAGGCTGACTAATAAATCTAAAGTTGCTATCCCAGCAGACCCTCCTCCAGCAACAACAATCTTCGCAGCAGTAATAGACTTTCCTTGAATTTCAAGAGCATTTAAAAGACCAGCTGCAACAATAATGGCAGTGCCATGTTGATCATCATGGAAAACTGGGATGTCTAACTCTTTAATGAGTCGCTCTTCAATTTCAAAACAGCGAGGAGCAGAAATATCTTCCAAATTAATGCCGCCAAAAGTAGGTGCAATATTTTTAATCGTGCTAACAATTTCATCAACTTCTTGAGTATCAAGCTCAATATTGAAAGCATTAATATTTGCAAAGTATTTGAAGAGCACTGCCTTTCCTTCCATCACAGGCTTTGCAGCAAGAGGACCGACATTTCCGAGTCCTAAAACAGCTGAACCATCAGTGATAACTGCTACTAAATTACCCTTAATTGTGTATTGATTAACTTGACTAGGATCTTTAGCAATTTCTCGAACGGGTGCCGCAACCCCGGGGCTGTAGGCTAAACTGAGATCTTGATCATTATCAAGTTTTTTGTGAGAGGAGACATCAATCTTTCCGGGACTACCTTCTTTATGATAGGCTAAAGCCATATCATGGATATTTTTTGACATTATGTGTTTTTTTTATTGAGTAATTTTAGTTGATGAACTCTTCACCGATTTTGATATCGGACTTGAGAGTTTCCAAGGCATCATTAAGTGTTGCCTGTTCAAACTCTGAAAGACTTCCATAACTGAGTATTTTTTCAACACCATTCTTGCCCAAAAGAACTGGCTGGGCAAAAAATCTTGCCAACTCTCCAGAACCCTCAACATAAGTACACTCAATTACATCTTTTTCTCCATTCAATGCTCGAACTAGAGAAAGGCCAAACTTTGCAGCAGCCTGCCCCATTGATAGAGTTGCCGATCCACCTCCAGCTTTAGCCTCAACAACCTCAGTACCTGCATTCTGAATGCGCTTTGTCATTGCAGCTGCATCTTCATCACTGAATTCAAATCCAGACTGAGATAAAAGAGGCAGAATTGTGATTCCAGAATGACCGCCTATAACAGGGACACTGATCTCTTTAGGATTCCTTTCATATATCTCAGCAACAAAAGTACTTGAGCGAATAACATCAAGTGTCGTAACTCCAAATAATCTTAAAGGATCATAAACTCCTTTTTTCTTTAACACTTCCGCAGCAATTGCAACAGTTGTATTAACAGGATTTGTAATAATACCGATCAAAGCTTTTGGACAATTGTCTGCGCAAGAAGACACTAAATTTTCTACAATCCCAGCATTAATATTAAAAAGATCTGAACGATCCATTCCTGGTTTGCGAGCCATACCAGCAGAAATGAGAACAACGTCAGCATTTACCAGAGCAGGGGAAGGATCCTCTCCTGAAAAGCCCTCGACTGAAACAGGGGTTGGGATGTGACTCAGGTCTGCAGCCACGCCAGGAGTCACGGGTGCAATATCATACAATGCCAATTCAGTACCAGCTGGCAAATCAGTTTTTAGTAAAAGGCCAAGTGCCTGTCCAATTCCTCCGGCTGCTCCAAGTACAACTACTTTCATTTTATCTCCCTGTAATATTTAGATATATTTATAAAATTTTATTCATTGCAGCAATATTGCTAACTGAAATCTCTTTTGGACAAACGGTTTCACAATGACGGTGATTAGAACAACTTCCAAAACCTTCTTGCTCCATCTGGTTAATCATCCTTTCTGCGCGCATTGTACTCTCAATTTTTCCTTGCGGTAATCGCTGAAAATGATTTATTTTTGCAGCTACAAATAATGAAGCTGATGCATTTGGACATACCGCGACGCATGCACCACAGCCGATACAAATGGCTGAATCAAATGCACAATCAGCATCTTCTTTGTTAACTAATTGTGAATTTGCTTCAGGCGCTGAGCCAACAGAAGTAGAGATAAAACCACCCGATTGAATAATTCTATCAAAAGCTTCTCTCTTAACTGCCAAATCTTTAACAATTGGAAAACTCTTAGCGCGCCATGGCTCAATCCATAACTCAGATTGATCAGAATAATCTCTCATGTAAAGTTGGCACGTTGTCGTGGCCTTCTTCTCACCATGTGGATGCCCATTGATAACCAAAGAACAAGTACCACAAATCCCTTCCCGGCAGTCATAATCAAATACAACACAGTCCTCACCTTTTTCGATCAGGTCTTCATTCAGCTGATCGAGCATTTCAAGAAAAGAGGTATCACTATCAATGTCGGTCACATTGAAAGTGACAAACTGGCCACTGGAATTGGTATTTTTTTGGCGCCAAATATGTAATGTAAAATTCATTTATAGTCCCTGTAAGTGGGTTTAATAAACTCAAAATCAAGGTGCTCTTTGTGAAGAGTGGGCTCATTTTCATTAAACTCCCAGGCTGCAACATAGCCAAAATTTTCATCGTCTCTCATTGCATCGCCACTCTCTGCTAGATACTCAAGCCTTGCATGCGCGCCACAAGACTCTTCCCTGTCAAGTGCATCGACACACATTAAATGACCTAACTCAATAAAGTCAGCCACCCTCCCAGCCTTTTCAAGAGTCTGGTTAAAATCATTATCGCTACCAGTCACTTTGATATTCTTCCAAAAATCAATCTTTATTTGCTCAATTGATTTGATGGCTTTTTTAAGGGAATCCTTATCTCTTGCCATTCCACATGAAGTCCACAAAATACTGCCTATTTTTCTATGAAAATAGTCTGGAGAATGTTTTGGCTCTGGAGCATTCATTAGACTTTCAATACGATTTTTGACTGACTCAACAGAAGAAATAACTTCTGGATGGTCATGAGAAATTTCTTCAAATTTTCCTTTTGCAAGATAGTTAGCAACTGTCTGAGGAGCAACAAAATAACCATCAGCCAAGCCTTGCATCAGAGCAGATGCACCAAGTCTGTTGGCTCCATGATCAGAAAAATTTGCCTCTCCACAAGCAAACAATCCATCAATTGTTGTCATTAAGTTGTAATCCACCCAAAGTCCGCCCATAGTATAGTGCGGTGCAGGATAAATTTTCATAGGAACCTCGTAAGGATTCTCTCCTGTAATGCTCTCGTACATGTCAAATAGATTCCCGTACTTCTCTTTAACTTTTTCAGCTCCCATTTTTTGTATGACTGATGAAAAATCTAAGTAAACACCAAGGCGCTGATTATTGACAACAGAACCAACACCACGTCCCTCATCACAAATTCCCTTGAGTGCCCTTGAGGCTATATCTCTAGGCACAAGGTTTGCAAAAGCAGGGTACATTCGCTCAAGAAAATAATCCCTATCCTTATCTGGAATATCATTAGGATTTTTATCACAATCTTCTATGTTTTTAGGCGCCCAAATACGACCATCATTTCTGAGTGATTCACTCATTAATGTTAATTTTGATTGGCTGTCTCCAGTTGGTGGAACACAAGTTGGATGAATTTGAGTAAAACTTGGATTAGCAAAGTAGGCTCCATTTTTGTGGGCTCTCCAAGTGGCAGATGTATTACATCCTTTGGCATTCGTTGAAAGATAGTAAGCATTACTATAGCCTCCAGTGCACATCACAACGCAATCAGCTAGATGTGAAGAGATCTCTCCTGTAATCAAATCTCTAACAACAATGCCTCTGGCCTTTCCATCAATAATAATCACCTCAAGCATTTCACACCTAGACTTATGCTTCACTCGTCCTGAGGCAATCTCTTTACTCATTGAACTATATGCTCCCAACAATAGCTGCTGACCAGTTTGCCCTCTAGCATAAAAGGTTCTAGAAACCTGAGTACCCCCAAAGGATCGATTAGCTAAATAACCACTATACTCCCTTGCGAACGGAACCCCTTGAGAAACTGCTTGGTCAATAATGTTGCAACTGAGCTGAGCTAGGCGATAGATATTAGACTCTCTTGCACGAAAATCACCACCTTTAATCGTGTCATAAAAGAGTCTCCAAGTACTATCACCATCATTTTGATAATTCTTACTAGCATTGACACCACCTTGCGCAGCAATAGAGTGCGCCCTTCTGGGACTGTCATTGTAACAAAATGACTGTACGTTATAGCCAGCCTCTCCCAGTGTTGCACAAAGCGAAGCACCAGCTAAACCAGTTCCAATAACTATAATGTTGTATTTTTTTCTATTTTGAGGCGCAATCAGTGAAAGATCGAACTTGTGTTTCTCCCATCGATTCTCTAGGGGTCCTGTTGGCGCATTTGAGTTAAGCTTATCCATATAAAACTCCTAAGGGGATTGAAGCATAACCTGCAAGTATAAGAAGTACAATTACCAGTGCTGCCCCCTTGTGCTGTTTGCTTGAGATACCTAAAGTTTGAAGAACATTTGTTAGTCCATGATGTAAATGAGTTGAAATTGCAATCATCCCCAACCCATATATTGCCAACATAATTGGACTCTGAAAGATCTTTTGAATTTCACTATACAAGTCAACGGTATTTATTGAAAGCATCTGAAGTGTGTGAGTTATTATGAAAACCAAGATAATCGTTGCACCGGACCAAGCAATAATTCTTGGCACTGCCTTCGGATAGGGCTTTTTATATCGGTCACCAGAGCTAATATTATTGGATAACTGTCTAGTCACTGCAATAAAAACGTGAAAAGCAAGGGTTAATGATAACAAAATAGCTAAGATTGGATAGAAAATTGAACCGTTAAACCAGAGATAAAAAGCGGTAAATGCCTCTTCACCAGAGTGAAAAGTCAAAGCCCCAAATAGATAGAGTACTAAGAAAAAAAACCAAAATAATCCAGCTATTGCCATCATTTTTTTTAGACTAACAGTGCGATTGTTAATAAAATTCATCGAATTTTTGACGTGGATAGACAAATGCTTGCAAGCATCACTGGATGAAGAAGGAATCGATATTGTTTGGAGCGCTCTAATTCTTCCTCAATTGAAGTTTTTACAATTTTATGATAGCTTTTATTGTTCACCGAATAACAATTTATCAACTAAGGACAACATTATATTTTATAAGACGATGAATTTTAGTCTTTAATTATGTTTTTTAGATGAAGAATTCATCTTAAATAGTAAAAAATTTCATATCCTGAAGTTTTAGCTTTCAGTCAGATATCGAGATAACTCTCCAGAGAGTCATCTAATGCCTCAAGCCATGGCGTATGGTGAGGCGGTGACTGAGTTCCTGTCATGAGTGAAGCATGAGATTTATCTCTAAAAGTCATAATGCCATCTTTCTTATTATGTTTCCAGTCCATGAAAGTTCTATTTACACCCTCGATATCAAAATTTGGGTAATCAGTTTCATCGATAAGCATCTGAGTATAAGCGCCTTGAAAGTCGATTGCATATGCCACATCATCTTTTACAGTCTCTTTTTGATGCCACTCAAGTGTGTGAGCCTGCATTTCACTGAAAGAGGGCAAAGTAATTTTATTTAAAATAACGTCCCTTGCATACCAAGCCTGAGCATCAAACATATTAAATGTGTACCATTGATCTTGCATGCCAAGGTACATTAGTTTAGGATTTTTTTCCCACAGAACTCCTTTATAAAGGCCCAAAGGATAGAGAATATTATTTGTTTTTAATCTTAAACTATCGGGCAGGAAAGGAAAGTGATGGAGATAGCCAGTACAAAGAATAATTGAGTCAATGTCTTTTGACGTGCCATCAGCAAAAAAAGCAGTATTACCCTCAACTCTCTCTAGAGCTGGCTTTTCTTCCCAATTCTCCGGCCATCCAAAACCCATTGGCGCTGTTCTGTAACTACTTGTTATAGATTTAGCTCCATACTTATAACACTGAGATCCAATATCCTCAGCAGAGTAGCTACTCCCAATAACCAAAATATCTTGGTCCTTAAACTCTAGAGCATCTCTAAAATCATGTGCGTGCAATATCCTTCCATTGAAATGGCTAAATCCCTCATAATTTGGAACATTAGGCGTAGAAAAATGTCCACTTGCAACAATGACGTAATCAAATTCTTCAGAGTAAGTTTCATCGTCAACAAGGTTACTTACTGTGACCATAAATTTTTCACTTGACTCATCATAATCTACATTTCGAACGGATGTATTGAAACGAATCATCTCTCGAACTTGTGCTTTTTCTACTCTTCCCTGGATGTAGTCAAACAAAACTTCTCGTGGCGGAAAAGATGCAATTGCATGCCCAAAATGCTCTTCAAAATAATAGTCAGCAAATTCCAAGCACTCCTTTGGCCCATTAGACCACAAATACCTATACATACTACCATGAGCAATTTCACCATGCTCATCAAGTCCTGTTCTCCAGCTATAGTTCCATAAGCCACCCCAGTTATCTTGCTTCTCAAAACAGACAATTTCTGGGATTATTTCGCCCTTTTCTTCAGCAGATTTAAAAGCCCTGAGCTGAGCAAGACCACTAGGCCCAGCACCAATAATTGCAACCCTCTTATTCATTGATTCTCCTTTTATATAATCCCAATAAATAACCTTATAAATTTAAGGTTATTTAAAGAATTTTATAACACCATTGATAGTCATTCTAAATAAATTTAAATAAAAAATTACTGAATTTAATAAAAAATCAGTAAGGAACTATAAAGTGGAAAATATTGGGAAATAATGGTATAAAATGGGTTTTATGTATCGGGGAATTCATCTTCTATCTATAGACTCAAAAGGGAGGTTAAAGATTCCTGCCCGTCACCTAGAGCAAGTCCAGAACAACTCCTCTGGAAAAATGGTTTTGAGTGTCCATCCAGATGATTCATGCCTAGTCCTTTATTCTTTGAAAGACTGGGAGAAGCTTGAACTTAAAATAGGAGAGCTACCCTCTCTAAATGTTCATACTAAAAAACTGGCCAGAAAACTCATTGGTCATGCATGTGAATGTGATCTTGATAAGTTTGGAAGAATTCTTATTCCTAGTTCTCATATTAAATATGCAAATCTAGTGAATAAAGCAATTCTAAGTGGCCAAGGTAAGAGCTTCGAAATTTGGGATGAAAGGACCTGGAAAGATCAAATTGAAAAACTTGACAGGCTCAGCAATGAGCAAGAGATTCCCCAACAAGTCTCATCACTCTCTCTTTAGTTGAATGTTATTGTGTATGAAGAATGCATGACAAAAAAAAATCAGATCATCATGATTCAGTTCTTTTTGATGAAGCCATCAGTGCATTAAGTATTAAGTCAAATGGCATTTATATCGATGCAACCTTAGGACGAGGGGGTCACACTCAAGGCATACTCAGTAGTCTTAAAAAATCAGGAAAAGTTATAGGCTTTGATCAAGACATTGAAGCCATTAGATATGCAAAAAAAAATATCCCTGATTCTCGATTAAGCTTAATTCATAGTAACTTTTCAAGTCTTAATGAACAACTTGATCAATTAAAATTAATTGGGGAGATTGATGGCATCTTAATGGACCTTGGTATCTCCTCGCCTCAGATAGATAATGCTGATAGAGGATTTAGTTTTAATAAGGATGGGGCTCTTGACATGAGAATGGACCAATCGCAAAAAATGACTGCTGCGATTTGGCTCAGAGAGAGCAGCGAAAAGGAAATTGCTGATGCACTATATCAATTTGGTGAGGAAAAAAGAAGCCGGATTATTGCATCAACTATTAAAGAATATCAAAAAACTAAAAACTTAGATTCGACCTTTGAGCTTGCAGACCTCATTAAAAGTGTAGTAAAGCCTAGTAAAAATAAACACCCTGCCACTCGCACGTTCCAAGCAATAAGAATAGCAATTAACGATGAACTGAAAATGCTTTCACAGACTCTTGATCAAACCATTAATGCGTTGAAAAAAGATGGAAGACTTGTAGTCATTACATTTCACTCAATTGAAGATAGAATCGTCAAACAATTTATTCATAAACATTCTCGTCCAAAACAACTTCCAAAAGGCCTGCCAATTATTTCTAATAATAGTCATCATCTCTCTTTTAAGGATCTTGGAAAAGTCAAACCTTCAAGCGAGGAGATCAAAATCAATAGAAGAGCCAGAAGTGCAATACTCAGAATAGTCAAAAAATGTTAGTAATATTTCAAAGAAAGCTAGTGATTATTTTTATTCTAATTATTTCAATCATAATATTATCAATACTCAGCATTCACTGGCATCATGAAATGTACTTGCTTCATAGAGAGGAAAAAACTCTTAAAGCGGAAAATGAAAAAATAAACGCTCTTAATAGGCAACTCTTGATGGAGTATTCCGAGATTCAAAGTGGAGTCAATGTCTACCAAAAATCTAAGGAAGAATTGATGATGTTCGTTCCTCTAGAGTCAGAATGGGAGGACGTCAGTATATGAGGATTGCGAGAGTTCAAGGCTACAGGAATAGACAAGCACTGGTCAAAATTTGCTTTATATTAATAGTTTTAATTTTTACTTACAGGGCCTTTAGTGTAAGTGAAATTCAAGCAAATGATATCTCATTAAAAACAAAAGCATCCAAAAATTCAGAGTTTGCTATAGTTGAAAAATCTATGAGAGGAAACATTCTTGATAGAAATAACAATCTACTGGCAATTAACTTGATACATAAAAAGATTAATCTTGATCCAATGATCATACAAGATGAATATATTGATTTATTGGCAGAAGCACTTGAGATTCCTTTTCAAGATTTTAGAGAGCAAATTGCGAATAAGAAAGCTAATAAACGTAAATACTTCATTGTGAAAGACAAGCTTAAAGTGAACGATCCTATTTTAAAAAAAATTTCTGAACTAAAAAAAATGAGATCTAAAGTATGCTTCAAAGAGGTGAGGGTTCCATCTCTTACATTGGTTGACAAAGCTAAAAAAGTTATAGGCATGAAGCCAACTATAAAAGAGAGTATCGAAGTTAATGAATGCTCCAGGCAGAAAATTGCTGGCGTTGCAATTGAATCAAGTGGATTTCGTTACTACCCCAAAAAAGATTCTATTGCTCCACTAATTGGAAAAATAAATTCTGAAAATATAGGTGTCTTTGGTATTGAAGCTGAATATGATCGATATTTAGCAGGAGTGAATGGCATTAAGAGGATTGCAGATAATAAAAATAACTCGAATATTTATTATGATGCTGAAACTATTAAACAGTTTGAAGATGGCGAAAATCTTACCCTTACAATCGATTCAGATATTCAATTTCATGTTTTTAATGCCATCAAGGAGCAGGCTGAATTCCATGAAGCAGACTCAGCTGCTGCAATAGTTCTCTCTCCAAATGGTGAAATATTAGCGCTTGCAAACTACCCCTCAACAAATCCTAACAACCTAGAAAGTTACAGTGCTGATGATTACAGAAACCGTGTTTTTTCAGATAAAACTGAACCAGGCTCAACTATGAAACCTTTTACTATGTTGCTGGCTTTAGACAAAGGAATTATTACGGCAACAGACGATGAGTTGATTGATGTTACAAAAAGAGTGGCAAATATCAAGCCAGATAATAAATTTTTTCAGATGACAATACAAAGAATTCTTGAAAAATCTCATAACCTTGGAACCGTAATTGTTGCAGAAAATATTGAAAATGAAGACTTTTATAATACTTGGGAAAAACTAGGATTTGGCAAATCTTTAGGCGTCATGCCTGGAGCAGAAAATCAAGGAGAATTGAGACACTACAGTAGCTGGAGGGATAGTGATAAAAGGTCACTTTCTTTTGGCCATGGACCTATGACAACCAACCTTGCACAACTTGCAAGAGCTTATCTTGTTTTTGCCAATGAAGGTTCCATACCATCACTTAAATTAATAAAGACTGAGAATTATAATGATTCATTAGAGCAGGTTTTTACTCCAGAATCAACAAAAAGAATCTCTGAAATACTTGACTCTGTCGCATCTGACAATGGCTCTGGCTATCGAGCAGCTATTGATGGATATTCCATTGCTGGAAAAACGGGTACAGCAGAAATGGTGATTGATGGAAAGTATAGTAAAGATGGCGCTAAGAGGACTTATTTTGTAGGCTATTCGCCTGCAGATAAGCCTAAGTATATTATGGCAGTTCGACTTGACCACCCAAAAAAATGTTTTGTCTCCTGGGATCCAACTTTAAGAAATCGCTGTGAAGGTTCAAATTCAGCCTCTATGGCGTTTCAAAAGGCAATGCAGAGAATCCTGATTAATGATTCAGAGATAAATTCTCAAGTAGAGGGTTAGGATGTTTTTTTCTGATTTACAGTTTTCATCTTGCTTTTCATGATGCTTTTCATGACTGCCTCTTCTTCGTCATGCGTTTTTGCAGAAAGTATTGATGCTTTTGTTGACTTTCTTTCGTAATATTTTTCTGCTGCAGTCAACGCATATCCGAACTCTTCTTGAGCTTCAAATTCACTAAGGAAAGGCTCCATAGTGCTTAACTCCTGCAAACGCAAATAAACTCTCTCCTTGGACTTATAGGGCTTTAATAAAGCTTCTTTTGAAAGATCTGACTCCACTTGAGCATGTCTAATGAGTTCTAATAAGACTTCAGATTTGGGCAGTTTTCTTGCTCTTTCTTCAATGACACTGGTCGTTTCTGGATTATTGACAATTGATGGATAAGTTAGAACACAAGAGATCATTCTTGACATCAAACTTTTCATACTAGAATGACTTTTATTACTAATTGTTTGACTGATTGGCTGAGGACTAAATTGCTTATGCTCTGCTTGATTAGTATTAGAATAGTGAGGATTTTGATTTTTGTTTTGTTCCACCGCTTTTTCTACTTGAATAATATTTTGGCCGATCGCATTGGCAATCCCTTCTATTAATTGTTGTCGATAGATTGAATAGTTAACCAGATTGATTAAAGATGATGACTTTTCCAAAAATAAGGTTTTGCCTTCAATCGTATCAAATGGAACCTCTTCCTTAATATGATCAATCAAAAAACTTGAAAGTGTTTGCGCATCTTCAATTCTCTTACTGAATGCTTTTGAGGACTCCCTATTGATAAGGGTATCAGGATCTTCTCCTTCAGGCAAAATTAGAAACTTGATAATTAACCCTGAAGTTACAGAAGGCAAAGAAGTCTTTAAAGCCTTCCATGCTGCATCTCTTCCCGCTTTATCTCCATCAAAACAAAAAACAATGGTTTCAGCTGAGCGAGATAAAATCTGCAAGTGAGCTGGCGTTGTGGCTGTTCCAAGAGTTGCAACAACATTGGTGATTCCTTGCTGGTGAAGAGCTATAACATCCATATACCCCTCAACTACAAGAATTGAATCAATTCTTCGGCTATATTTGCGGCAATGATAGAGGCCATATAGTTCTTTTGACTTTGAAAACAGGGGTGTTTCTGGAGAATTCAGATACTTTGGATTATCCTTACTTGACAAAACGCGCCCTCCAAATCCAATCACTGAGCCTTTGGCATTGTGAATAGGAAACATCAAGCGATCTCTAAAACGATCATAATAGTCATCTTTTTTGTCTTTTTTTGGGACAATCATGCCCATCGATAGAAGATCTTGAATGGACTCTTCTTTCTCAGAATATTGATCAAAAAGGTTAGTCCAACCAGGCGGCGCGAATCCCAATTCAAATCTTTTGGCAATTGAACCGCTAATGCCTCTTTTCTTGGCATAACTAACAACCTTATTCTTGGCAGATGAGGTTTTCAGTTGACCTTGATAAAAATTATTTAGCTCAGCCATCATTTCATTGTATCTTTTGAAGCGTTTATCGACTGGTTTGGCACTTTGGTCGTAAACGACTGAGACTCCTGATTCTCCAGCAACTGTTTCAATCGCCTCAACAAAAGAAAGGTGATCATACTTCATAACAAAATCAATAACTCCTCCACTTTCACCACAACCAAAACAGTGATAAATTTGCTTAGTAGGAACTACAGTAAAGGATGGGGTTTTCTCTTCATGAAATGGGCAACAGGCCTTATAGTCTTTTCCTGCTTTTTTTAAAGCGACACGCTTATTTATTAGACCAACAATATCTACTCTATTGGGCAAATCATTGATAAAATCTCTGTCAATAAATGGCATAATTTACTGCTTTAGCTTTAGTTGAGTTTTCTTTTTATTTTAATGTTAAACACTGAATTCATTCACCCTAAATTCATACCAACCTGGATTCTAATCTTATTTATGCGTATTGGAGTTTTGATTCCTTTTAGCGCGCAGGTTGTTATTGGAAAATCAGTTGGTAGAGTGCTTTATCCATTTATGCACAAACTCAGATCAACTGCCTACTCCAATATCTCTCATTGTTTTCCTCACAAAAAGCAAGGCCAGGTGAATAGGCTTGTAAAAAGACATTTTGAAGCAATAGGCATCAGTTTTTTTGAAACCGCCAACGCATACTACGGTAGTGATAATAAAATTAGAAAGCTTCTAACGATTTCTAACGAGAAATTCTTTAAAGATGCGCTCCAAGAAGAGGGCGGTATTATCCTGCTTTGTTCGCACTTTATGCCTCTTATGCTAGGAAGCCGAGCACTACTTCTAAATCACACGATTGCAAACGTATACAGGCCTCAAAACAACAAGTTGTTTGACAAGGCCATGGTTAAAGGATATAAAAAAAATGGAGCTGTAATGATCAAGAGTACTGATACAAGATCAATTATCAAAGCAATAAATAATAGCCTTCCAATTTGGTATGCACCAGATCAAGACCTAGGCAAAAACAACAGCGTCTTTGCGCCTTTTTTTGGAATAGAAACAGCAACCGCTGCAGCAACCGCCAGACTTGCAAAAAATAATAATACTAGAGTTATACCTTACAGCTTTATTCGAACCAAGAAGGGCTATGCAATGTCTTTTGAAAAACCAATTTTGAATTATCCTAGCTCTGATCCAATCCATGATGCAACAATTGTAAATCAAATTCTCGAAAAACAAATCTCCAAATCTCCAGAGCAATATTTGTGGATTCATCGACGCTTTAAAACAAGGCCTAATGATGAAAAAAACTTTTATAAATATAATTAATATTATTTGATTAGAAATACAACAATTCTAAAAAATAGCGTATAATTCACCACTTAATTTTTTGATACATGAACTATATTTATGTCTATTGATACACAATCTATTATTAAAGAATACCAAAAAGACTCTTCTGATACTGGTTCAGTTGATGTACAGGTTGCCCTTCTTACTGCAAGAATAAGGCATTTAACCGAGCATTTTAAGACGCATAAGAAAGACCACCACTCTAGAAGAGGGCTTTTAAGACTTGTGTCTCAACGTAAAAAATTACTTGCATATATCAAAAACAATGATCTTTCAGCTTACGCTAACTTGATTTCGCGTTTAGGCCTAAGAAAGTAATTAATTTTTTAAGAGATAGAAATTAAAGCCCCTATTTTGGGGCTTTTTTATTACTCGTCGCATTAAAATAGAGTCATGGAATTATCTGCACACTACCAAAAAATATCCGAGCTGACAGAACGTCTTAGTGTTTTATCTGAACACCTTGAGCTTGAAGAGAAACAAGATCGACTTGAAGAAGTTAAGTTGGAGTTAGAAAATCCAGATGTTTGGTCAAACCCAGAAAAAGCTCAGTCATTAGGCAAAGAGAGGGTCCAACTCGATCACCTATGTGAAACATTTTCAAAGTCAAACGGTATTTTAAGCGACGCCAAAGAGCTTTTAGAAATGGCTGAAAGTGAGAATGATATTGATACAGTGAATGGGTTAATAGCTGACTTAGATAATACAGAACAATTAATTTCAAAATATGAGTTTGAAAGAATGTTTAGTGGTGACATGGATCAAAACTCTGCCTATCTTGATATTCAGTCAGGCTCTGGCGGAACTGAAGCTCAAGATTGGGCTGAAATGATTCTTAGAATGTATTTGAGATGGGGAGATAAACACAACTTTAAAGTGAAATTAATGGAAGTTTCGGCTGGTGATGTAGCGGGCATAAAGTCAGCAACAATCCATTTTGATGGTGAATATGCTTTTGGATGGCTAAGGAGTGAAATAGGTATCCACAGACTTGTTAGAAAATCACCATACAACGCTAATGGCAAAAGACATACATCATTCTCATCGGTTTTTGTATCACCAGAGATTGATGATGATATTGAAATTGTAATTGATCCATCTGAACTAAGAATTGACACCTATCGTGCTTCTGGTGCGGGCGGTCAGCATGTTAATAAAACTGAATCTGCAGTTCGCATAACTCATTTACCATCTTCAACAGTTGTTCAATGCCAAGACGGAAGATCGCAGCATGCTAACAAGGATCAGGCAATGAAACAATTAAAGTCAAAACTTTATGAACTTGAAATACAAAAAAGAAACTCTGAGAAGCAAGATGTTGAGGATTTAAAATCTGATATTGGATGGGGTCACCAGATACGATCCTATGTTTTAGATCAATCCAGAATAAAAGATTTAAGAACTGGGATAGAGAGTAGTAATACCCAGGACGTTCTTGATGGGAATTTAGATCAATTTATCGTTGCTAGCCTCAAAGCCGGTCTTTAATCAATTATGATCAATTCTCACAGTATCCAACTGTAAAATTAAATAAAAAAAATAACTAATAAATGAAACCTCAAGACACCATTCAATTTGATGAAAAGGGCTTAGTTCCTGTAATCACTCAGGACTATTCTTCAAATGAAATTCTTATGATGGCATGGATGAATAAAGAGGCTTTAGAGTTGAGCATTGAGACAAAAAAAGCTGTATATTTTTCAAGATCGAGAAAAAAGCTCTGGTTTAAAGGCGAAGAGTCAGGCAACTACCAAGACATAATCGAAATTTTTACAGATTGCGATCAAGACGTTGTTCTACTTAAGGTTAATCAAAAAGGTGGGATTGCTTGCCATACTGGAAGAGCCAAATGCTTCTTTAACAAACTCGATGATAATAAATGGAAAATCATCTCAAATGTAATTAAGGATCCAAAAGATATTTATGGATAGTATTTTAAATAAGCTAGAGAAAATCTTAGAAGAGAGAAAATCTGCTTCTAGTGACCAATCCTATGTCTCTTCACTATATAGCAATGGGACAAGCTCGATTTTAGAAAAGATTCGTGAAGAATCTCAAGAGGTCATTAATGCTGTTAATGATGAAGGCAGAAATGAAATCATTCATGAAGTGGCGGATTTATGGTTCCACCTCCTAGTACTCCTTCGTCATGAAGACATTGAAATTCAAGAGATTGAATCAGAACTAGCTAAGCGCTTTGGAGTCTCTGGACATGATGAAAAAGCATCCAGAAACAGTAAATAAGCCTTTAACCTAAAAGTTCGAAGGCGCTGATAATGCCATCAGCAACTTCTGAAATGCGCTTATTTTTATCCATCGCCATTTTTCTCAAGGACTGGTAAGCCTCATCTTCAGTAATTTTCTTGTGTTTCATCAGAAGACCCTTAGCTTTTTCAATTGATTTACGCTCAGCCAGCTGGCTTCTTGTTGCGTCTAGCTCATCTTTTAGAGCCTGAAATTCTCTAAAACGAGCAATTGCAACATCAATAATTGGCTGCACTCTCTTCTCTTCTAGCCCATCAACAATGTATGCATTAACTCCTGATTTGATTGCTGCTCCGGCCATATGCTCCTCTGAGGCCTCAGTAAACATAACAATAGGCTTGGGCTTTGTTTTATTAACATCCCTTAAATTAGCAAAGACAGCCTCATCGGGAATATCTGCATTGACAATCACTACATCAGCATGAGTAATTTCGTTGCTATTTGCCAGGTTTTCACTCTCCTCTAAACGGCTGATTACTTCATGACCCTTATCTTGAAGAGCGCGTCTTAAAATAGCAGAGCGGCCCATATTTTCGTCGACTAGAATAATTTTAAGAGCTGTCTGGTTAATTGAATTCTTTTTCATAGTTATTTAATTTTAATAGCCATAATAATATACCCGATAAGCAAAGAATTTAGCGCTGGTTTCATGGTACATTAAAATTTAAGTTAGTCAAAAAACTATAGCTGGTGGAAAATTAGGAGTGCAACCACCAGCCAAGTCATTCTTTAGCCATTTCATCAAATTGCATAAAATGGATGGCACCAATCTGGACAATTGATGCCAATTATTTATTTCGTTACAAACTCTGGGTAAGCTTCCATTCCGCACTCAGAGATATCTACTCCAGACTCTTCTTCGTCATCCGAAACACGAATACCAATCAGAGCTTTGAGCGCTAGCCAAACTAGCATTGAGGCAACAAATACCCATACAAATATAGTTAAGGCTCCAACTATTTGTCCTGAAAATGAAACATCGGCATTAGTTAATGGAACTGCTAATAGACCCCAAAGTCCGACTACACCATGAACTGAAATAGCGCCAACAGGATCATCTATCTTAAGCTTACGATCCAGCCAAACAATCGATAACACAACGATAAATCCGCCTACAGCACCAATCAAAGCTGCAGCAAAAGCACTCGGCGTATCAGGTCCTGCAGTTATTGCTACAAGACCTGCTAAGGCGCCATTTAATGTCATAGTTAAGTCTGCCTTACCAAACCAAAGTTTAGCAAAAACTAGTGCAGCAATAACACCTCCAGCTGCTGCAGCATTCGTATTAACAAAAACCATCGCTACTGCATCAGCACTCTCTTTACTAGCCATAGCTAGAACTGATCCACCGTTAAATCCAAACCAACCTAGCCATAGGATGAATGTTCCTAGGGTAGCTAAAGGTAAGTTTGCACCCAGGATTGGTTTTGAATTTCCATCCTTGTCATATTTCCCTTTTCTAGGGCCAAGGATTAGTACACCAGCAATTGCTGCTGCAGCTCCAGCCATATGAACAATTCCTGATCCCGCAAAGTCATAGAATCCAAAGTCACTAAGGTTGTAAAGACCAAAGACGTCATTTCCACCCCAAGTCCATGAACCCTCAAGAGGGTAGATGATAGTAGTAAAGATTACAGCAAAAGCAAAAAAAGTAAATAGTTTCATTCTCTCAGCGACTGCTCCAGATACAATAGACATCGCAGTTGCTACAAAGACAACCTGAAAGTAGAAGTCTGAGGCATTTGAATATGTCTCACCCTGTCCACTAATCCCCGAAAGAAAAGCTCCGCCGCCATACATCAAGTCATAACCATAAACCATGTACATAGTGCAAGCAATAGCAAAAAGACCAATATTTTTAGTTAGTATTTCAGCTGTATTTTTACTCCTTACCAATCCAGCCTCTAGCATTGAAAAGCCAGCTGCCATCCACATAACAAGTGCACCCATTACCAAAAAGTAAAAGGTATCCATTGCATATTGTAATTCCAATATTTGATTTTCCATTTCCTGCTCCTATAGTGCCTCAGGACCAGATTCGCCCGTACGAATACGAACAACCTGCTCTAGGCTTGTAACAAAAATTTTGCCATCTCCGATCTTTCCGCCATTAATCTTGCAAGCAGAACTGATGGTTTCAATAACTTCATCAACTTGCTCGTCGGTAATTGCAATTTCTAATTTAACTTTAGGCAGGAACTCCACCACATACTCTGCACCTCTGTAGAGCTCAGTGTGGCCTTTTTGTCTTCCAAACCCCTTAACTTCCGTAACAGAAACACCATTAATATCAATTTCTGAAAGAACTTGTCTCACGCTATCCAGTCTTTTTGGCTGAATGTAAGCTGTTATCATTTTCATATCATTACTCCAATGTTATAAACAAAGAAGCCCGCTACCTTCGAGAAAGTAGCGGGCTTCTATACCAGTTCAGCTCATCTTTAAACTGACGAAAAAAAACGCTTACCTGGGTTAGAACCCAAATAAACGTCAATGTCTTAACTTAAAACCAACTTCGGATTTAAGTTGATGTAATTATATATAAAAAAATTTTAGGTATTGAGTTTTTTTAAATATTCAGACTCAGTCATGATTTCAACCTTATGTTTTTTTGCATCATTCATTTTTGATTGACCAACATTTTCTCCAATAATCAGAAAATCTGTTTTTGAGCTTACGCTCTTTGCAACAGAGATACCGAGCATTTTGGCTTGTTTTTCAAGTTCGGAGCGTGAATGACTCATAGCGCCCGTAAACACAATTTTTTTATTATAAAAGGGGCTCTCAATTAAAGCAACTTCATCACTAAGGGGGGTTTTTTCTAGCTCAAATCCAGCCTTTATCAGAATTTGGTATTCATCTCGAATAGATTCTAACCCTTTAAAAATTTGCTCTGCAGTTAGCTCTGCGAAACCATCTATATTTGCAATTTCATCGGCTGTTAATTCAAAAACCTCTTCTATAGGATAATTTTTGAATAAATTTTCACAGTTGCCCATCCCGAGTCTCTGCACACCAAAAGCAGCCAAAAAACGCCAATCCTCAATACTCTCATGTCGCGACCTATTAAGCTGATCAATTAGATTTTTTGAGGTTTTCTCTCCAAAGCCCATTTCAATTAATTGATCTATCTCTAGAAGATAAATTTCACTAACGCGACGAATACCGTTTTCATAAAGCTTTTTAATAGTCGCTTGTCCAAAGCCATCATTATTTGCAAGAATTTTAAAAAAATATATCATTTTTCCTCTAACTTGATCAGGACAAGAATTGATATTGGGACACATAAGGAAGTCCGCATCCCAAATAAGCTGTGAATCACAACTTGGGCAATTAGAGGGAATATTTACTTCTGCTTTTTTTAGGACTTTATTAATTTTTGGAATAACCATTCCGCTTCTAGTTAACTCGACAATGCTTCCAGCTCCGAGACCTTGCTCCTTTACTAAGCCAAAATGATGGCCTGTGGCTCTGTAGATTGTTGCCCCACTGAGCTGGGTTGGCTCTAACTCTGCAACTGGCGTAATTTTTCCAGTTCTTCCAACCTGTGGTGTTATTGAAATGACTTTGACTTGTGCTTTTTCTTTATTTTCCTTGAAGGCAATTTGCCATCGATGAAACTTTCGGTTTGACCCCATATGTATTTTTAAATCAGTATTTACTACTTCAAAAACAACACCGTCAATATCAAAATCAACACCTTGTTCTAATTCTAAGACTATTTCAGCAAACTGATCCTTAAACTGTTTGATACTGCCTTGCCAAAAGGGTAGTTGCTTAAAGGGAACAAATAAAGCAGCCTTAGCATTTATTGCATCTCTAGCGAAATGGTCCAACTCTTTTTCTTTAATTAGACTCGCTTGAAAGTTTCGCGGGTATTCAAAATGACCACTTAAATGGTTTTCAAAGTAACTTCTCTTAACAACTATCTCGCCAGGACCTTGCCCTCTCTCACTATCATTTAAGATTCCAAGGCCTCTATCAAATACTCTTGATATATCACTCCCCTTGTTGCCATCACCACGAGTGTAGAGTTTAGCCCCATCATCATATCCTGCAAATCCATCAAGCTTTGCAGTTCCTTTGATTATAACTTGATCAAATGGAAATTCAAAATCATCAGAAAATTTAGCAATCCTCTCTAGCCATTTCTCTACCTCTCCCCATGTATAAGCTTTATCAGTTGACAGCATCTTCTCTGGAAGTTTAATTTTCTCTTCTGAAAACCCTTCAATCTCGTCTTCGATTTGCTTAAGAAAAGGGTGGCTAGGAATTCTTTTGGCGAGCTCTGAAATGAAAATAAAATCATAATTCTCATCAGTGACAATTGGAATACCTGCTCGGTATCTTTGATTTGCTATCTTACAGAATTCTACTAGATGATCATCTGACAAATCACTGACTAAAGTGATTTGATCAGATATATCTTGAATTTGTTTTTCTGTAAGCATGATTTTACAATCTAGCTTTTATTATTAAATTAGAACTTAGAGGCAATTTGGTCAAATAGTTCTGCACTATAACTAATTGTTTTCTCGTCATTTTCTTCACTGAGATCAACAAAAATTACTCTAGTTTGAGAATTGATATCTTCTTTTAGGATTAATTGATACGTTTTGGTTATCGATGCACTAGCAAGGAGCTTTGAGAAAAAGCTCTTATTTGGAGTGACATTAATAAAGTAACTTCCTTCTATCTGATCACGATCCTCAATATCAATACTAAGTTCATCAAGCGCCCATCCTATGAGCTTCCATGACTCCTTTTTATCGAATGGAAATATCAAGTTTGCATAACCTGTTTCAGAGAGTTCAACAATTACATTTGAAATATTTTCAGCTGTATTGGATTGAATTTTAGAAATAGCATCTGAACGATCGTTTCCTAGAAAAACCATCAACTGAAGAAGCATTTCAGTTTCAAGCTCAACATCTTTTTCTCTTGGCTGCCATACTCTAGTTGCGCCGCTGACGACTTCCCCTATTGAGCTCAATGTCAAGTATACTTCTGACTTCATTGGATCATTTGTTGGCTCAATTCTTATTCTATATTTATCAGCAATAGGGAGCCCATATTGAGTTTTTAGTGCTTTCGACAAAGCAGCCCGTATTGCACCTAATGACTTATCTGGAACTTGCGTCTCAATTTCGAGATAATCTGTCTCAATGAGTCCAATTTTTTGATTTTCATTTTCTATTTTGAAGCCATAAGAGCGAAAAAATTCTTTTGACAAAGCCCAAACCTCACTTGGAGAAAGATTAACTAAAAGCCAACGACGATATTTATCTCTTTGAATCTCAATATTTTGAACCCTCTGTGCAACTTGGCCATCATCAGCAATTTCCTCAACTTCAGTTAAGGCCTGAAGAGCGCTAGGCTTAGTAAGATCTGGAGGAATAATAAGAGAATCAACTTTTTCGTCAGCTTGATAGTTGATATCCCGACTGCCTAAACCAATTTCCTTGACTGGATCAGTGACTTTTGAGCAGCTAGCTAAAAATAAACTTATTAGTACAATATTAAAATAATTTACAATCTTCATATTAGGTTTAATTCCTTTAAATCATTCTCTATTAGTGGCCTGAATTCACTCGACAACTCTATCAGTGGCAGCCTTATTCCTTTTGAGCACATACCCATTTTATACAGGGCCCATTTAACCGGAATTGGATTGGATTCTACAAACAAATTCTGATGAAGATTTATCAGCTCTTTATTCGCTTTTCTGGCAAAGTCAGCATTTCCGGCGATAGCCGTCATGTAAACTTTTTGAAGCTCTTTAGGCGTCACATTAGCAGTGACAGAGATTCCGCCATGCCCTCCCAAAAGCAGAAAATCGACAGCGGTGGCATCATCTCCAGTCAATAGTAAAAAATCTTCAGGGCAGCTTTTAACAAGCCCTTTAATTACTGCAAGATCTCCAGTTGCATCTTTGATGCCAATTATATTTGAGATTTTGGATAGCCTTGTAGTTGTTTCTATAGACATATTTACTGCAGTTCTTCCAGGCACATTATATAAGATCTGATCAATATCTACACTCTCAGCAATCAGCTTAAAATGTTGAAATAAGCCTTCCTGGGTTGGCTTGTTATAGTAAGGCGTGACAAGTAAACAAGCATCGGCACCTAGATTTTTAGCCTCTTGAGTCAGCTCAATCGCCTCTGAAGTTGAGTTAGCCCCTGTTCCCGCAATTATTGGAATTCTTCTTGCTGCATACTCAATTGTATGCTTGATTATTTTAAGGTGCTCTTTTACTCCTACAGTTGCTGACTCACCTGTAGTTCCAACTGATACAATCGAGCTCGTTCCAGCATCAATATGAAAGTCAATGAGATTATTCAGAGACTCATAATCTACAGCGCCATCATCAAACATTGGAGTTATCAAAGCAACATTTGAGCCTTTATAGGAGTGTTTTATTGTCATAGAGTGTTTATAAAGTGTTGTCAAATTATATACGATTGGCCTAACAATAACAATTCAGGAAGGTGTTTAAATCAAGCAACTAACTAGATAGAATGTCAGGTCTTTTTTGTTTTGTTTTCTTCATTGCCTGCTCTTGGCGCCAAGCATCAATTTTAGCCTGATTACCACTCAATAAGACCTCGGGCACGGATTCACCATCAATACTCTCGGGCCTAGTATAGTGAGGATAATCAAGCAAATTATCTGCAAATGAGTCATTCAGAGAGTCTTTGTTTCCAAGTACATTATCTAAACGCCTGCTAACCGCATCAATTAATACCATCGAGGCCAGTTCCCCTCCACTAATGACATAGTCACCTATTGAAACTTCAAAGTCTACATCATTTTCGATTACTCTCTCATCGACGCCTTCGTAACGACCACAAAGGAGTGTCAATGAATCAAATTTTGTCAACTCTTCAACTAGTTTCTGATTTAAGGGCTGACCCTGAGGTGACAAATAAATGACCTTTGTATCAGGCTCCAATTCTTTGATTTTTGCAAGGCAATCCCTTATTGGTTTAACCTGCATGACCATCCCTGCACCGCCGCCATAGGGTTTATCATCAACATTTTTATATTTGTTAGTGCTAAAATCTCTAAGCTGCCATTCTCTTATGGAAATGATTGAATTCTTCAGTGCTCTTGAAATGACACCCTCTTCTTTGATAGCAGAAAACATTTCAGGGAAGAGTGTAATGATATCAAATTTCATTTAGTACCCCTACTAGACGAGTATCTTCGCTAGAACTCCACAATAGATTTTGCTTAAATCTTCTAGATCTTGAACTAATACAGATTCATTCACCTGATGAATCGTTGCGTTGACTGGTCCAAGCTCAACCACCTGAGTGCCTTTTTGAGCAATAAATCTTCCATCTGAAGTTCCTCCAGATGTTGATAGCTCTGGTTCAATACCTTTAGTTTCTTGAATCGAGCTGACGCATGCTGAAACCAAATCACCTACCGGAGTCAAAAATGGATACCCAGAGTGTGACCAATCGATGGTGTAGTGAATTTTATGCAAATCCAAAATTTCATGGACCTTAGTCATCAATTCTTCTTTTGTCGTTTCTGTTGAGTAGCGAAAGTTGAACATAACTTGAGCTTCACCCGGAATAACATTTGTCACACCATCACCAGAATGAAAATTTGAAATTTGAAATGAGGTTGCTGGAAAATACTCATTGCCACTATCCCACTCTTGAAGACATAAATCATTGAGTGCTGGAGCAATAAAGTGAATGGGATTTTTAGCCAAATGAGGGTAAGCGACATGGCCCTGCTGACCTTTAACATTAATCACTCCATTAAGTGAGCCTCTTCTACCGTTTTTAATAACGTCCCCAGTAATTGAGGTGGATGAAGGCTCTCCAAGCAAACAGTAATCAATTTTTGTGTCATTTTCTTTGAGATAATCCATTACTTTTACTGTTCCATTGACAGCAACTCCCTCTTCATCAGATGTAATCAAAAAAGCAATAGTTCCCTCATGATTCGGATTGTCTTTAACAAAGTTTTCGGTTGCAGTCACCATGGCAGCTAGTCCACCTTTCATGTCGGCCGCCCCCCTACCAAATAAGAAACCATCCTTGATGGTTGGTTCAAATGGCTTAGTGTTCCAAGCCTCTTCATTTCCAGCTGGGACAACGTCAGTGTGGCCTGCAAAAGCGAAGATAGGGCCATTATTGCCGCGAGTAGCCCAGAAGTTATCAACATCTCCAAATTTCAGTGGATGAATCTCAAAACCAATTTTTTTGAGTCGCTCTATCATTATTGCCTGGCAGCCATTATCGTCAGGTGTAACTGAGGCATGGCTTATAAGTGATTTAGCTAGTTCTAATGTTTTACTCATGGCTGTCATTTTACTTGTAAATTCAATACGGTATCTAAAGCCTCTTCGATTATATTTCTGTCAGGATGGTCTACAGGCATAAGGTAAAGTGCCTTTTGCCAAAAATCAATTGCAAAATTAAGATTCCCCTCATGCGCTGCAACAATACCTGAAAAATATAAAACCTGAACGGATTGAGAATCTAGATTAAAAGCCTCCTCAATCAAGTCTCTAGACTTTCCATCAAACTGACCTTCTTGAGTTGCAGCAATAGCACTGGCATATTGAAGCAATAAGTCAATATCTTTAGGATTTATTTGGTATGCCCTCTCAAAAGCCACAATTGATTCATCTGTATTACCGATTCCAATCTGGGCAAGGCCCATCATCTTTAAGGCTTGGAAATCATCTGGATTCTCTTCCAAAAAAGTTTGAAGCTTTTTGATACTCTCATTCATAGTCATTGGTTCAGATAAAACCTGACTACCTGGAAGGAACTTTGGTGACAACTGAGAGTATAGGGCGATCGATAAAGCACTTAAACATATAAATACTGCAATCGACCAATTGATCGGCTTTATTTTAACGCTAGCTTTAATGTTATTCGTTAATTCATTAGCCAGTGTGTTTACGATCTCTGACCCTGCAACCTGGAACTGCTCATCATCAATAAGTCCTTGATTGATATCAATTTCTAACTCTTCCTGCCTTTGCTTATTAATTGCAATATTTGATTCATCCTGACTCAAGCCAGATTTTATTGGTCTGTAAAGAAACCAACTAATAAAAAGGCATGTCAAAATAAGCATAATCAGAAGTTGCCAAGAAAAAATCATGACTTTACCCTCATTAGGTATCTTCGATCAACTGCTGCTAGAAGTGCTCCAAGGGCAATCATCAGTCCGCCAAGCCATATCCAGCGAACCAGTGGCTTATAGTAGATTCTTACGCTCCAAGCGCCGCCCTCTAAACTTTCTCCAAGTGCAACGTAAAGATCACGAGTTAGTGATGGATCAATTGATGCCTCTGTCATTGGCATGCCGGTTTGATATAAACGCTTCTCAGGTTTTAGCTGAGTGACTTTCTTGTTGTTTCTAGTTACACTAATATCACCAATGAATCCTGAATAATTATCTTTCGAGTGAGGACTTACACCATTAAATACAAAATCATATCCAGCAATCGTTTGCGTTTCCCCAATAGTCATTTTGATATCTTTTTCGACTCCTAGCTGAGTGGTCACAGTTGCTCCAAGAACGAACACGGCAATTCCAAGATGAGCAACAACCATACCAAGGAAAGACATAGTTACTTTAGATTTTGTTTTTAACCTTTTGATTGATAGAACCATGACATGGTTTACTACCCAGATAAACAGCCCTATGGAAATAATCACAAAAATATTTTTAGTAATGAAAATCCATGAAAGCATGGTTAAGAGAGAAATGTATATCCACTGTAGCTTCAACAAGTTAAAAACTCTTGTTGATGAATCTTTTTTCCATCTAACATAAGGAAAAATTGCAAGTGCAAGAACTCCTGGAATCATAATTGGTACAAATACTGCATTGAAATAGGGCGCACCAACCGAAATTTTACCAAGATTGAGTGAATCCAAAATAAGTGGGTAAAGGGTACCCAAAAGAACACTCAACATGGCTGTGACTAGCAGAATATTATTTATCAGAAGACCTGTCTCTCTGGATAATAAAGAAAAAGGATTACTTTGCTGTAATAAGCTAGAGCGCCATGTATAGAGGACAAGTGACCCACCTATAACTATAAATAAAAATATAAGAATGAACAAGCCCCTTGTTGGATCAGTTGCAAAGGCATGGACTGAAGTTAATACTCCTGATCGTACCAGAAAAGTTCCGAGTAAACTTAGTGAAAAGCCTCCAATGGCAAGCAGAACAGTCCACTGCTTGAAAGCGCCTCGTTTTTCACTGACACTGAGAGAATGAATTAAGGCTGTTGCAACTAGCCAAGGCATGAATGAGGCATTCTCGACTGGATCCCAAAACCACCAGCCTCCCCAGCCAAGCTCGTAATAAGCCCACCAACTGCCAAGCGTTATGCCAATAGTCAAAAATGACCAGGATACCAGTGTCCAGGGCCTCGTCCATCTAATCCAAGTACTATCAAGTTGGCCTCTAATAAGAGCAGACAATACAAAAGCGAATGGAACAGCTAAGCCGACATAGCCCATATAAAGCATTGGGGGATGAACAGCGAGTCCAAAGTCTTGAAGAAGAGGATTGAGTTCTCGGCCCTCCATAGGAGGCATCATTAATCGCTCAAACGGATTGGACGTATACAAAAGAAAAAGTAAAAAGCCTAAACTAATAGCACCTAGAACTATCAAAGTCAGATTAATTAAATCTGATGGAATTCGTTTAGAAAAAATCGAAACAGCAACAGTCCATAGAGACAGCACAAAAACCCATAATAGTAGAGACCCTTCATGAGCACCCCAAACGGCTGAGGCCTTATATAAAAGTGGAAGCTGAGTATTTGAATTCTCTGCAACATATTTAACTGAAAAATCATTCGTTAAAAATGCTGTTAATAACACAAAGAATGCTACAGCTATCCAAAAACCTTGAGCCCAGACTAATGGCTTTGCAAGCTGAGCAAGAGATTCTTTATTTTGATAGAGCCCTATAGATGGAACTGCAATCAAAAATAGGGACATAACTAGAGCAAGAACAAGTGCAAAATGCCCAACTTCAATCAACATATAGCCATACTTTTATTGTGTTTTTAAGAGCTAATATTTTACAGGATTTCTTATGTTTAATCCTAATAGACGTTGCTAAATTTAAAAGGAATATCCCAAAAAATATCAAAATGACTGACTACTCACTCATAATAAGATATAATCATTTAAAACTGATCACGGAGGCATACTTGGAAATTTTTTTTACAATACTTAATATCATCAAATATCTGATTTATATTCTAATAGCAATTGCTATTGTTATATTTATCTTTCTTAAAGTATCTCCAGCTTTTGGAGGCACGCCAGATAAAGATGCACTAAAAACTATTGAAAACTCTCAAAATTTTATTGAAGGGAAGTTTCAAAACATAAAAACAAACTATACTAACTTTCGTTCTTCAGAAAAAAAGCGACTTTCAAGGATTGGTTCTCACCACCTAAAGATAAAAATCCATTAAAGCCACTTCCAACAATAAAATTTAAAGGCAAAGACTTAATTGAAGGAAAGTTTGTTTGGCTTGGCCACTCTACCCTTCTAATGAATACTGAAGGATTGGTTGTGATGACCGATCCTGTCTTTAATAGAGCATCTCCTCTGCCATCATTTAACTCTAACAGTAAAAGCAACTTCTTCAATGGAAAGCCCTTTGAGTTTGAAAATCCGATATTAATTGACGACCTTCCAAAGGTTGATGTTGTCATCATTTCTCATGATCACTATGATCACCTTGATTCAAAAGCAATTAAAGATTTATCAGACTTAGTAGATCACTTTATTGTCCCCTTAGGTGTCGGTGCTCATCTAGAAAGGTGGGGAGTAATTAAAAATAAAATTACTGAGCTTGACTGGTATGAGAGCCATAAATATAAAGATATTGAGTTTATCTTTGCTCCTGCACTCCACTTTAGTGGTCGAGGAGTTTTTAATGGCAACTCGACGTTATGGGGCTCTTGGATTGTTAAGTCCAATTCTTTAAGTGCTTATTTCAGTGGAGATGGTGGGTACTCAGAAACATTTAAAAAATTAGGTGAGGAGTATGGGCCTTTCGATATTGCCTTTATTGAGAACGGGGCATATAACGTTGACTGGTCGAATGTTCATATGTACCCGGATGAAGCAGTTCAGGCCAGTATCGATTTAAAAGCAGAAATCCTGTTTCCAATCCATTGGTCAAAATTTGATTTATCAATTCATCCTTGGGATGAGCCAATCATTCGAATCACTAAAGAGGCAGCAAAAAAGAACGTCAACATAGCAACGCCAATGATTGGCGAGGTATTTGAACTTATCAACATACCAAAAAAATCATGGTGGGAAAAACTAAGAAACTAATGCAATATTATATGAGGAAGAAATGAAAAAAGAAAATTGGAATGAATCAAATATCCCTGATCAATCAGGCAAAATTATTATAGTGACTGGGCCAACGAGCGGCCTTGGTGAGGAAACAGCTAGAGTTCTTTCTAGAAAAAATGCTACCGTTATTATGGCTGCTAGAAATATTAAAAAAGCTGAGTCAGTAGCAAATAAAATTCATGCTGAAAATAAAAATGCAAAGATAGATATTGAAGAACTAGATTTATCAAGCCTTGAATCAATCAGTAACTTCTCTCAATCGATTGTTAAGAAATACAAAACGTTAGATTGTCTAATCAATAACGCTGGCATTATGGCCTGCCCTTATTCAAAAACGAAAGATGGATTTGAGATCCAGATGGGTACGAATCATTTAGGTCACTTTGCTTTAACAGGTCAGTTGATGTCTCTTCTAAAAAAGACTCCAAACTCAAGAGTGGTGAACGTCTCTAGCATAGCCCACACTTCTGGAAATATTGATTTAGACGACCTTAATTGGGAAAAAAGAAAATACAGAACCTGGAGGGCCTACAGTGACACTAAGCTTGCAAATTTGTATTTTACATATCAACTCTCAAGTAAGCTTGGGGAAGATAAAGGGAATCCAATCATCTTAGCTTCACACCCTGGCTGGACAGCAACTGATCTTCAAAGATACTCTGGCGTCGCTAATTTTATGAATATTTTTCTTGGTCAGAAAGTCAAAGTAGGTGCTCTTGGAGGTATCAGAGCTGCAACAGATCCAACTGCCAAGTCAAACGATTATTTTGGCTCTCCATCAATGGGGGGCATGAAAGGTTACCCAGTCTTGGTTAAGTCGAATGAACTATCGTATAATACAGATAACGCAAAAAAACTTTGGAAACTCTCTGAAGAATTAACTGGAGTAAGCTATGACTAATAATAATGCTATCGACCAAAGATAAAATTTTTCAAAGCGCTTTAGATCTGTTTGCTAGTCAAGGTATTCAAGCGACTTCAACTGCGCAAATCAGTAAAAAAGCTGGAATTGCCTCTGGAACGCTTTTTGTTCACTTCAAGTCAAAGCAAGAGCTTATTGACACAATATACATAAGCATCAAAAAGAATGCTTTTGCTGACTTAGATGAAAATACGCCCAATGATTCAAGTGCAGAACTTCAATTCAAAGAAGCTTCTCAAAAAATTATTAAGTATTTTTTAAAAAACTACAATGAGTTTATATTTTTAGGTTTAGTGGATATCGACCCTATGGTCTCTGAAGAGGCAAGGGCAATAGGCTTTAAAAATTTTGAAAAGTCAATGAATAACATGAAACAATTATTTAAAGAAGGTTATTTTAGAGAAATTGATTTTGATCTACTAATGCAAATCAGCTGGTCAACCACAGAGACTATCATTAAGAATCTAAAGTTAAGAAATCTCACCAAGCCGAGTGAGAGTGAACTTAACGTAATCTGGGATATTATGAAAAAGAGCTCCTGAGAGCTCTTGAAATCAAATTTATGGTGCGGAAGGAGAGACTCGAACTCTCACGTCTTGCGACACTGGAACCTAAATCCAGCGTGTCTACCAATTCCACCACTCCCGCGAAGAATTCTGAATTATACCCAAATAAATTAACTATTTCTTAATTAAGAAAATAGATTTCAATATTTATGTGCCGTACCAATTCAACTTTTCATTGAGCCTAACAACCTCACCCACAATCATCAGGGTTGGTGCATGAATATCTTCTGTTGCTAATAGATCTGGCAATTTAGTTAATGATGAAATATAGACCTTTTGCTCTGGCATTGTGCCTTTTTCAATTATTGCAATAGGCATATCTTTATCCATCCCATACTCCATGAGTTTCTGGCATATGTAATTAGCGCCACTTAAAGCCATGTAAAAAACAATAGTTTGCTGATCAATCACGAACTCATCCCACGGAAGGTTGGTTGTGCCATTCTTCAGATGTGCAGTTACAAATCTGCAGGACTGGGAATAGTCCCTGTGAGTTAATGGTATTCCAGCGTATGAAGAGCATCCCGATGCAGCAGTGATACCGGGAACAACCTGAAATGGAATACCGTGCTCAGATAATGATTCAATTTCTTCGCCGCCTCTTCCAAAAATAAATGGGTCGCCGCCCTTAAGTCTGCAAACTCTTTTCCCAGATTTTGCAAGCTCTACTAATTGATCATTAATGTCAATCTGTCGAGTAGATTCTTGACTTCCACCTTTCTTTCCAACATAGATTAGCTCAGAGTCTCTTCGAACTAATTCCATCACGCCTTTGGAAACAAGCCGGTCATAAAGAACAACATCAGCCTGCTGAATCAATCTCAAAGCCTTAAAGGTTAATAGATCAGGATCACCCGGGCCAGCACCCACTAGATAAACTTCTCCTAGCTCAATTTCGGAGGCACGTTTAAGCTGCTTGTCGATGTCATCCTTTGCCTCATTGATTCTCCCTGAAAAAACTTTTTCAGCAATCACGCCGGAAAATATGGACTCCCAAAAAGCTCTTCTATCCTTAATTTTAGAAAAGCGATCTTTCACTTTTTGTCTATACTCACCAGCAATTTCTGCCAAGACTCCATAAGCACTAGGAATGACGGTCTCTAATTTTGCCCTGATGATTCTTGCTAGAACAGGCGCCCTCCCAGCGGAAGATACGGCAATAATAACTGGCGACCGATCAACTATTGATGGCATTATGAAGCTTGATAATTCTGGAGAATCGACAACATTTACTGGGATTCTTGCTTTTTTTGCTGATTTGGAGATTAATGCGTTAACTGATGAGTCATCTGTTGAAGCAATAATGATTGTATACTCTTTGATGTCATCTGACTCAAAACGTTTTTGAATGAGATTGACATCTCCATTTTGAGACAGATTAGTAATTCCTTCGCAGAATAAAGGAGAAAGGCAGTCGACCTTGGCTTGGGCTTTAATCAATAAATTAATTTTCCTTAAAGCAATATCGCCACCCCCTATTACTAGGCAAGGGTTTTGTCTTACATTAATAAATATTGGAAGATGGTCCATATAAATATTCTGCCTTTATTGAGCATTGCGTGGAGTATAGTAAATAATTCTATTAATAAAAAATTTATATATCAAAAGATATAAAATTTTCTTTAATTTAAATAATAATAGAAAAATATTTTAATTTCATTGGTTATTCAAGTTTAAGAATTCTCTAACAAATGGAATTGAAATAGGTTTTTTTGATTGAAGAGAGGCCTTATCTAAGTCATCTAGAGTAGATAATAATTTCTTTAAATCTCGAGAGACGTTTTTGAATAAATATTTGTAGACTTTAGAGTCAATCTTAAGATTTCTCTGAATCATTTGACTATCAATTACCATCACAGTCAAGTCATCGTTCAGCTCTTCGAGCTTAAAAACAGCTGTTAAACTGAGTCGTGTTTTGATGTCTTTCATTACCCTGAGTTCTACTGGTAAAGAATCTCCACTCACAAAAATGTTTACTTCGGATTGCCTAGCTCGATTGAATAAATCAAAAAATATTTCTTCGTTTTCCTTTGCAATGAGATGAACGTTGTCAAAGCTAATTAAGCTAATTTGATCAATAAAATCTACCAAATGTTCAGGCAAAGAATCTGAGCAATCTATATACAATGCATTTTTATCATCTGCCAAAGACTTTAATACAGCTCCTTGTAGAACGTGCGTCTTTCCACTACCCGATGCGCCATAGATATATAACTCAGATGATTTTTGATTCAAAAAGAGCTGATTGATTAACCTTAAAAGCTCCTCATTAGCAACAAAATTTTCCAGGAGCATTGAAGAGTTGAGAGAAATTGGTAGGCCAAGCTGGTTCATTTTTTTGACTCTTGTAAAATAAATTTCTTGACCCAAAGTAGCCCATAATCTGCGCCGCTCAGAGCAGTTGAGGTCGCAACGATAATAAAGACCATATCCTGAAATCCATCTATTCCAACATAAATCTGAATTATGAGTAGATATAAAACCAAAGCAATCTGCAATACTGTGTTCACTTTACTAATCAGACTTGGTTCTAGTAAGTCGCTTTCAGAGTTCTCATCTCCAAGGAAGTAACCCAGAGCACCAGCAATGATTATCACATCGCGAACAAAAATAATCATAAGGAGCCACAACGGTAATACCTCAATCCAATAGAGTGCGACAAAGGAACATGTTAACAAGACTTTGTCCGCAACAGGATCTAAAATCGATCCAAGTCGAGACTGCAAAGAAAACTGTTTGGCAATCCACCCATCTAAAGCGTCAGAGACCCCAGCAACTAAAAATAATAGCAATGTAAGAAGATACTGCTCTTTTAGTAGTGCTATAACTATTGGAACTGTTAAAATAATGCGTATTATTGAAAGCGCATTAGGAAGCATTGAAAAGCTCATTGTTTTGCTTTATTTAATCCATTTTTTAAGACCTTAATTATACGGAAAACATCATGTCATCATTGACTTATAAGGACTCAGGAGTTGATATCACCAAAGGAAATCAACTAATTGAGAAAATTAAGCCTATTGCAAAATCAACACTAAGACCTGGCGTATTAGGAGGTCTAGGCGGTTTTGGCGCTATGTTTGAAATCCCTTTAGAAAAATACAAAAATCCAGTACTCATTTCTGGGACAGATGGTGTTGGCACGAAGCTAAAGGTAGCAGAGATGCTAAATAAGCATGACACTATCGGAATAGATTTAGTTGCAATGTGCGTGAATGATTTAATAGTTCAAGGTGCAGAGCCATTATTCTTTCTTGATTACTACGCTACTGGGTCATTAAACCCTGAGATTGCAACTTCTGTCATTGAAGGAATTGGTGAAGGTTGTCGGCAATCAGGCTGCTCATTAATTGGTGGTGAAACAGCTGAAATGCCTGGTATGTATAATGGTGAAGAATATGATTTGGCAGGTTTTTGTGTAGGCATTGTTGACAAAAATCAAGTAATTGATGGCTCTAAAGTGAATGAGGGTGATCATATTGTAGCTCTAGGCTCATCTGGGCCCCATTCTAACGGATACTCATTAATTCGAAAAGTTCTAGAAAAATCCACGCCATCAGCTGAGCAGCTTAATTCACTGATTGAGCCTACTAGAATTTATGTTAAATCGGTATTATCCCTAGCGAATACCCTGCCAGTTCATGCGATATCTCACATTACGGGAGGAGGTTTACTCGAAAATATACCCCGAGTTTTGCCTGATCATCTTTCAGCAAAGCTCAATTCAAACTCATGGAGTCAGCCTGAAATTTTTAAATGGCTTCAGAAAGAGGGCAATATCGATTCTCATGAAATGTATAGAGTTCTTAACTGCGGTGTTGGAATGGTTGTCATCATATCGAAGGAGTCATCAAGTCAAGCGATAGAACACTTAAGTGCATGTGGTGAGAATGCTTGGCTTATAGGTGAAGTTGTTCATTCAAAGGGTGAGCAGGTCATTATCAAGTAATAATGAAGGGCGTTATTTTAATTTCAGGAAATGGCTCTAATTTACAATCTATCATTGATCGTGCTGAAAGTATAGACCTTCAAATTTCAGCAGTAATAAGTAATGAAAAGAATGCTTATGGCCTTGAACGAGCAAAAGCTGCTGGCATTAAAACTTACTTTGTAGATCCAAAAAATTTTTCTGAAAGAGTCGACTTTGATCAAAAACTAGTAAAAATAATCGATAGTCTGAATGTTGAACTAATTGTTCTCGCAGGCTTCATGAGGATACTATCGACTTTATTTATTGATCATTTTTATGGTAAAGTGCTTAATATTCATCCTTCACTACTTCCCAAATATCCAGGGCTTGATACGCATCAAAGAGCAATCAATGCTTCAGACAAGCAACACGGTGCAACTGTTCATTTTGTTACTAGAGAACTGGATGGAGGACCAATCATTAGTCAGGTGGTGGTTAATGTAGATAGTCATGACACAGAGACTTCTCTTTCAAAAAAGGTTATAAAAAAAGAACACATTCTTTATCCCAAAGTTATTCATTGGTATACTCAAAGAAGGCTAAAGCTAGAAAATGAAGTTTCAGCTTCACTTGATGGAAAAATTATATGAAGAAAATTTCTTTCTTATTCTTAAGCTTTATATTTTCTAATGCCCTTGCGCTCTCTCCCTATATTGGAACTTATGAGCTCTATGCCGATACAAAAATGGGTAACTTAAAAATTGGAACGGCCACTCTCAATCTCGATGTCATCGAGGACCAATTTACGTTCACCACTGAAGCCAAAACTGAGTCTTTATGGAAGGCTTTATACGACTACTCCAGATCTGAAAAAAGCACTGGCAATGAGGTGGATGGACAAGTCATAAATAAATATTTTAGTGTCATCGAAAAAATCAAAGATGAAGTCAAAAAGAATTATGAAATAAATATTGCCACGGATAAAAATTATGCGATTTCAAGTACCGGCGAGGAGTGGGAAATAAAACCAGGCCTCCTAGTCGATCCGCTTAGCGTTTACCTTGCGCTTTCAAATGACATGCTCAACAACCCAGATCAAAATGAATTTACCTATCAGGTCGTCGATCAGGATGGAGTGAAATATCTTGAGTTTAGGGTTGATGGCAATGAAATGATTGAGATCAATGGAAGCGAAATTGAAACTTTAAGGGTGGCATGCAATGAGCTTGAACTCACTCTTAATTTATCTGCCAAAGATAATTTTCAGCCGGTTAAGATTCACAAGGTTAATGGCAAAACTGAATTTACAATGATTCTTATAGAGTTTCAAGGATAGCTTTGTAAGCTCTAAAGGTGCTGCTTAAGGAACTGGCCAGTAAAAGACTTTTTATTCATAACCACTTCCTCTGGCGTGCCATAAGCAATTATTTCGCCGCCCTTGTTGCCACCTTCTGGACCCAAGTCAACTATCCAATCAGCAGTTTTAATTACATCTAGGTTGTGCTCGATAATGACAATAGTATTGTCTCGATCTCTGAGTCTAAAAATGACTGAGAGTAGCTGTTTTATATCATGAAAATGAAGTCCGCTCGTTGGCTCATCCAATATGTATAAGGTTTGACCCGTATCAGACTTTGATAATTCTTTAGCCAGCTTGATACGCTGCGCTTCACCGCCCGAGAGAGTTGTAGCATTTTGACCCAAGGTAATGTAGGAAAGGCCAACATCCATGAGGGTTTGTATTTTTTGATTAATCTTTGGTATTGGCTTAAAGAATTCCAGCGCATCCTCAACAGTCATTTCTAAGACTTCAGCTATAGATTTTCCTTTGTATTTTATCTCTAGAGTTTCTCTGTTGTATCGATGTCCACTGCAGACATCGCATGAAACATATACATCTGGAAGAAAATGCATCTCAACTTTAATTAAGCCGTCCCCTTTACATGCCTCACATCTTCCGCCTTTAACATTGAAACTAAATCGTCCAGATTTGTATCCTCTCGATCTAGACTCTAGTGTGAGTGCAAATAGGTCTCGAATTAAAGTAAATACCCCGGTATAAGTTGCCGGATTAGATCTTGGTGTTCTGCCTATAGGGCTTTGATTTATATTCACAACCTTGTCAAATAAATTCATTCCTTTTGCTTCTTTGAAAGGGGCAATATCTGTTTGAGCGCCATTTAATGTTTGTGCTGCTAGCTCATACAACGTATTATTTATCAAGGTAGATTTCCCAGATCCAGAAACTCCAGTAATGCAAGTCAAAACTCCTACAGGGATTTTTAAATCGACATTCTTTAAATTATTTCCACTAGCGCCTGTAATCTCGAGCCATCCATCTGAGCTTTTTCTTTTCTTGGGGATGCTAATCTCTTGACGACCACTGAGATAGTCACCAGTCAGTGACTTAGTATTCGCAATGACTTCATCTGGCGTTCCACTGGCAACAATTTGTCCACCATGAATGCCCGCTCCTGGGCCAATGTCAATCACATGATCTGCCTGCCTGATTGCATCCTCGTCGTGCTCGACTACAATGACTGTGTTTCCTAAGTCTCTGAGGTAAGTTAAAGTGTCCAATAGTTTTTGATTGTCTCTTTGATGAAGACCAATAGAGGGCTCATCAAGTACATAAAGAACTCCAATTAGTCCTGCTCCAATCTGTGATGCCAATCTAATTCTTTGTGCTTCTCCGCCTGATAAAGAATTTGCTTTTCTTTCTAAATTTAAATAGTCCAAGCCAACATTAATTAAGAAATGGAGTCTTTGCGAAATTTCATTCAGGATTTTGCTGGCGATCTCTCCTCGCTGACCATCGAGCTCAAGTTTTTCAAAAAACTCATAGACCTGATCAATAGTTAATTTTGTTAAATCTGATATATTGTTGTCGTTGATAAAAACATTTCTGGCCGCTGCATTTAGTCGATCTCCATGACAGCTGGCACATGGCTTGCTTATTACATAGCGAGATAGATCTTCTCTAACCGAGCGAATATCGCTATCAGCGTACCTCCGCATCATTCTGGGAATGATCCCCTCGAAAGGTTTTTTACGACTAGACCAACCTCTTCTACCTTTAATTTTAGAAAAATCAATAGATTGATTTCCGCTTCCATAGAGCACAATTTTTTTGTGCTCATCTGAAAGCTCATTGAATGGTGTTGATACACTAAAGTTATAAAAATTACCAACAAGAGTTAGCATTTGATAGAAGTAGGCATTATTTTTGCTCCAGCCGTAAACCGCTCCATCCTCAAGACTTAGCTCTGGATTGGCTACAACTCTTTCCTCATCAAAAACATCTTTAACGCCCAGACCATCACACGCTTCGCATGCGCCGACAGGATTATTGAATGAAAAAAGGCGAGGCTCTAATTCATTTAATGAATACCCGCATTGGACACAGGAGAACTTGGCTGAAAAAGTCAACTCCTTCCAATCAGTATTCGAATCCATTGGACTTGCAATGGCAATACCAGAGCTCATATTTAGCGCCGTTTCGAGGGACTCTGACAACCTTGAAGATATATCTTGCCTCACCTTAAGTCGGTCAACCACTATTTCAATGGTGTGATTTTTATTACCATCTAGCTCTTCAACTTCTTCAAGGAATTGAACCTCTCCATCAATACGAGCTCGCAAAAATCCCTCATGAGAAAGTTCAAGAAGGAGCTTTTGATGACTCCCCTTTCTATTTCTGACGATTGGAGCCAAAATCATAATTTTAGAATCTTCTGGCAGCCCCAGAATTGAGTCTACCATTTGAGAGATCGTTTGGGCTTGGAGTTTAACTCCATGATCTGGACATCTTGGTGAGCCAACTCTTGCAAAAAGAAGTCTTAAGTAATCATAAATCTCCGTAATGGTTCCAACGGTTGATCTTGGATTATGCGAGGTTGCCTTTTGTTCAATTGAGATTGCGGGAGAAAGGCCTTCTATATGGTCTACGTCAGGCTTCTCCATTAAAGACAAAAACTGCCTCGCGTAGGCTGAGAGAGATTCAACATATCTTCTTTGACCTTCAGCATAAATAGTGTCAAATGCCAATGAAGATTTACCTGAACCAGATAGTCCAGTTAACACAACGAGTTTATTTCTAGGAACACTTACATCTATATTTTTTAAATTATGGACTTTTGCTCCACGAATACTTATTGAATCCATAAACTCTTGATTTTTATGACGGACAAAGGGTTCATTATACTCATCCCTTGTGTAAAATCACAATTTTGTATTGAATTCTTAAGACATGGTTTCCTATCGACGAATCTTACTTAAATTGAGTGGTGAAGCGCTCTCAAGTAGCAATCAAAACATAGACTCTGAAATGCTGAAGAAGGTTGTAAGCATTGTTCAATCAGCACTTGATTTGGGTGTTGAAATTGCTATCGTTGTGGGTGGAGGTAATTTGTATAGAGGGGCCAGTTTGTCTGCAGAAGGGATGGACAAGATTACTGGTGATCACATCGGAATGCTAGCAACTGTGATGAATGCGTTAGCTCTATCTGACGCATTTGAAAGAAACAAAATACCCTCAATGGTCATGTCTGGGTTTCCAATCGGAGGCGGCGTTTGTGAACCATTCAATCATTCCAAAGCAAAAAACGAACTAGCAAATGGCAAGGTTGTCATTTTCTCTGCTGGGACTGGAAGTCCATGCTTTACTACCGATACAGCAGCAGCACTCAGAGCGATTGAGATAGGTGCGGATATTGTCTTTAAGGCAACAAAAGTTGATGGCATATATTCTAGTGACCCTATGCAAGATCCATCAGCCATCAAATATGACTCGCTCACCTTTGACTCGGCAATCGAACAAAATATTAAGGTCATGGATACAGCCGCTTTTGCCCTTTGCAGAGAAAATAACATAAAGATTTGTGTTTTTAGCATGTTGGAGGATAATTACTCCCTTGCAAATATAATTAAAGGTCATGCAATTGGAACAACTGTTAGTCAAACTGGAGAGTAGAGATGATAAATGAAATTCATAGTGATGCAAATAGTCGAATGGATAAATCACTTGCCTCTCTCGAAAATGATTTCAGCAAAATTCGAGCTGGAAGAGCGCATCCATCTCTTCTTGAACAGGTTACTGTAGAGTACTATGGCGCAATGGTGCCTTTATCACAGGTCTCAAACATTACTGCAGAGGATGCAAGGACGTTGAAGGTTTCGCCTTGGGAAAAGGATATGGTTGGTCCGATTGAAAAAGCAATTTTGACTTCTGATTTAGGCCTTAATCCAAATACTCAGGGGCAGGTAATGCGTATACCACTTCCACCTCTCACAGAAGATCGAAGAAGAGAACTCGTAAGGGTTGTTAGAGATGAAGCAGAAAATGCTAGAGTCGCAGTTAGAAATATTCGTAGAGATGCAATATCTGACTTTAGAGAGCTTCTCAAAGAAAAGGAAATTTCTGAGGATGAGGCTAGAAAGGCTGAAGACAATATTCAAAAAATTACTGACCAGCACATAGCATCAATTGACGGCTCCTTAAGCGACAAAGAGAACTCTCTACTTGAGATTTAGAAAAGCTGATCTATCTTTTTGATCCAACACAATCGATATACTTTTGCCACCTATTCGCTGTGAATTCAGTTCCATTGGTCACTTGTGGCCCTACATTTCCAAGGTAACCACCAGCCAATGCTTTTTTGAATAGTTCAATATTGCTCTCAGATAAACCTAGATTAACTTTGCAGTAATCGTGAATTGCCTCTGTAACAATTTCTCCAGAAATCGCTCCAACAAACTCTTCTTCTGCCAACTTATCTGTCGCCTCTTTAATGAGCTCCTCTGAAATAGTTGACTTATACTCTCCAGATAAATTGAACTCTTCTAACTCTGCAAGCAAGTCATCCTTGATCTTTGTAACTCTTTTTTCATAGGCTACTTTTGCTTGATAAGCAGCAGTTGATGCGGCAGCAGCAGCTT
>CABWZI010000013.1 GCA_902509905.1 uncultured Gammaproteobacteria bacterium | reverse complement strand
TAATATACCTCTCATAGGTTCTACTAAGTCTTTGTCTGGGCATGCTCTTGGAGCGGCAGGGGTTAATGAGTCAATCTACTCACTCTTAATGCTTCAAAATGACTTTGTTGCTGAATCTGTTAATATTGAAAACCTTGACATTGAAGCCACCGGAATGCTGAGGTATCAGTAAACAATCCAACCTTAAGGTTTGTTGCCTCATAGATAGTTTTGCCATCAACCTCCATAGTAGCATCGGCAATTCCCATATAAAGTTTTCGCGCAATAACTCTCGAAAGGCTTACGTTGTATGTAACTTTTTTGCTTGTTGGGAGAACTTGTCCTGTGAACTTGACTTGGCCTGAACCAAGCGCACGACCCCTTCCAGGGCCACCTAGCCAGCCAAGATAAAAACCGACTAACTGCCACATAGCATCCACACCTAAGCATCCAGGCATAACCGGGTCCTCATTAAAGTGGCAATCAAAAAACCATAAATCTTTATTTATATCGAGCTCAGCAGTCATCCCACCTTTGCCATAGTCACCACCATTCTCACTGATATTTGTTATACGATCAAACATCAGCATCGGTGGCTGAGGCAGTTGAGCATTACCAGGACCAAACAGTTCACCCTTTCCACATTGGATTAAATCTTCATAAGAGTAGCTGTTTTGCTTCATAAGTCCTGTCAAATCTTTTGATGGATAAATTTTAACATAGTTGAATTGAGGAGTAATTCAACTTAAGGCCTAATGTCATCAATGATATCTTCAATATTTTCAAGTCCGACAGAGATGCGAATCAAGCTTTCTGAAATATGTGTTTGCTCTTTTTCTTCATTTGTCAGCCTTACATGCGTTGTAGTTGATGGGTGAGTAATCGTTGTTTTAGCGTCACCCAAGTTCGCAGTAATTGAAATCATTCTCGTATTATTGATGAGTTTGAATGCCTCTTTTCTTCCACCTTTTACTTTGAACGAAACTATACCTCCAAAGCCAGCTTGTTGCTTTTTAGCAATTTCATGATGTGGGTGATTTTCAAGCCCTAGATAGTAAACCTGATCAACAAATGCTTGAGTTTCAAGCCAAATTGCGAGTTTAAGAGCGCTCTCGCTATGTGCCTTCATTCTGAGGCTCAGAGTTTCAAGACCCTTGAGGACAACCCAGGCATTGAAAGCGCTGAGTGTGGGCCCAGTGCTTCGTGTAAACGAACTAATTGCATCAACAATTGACGCTTTACCAGCAACCGCTCCAGCAAGGCATCTCCCTTGACCATCAATGTATTTTGTAGCTGAGTGAATCACAAGATCAGCGCCAAGTGATAATGGCCTTTGAAGTGCAGGAGACATTACGCAGTTATCTACCGCAAGAACAATTTCATTTTTCTTTGAAATTGCAGATAGTTTTTCTATATCTACAACTTCACCCAAAGGATTGGAGGGAGTCTCTAAAAGAAATAATTTTGTATTCTTTTGAATACTTTTCTGCCATCCATCAAGATCTGGCAAATCGACAAAGGTAACTTGAATGCCAAATTTTTCAATAATACTATGTAAAAGAACAATGGTTGTTCCGAACATACATCGAGAGGCAACCATGTGCTCGCCCGGCTTAAGTATGGTCATAATGGTTGCAAAGATGGCCGACATGCCGCTGGCTGTCGCCTGACATTTTTCAGCACCCTCAAGTGCTGCCAGTTTGTTCTGAAATGATTCAACGGTTGGGTTGGTAAACCTAGAGTAGACATTGCCTTGGTTGCTATCAAAGCGCTCAGCAGCCTGCTCAGCACTATCAAAACGGAAGCTCGACGTCAAAAAAATCGCAGCCGAGTGCTCTTGCTCGTTTGAGGGCTTTTGTCCTTCGCGCACTGACTTTGTTTTGAAACCGTTATCTTTCATGATTTTGATTGTTAGTCCGCATCATTGTAGATTAATTCGGAGCTTTCGTTAGTAATATCACTCTCTTTTGCTTTGTCCGATCTGTTTGCAGCAAGATTATCAAGGTATGGTTTATCAATGTCATTAGTGAGATAATTTCCATCGAAGCATGAGCAATCAAAAGCAGTAATTCTCGGATTGCCTTGCTTGACTGACCAAATTAAGTCATCAAGGTTTTGGTAAATGAGCTTATCAGACCCAATTGCCTGACAAACTTCATCTGTTGATTTATCATGAGCAATGAACTCGTTTTTGCTTGCCATATCAATGCCGTACACGTTAGGGTACCGAACTGGAGGAGCTGCAGATGCGAAATAAACTTTTTTTGCACCCGCTGACCTTGCCATCTGGACAATTTCTTTGCTGGTTGTGCCTCTTACTATAGAGTCATCGACAAGAAGCACATTCTTGTCTTTAAATTCAAGATCGATAGCACTTAATTTTTGACGTACCGATTTCTTTCTTTGTTTTTTGCCCTGGCATGATGAACGTTCTGGCTATGTAACGATTCTTAATGAACCCTTCTCTATACTTTACGTCCAATTCATTGGCCAGTTGAAGCGCTGCAGTTCTTGAAGTGTCTGGGATGGGTATCACCACATCTATCTTTTCGTCAGACCACTCCGACTTTATTTTTTCTGCAAGCTTCTCACCCATCCTAAGGCGGGACTTATAGACCGAGATGTTATCGATAATTGAGTCAGGCCTGGCAAAATAAACAAACTCAAAAATGCAAGGAGAAAGCCTCGAGTTTTCGGAGCACTGTTGAGAGTGTACCTGACCATTGCGGTCTATGACAACCGCTTCACCAGGGGCTATATCCCGTGTAATTTTATATCCGAGAGCTGTCAAAGCAACGCTTTCTGAGGTCAGCATATATTTAGTTCCCTCACTGGTTGTCCTTTCTCCAAGTATCAGTGGGCGTATGCCGTTAGGATCTCTAAAGCCAAATACTCCAAAACCTGGAATCATTCCAATGGCGGCATAAGCCCCTTTGACCCTTAGATGAAGTTTTGTTACAGCTTTAAAAATATCATTCTCATTAATTCTATGCTTCTGCTCTTCAGCAATCTCACTAGCCAAAATATTAAGCAGTATTTCAGAATCTGAGTTAGTATTGATATGCCTCAGGTCCTGCTCAAAGATTTCTTGAGCCAAAGCGCTCGCATTGGTCAGGTTTCCGTTATGCGCAAACGCAATACCGTATGGCGAGTTAACGTAAAAGGGCTGAGCTTCAGCTTCAGAAGAGCTTCCTGCAGTCGGATAGCGAATGTGGCCGATACCCATATCACCTATGAGTTTTTCCATATGCTTGGTTCTAAATACGTTTCGTACTAGGCCATTGCCCTTTCGCATGTAGAATCGACCTTTGCTAGCAGTTGTAATACCTGCGGCATCTTGTCCACGATGCTGAATAATTGTAAGTGCATCATAAATGTATAGACCTACATCTTTTTTAGTTGTTGAGAGGATTCCAATAATTCCGCACATATTTTATTCCTTTAAAATTTCGCTTTCTATAAACTCTACAACAACATCACCTGGCTCCAATTCGACAAATAGCAGGTGTTTTGACAAGACTGGCTTGATGTCAACAGACCAGTCCTGAAATGTTCTTAGTGCGCCAGTAGTTTCTACCCAGGCATGATTTTGAGTAACCCAAGACATGCTTTGAAGAATAAGAACGGCAATTAAGACGAACGTACCTCCTTTGAATAGACCTAATATTGCGCCAAAAAATTTATTCTTAAGTCCAACAATATTTCTTGCATTGATGAGAACATCTAAAGTACTCAGAGCTCTTAATATACCCTCATAAGCAGGCGCCATTAATGAAGGATTTTCTGTATCAATCTTAATATTAAGAATCTTTGATAGCGCTAGAAGAGCAAGCGTCATTATTGCAAAGAGCACTATAAATGAGACAAAATTTCTAAGCGATTCATTTGCTATTAATGAATCAAATGTATTGAGATCTGAAATCATGCCTAAATAGTTAAAGCTGATGGTAGCTATTAAGAGGCTGATAACAATATTTGCAAATGGGCGGTTGAGTTCATTTGGGTTTTGATTGCTTGATGAGGCACTCGCGATTCTATACAAGCCTTTTTTAACCAACCAAATACTCAGAAATATTCCACCAAATGATAGAGCATAAATCGACTGATTGTCTGAGCTAATCCATGAGTTTAAAAAAGTTTTCGCGAAGGTTTCGTAATACAGCCAGGCTATGACTATTGCAAAAATAACAAAAATAAAGCTGATGACCTCTTTCGCAAGGCCCTGAACAAAGCCCCTAACAACAAATACGATGAGAATTATAAGGGTAACCCAATCTGACCAAGCCAGTAAACTGATAGCACTCCAAACGTTGTTAAAAAAATTGCTCATGAGCTCCCTGATAGATAGATTCAATTTTACAATAGTTTCAAGGGCTTTGTAGTTATCTACCCACTCTTATAGAAATTAGATTTGATCAATAATAAGGGTTGCATCAGCAATCGTATAAAAAGAGCCAAAAATCACTACTCTCTCGATGTCTTTAAGTGCTAATGACTGCTTTATAGCGTTGTTCATATCATCGCAAATTGATGTTAAGTTTGGGTTGGAAAATTTATTTTTAAGCTCTCTTGATTCAATCGCTCTCTCTGACGACAAGGGAACCAGATACCAGTGCTGGATTGACTCTGAGGCCAGGTTGACCATATCAATAATATCCTTATCGATTAGTGCAGAAAAAATAGCGACTGTTTTCATTTGGGACTCTGCTAATGTATCAACTAGTGTTTTTACCGCAGCTGGGTTGTGAGCTACATCAAGAATAATGAGCTTATCCCCTATCATTTTTCTTTCAAAGCGCGCTTTTATAGTTGCTGTCTTGACGCCATCAGTAATCATTTGGTCTGAGACTGGAAACTTGTCAATGAGGCTTTCAATGGCCTTGATTGCAACTGCTGCATTGAGTCTTTGATGAGCACCTTCAAGCCCTATATCACCCGGGTAGCCTTCGGAAATGAAAGTAACTGGAGTCTTGATTTCTTTGGCATACGACAGCAGGCTTTTTGGTGGATTCTGGTCCCCGCAAATGCAAGGTCTAGACGTTCTCATAATGCCCGCCTTTTCCCTGCCAATGGCCTCACGCGTGTCACCAAGATAATCAGTATGGTCGATCGCAATATTAGTGATTACGCTGACGTCACTATCGACAACGTTGACAGAGTCGAGTCTTCCTCCTAGGCCAACCTCAAGTATTGCAAGGTCGACCTTGGCCTCTGCAAAGATGATTAATGCTGCTAGCGTTGAAAATTCAAAGTAGGTGAGGGTAACGTCGTTTCGTTCTGTTTCAATGAGTTCGAACGCGTTGATGATGACTTCGTCTGAAACATCAACCCCATCTATTGCGAAGCGCTCATTGTATTTCAATAGGTGAGGAGAGGTAGAGCGACCCACCTTAAATTCAGATTGGTGATAGATGCTATCAATAAAGGAGACAGTAGAGCCTTTGCCATTGGTTCCAGCAACCGTAATTACGCTGTAAGGGGCTCCATTTGGAAATAGTCTGTCATAGACGATTTGGACACGGTCAAGGCCAAGAACGATTGTTTCTTCCATTAGGGCTTCTTGCCAATTGAGCCAATCGTTGAGAGTGTTTTTATCTTGCATGCTAGGAACTAGATTCTATTGAAGGTATTAAGCTTATTTGTCTTCCCAAAACTCACCTTCAATAGTTTCATCTTTTTTGTTTTTTGTTTCAGTTGAATCTGAGCGATGAATAAATACTGAATTTCTTGACCTAAAGACTCTCTCTGCATTCTTTTCGAGGAAGTGATTGATAAAGTAATGCCTGCTCCATGGCATCAGTCCAAGAAGTCCGAGACCGTCTGTCAAAAAGCCAGGCGTGAGCAACAGGATTCCAGAAACCAGAATTACAACCCCCTCTAGCATTTCCATCGCTGGGGTTCTTCCCTCTGCCATGCTTTGTTGCGCTTTTGCCATAGTAGACCAGCCCTGCTGCCTCAGAAGGCTTGATCCAATAAATGCAGTAATAATGACGAGGAGTACTGTCGATAGTCCGCCAATCGCTTGACCGACACTGACCAGTACGTAGATTTCAGCAAGAGTGATTACTACAAATATAGGAAATAACATTTAACCTCCCTTTGTTTTTGTAAAGATAATATCCCAAACTCCGTGACCCAATTTTTGACCTCTATTTTCAAATTTTGTAAGCGGCCTATATTCAGGCCTTTCAGAGTACATATGGTCTCCAGAGCGATTTTTAAAGTGCGGGTGAGATTCAAGTGTATCCATTATGTGCTCCGCATAGTCCTCCCAGTCGGTAGCGATGTGAACCATTCCGCTATCTTTTAGTTTTCTGGATAGCAGATCTAAAAAAACTCTTTTGAACAATTCTACGCTTATGGTGCCTCTTTTTGTGCCAAGGATCAGGAAAAAATAGTTGGAAATTGGAAATGCTTTTGTTAGGTATATTATTTTCAAGGACTTCTACCGCATCCTCCTTGATAACCCTGAGGTTACTGATACTCTTCTTGCTCGCCTCGTTGACCAGTCTCCCAACGCCAGCCTCATAAACCTCAATACCTAAAAAGTTTTGGTAAGGCTGTTCTATGGCCATCTCAAGAAGGCTGTCACCATTCCCAAAACCCACCTCAAGGGTAACATCATTATGATTCGAAAAGATTTCTTCAAAGTCCAGCGTTGAACTAGCTATGTTAATCCCGTAATCACTCCATAGCTCATTGAGTCCTAGTGATTGCCCTTTCGAAAGTCTTCCAGAGCGCTTTACAAAGCTTTGAATTTTTCGATGATGTTTTGTCTCTGTCATATTTGGTAATCAATAGTCAAAGGGGAGTGATCTGAGAAGCGCTCATCCTTATAAATCTCGCAGGAGTGCGCAGCTCCAACAAGGTTTGAACTGACCACCTGATAATCCAGTCTCCAACCCGTATTATTTAACCAAGCCTGGCCTCTATTTGACCACCAGGTGTACTGAAACTCTTTATTATTAATTTCTCTGAACGAATCGATATACCCAACCTCGTCATAAAGTATATCCAGCCATGCCCGCTCCTCTGGAAGAAAGCCTGAGTTCTTCTGGTTAGAACGCCAATTTTTTAAATCAATTTTTTTGTGGGCGATGTTCCAGTCTCCACAAATGATATATTTCCTTCCATCTTTCTGCAGGTCTTTTAAGTGAGGTAGAAAACGTTCATAGATAAACTCCATTTTTAGGGCTTGCCTCTCCTCTTTTGATGAACCAGAAGGCAGATAGATTGAGAGCACGCTGAGATTTCCAAAGTCGGCCTGAATAATTCTACCCTCCGAATTCATATCATCCCAAGGACTGAAAGAAATCTTATCAGGCTTAGATTTACAGTAGAGGCCTGTCCCGCTATAACCTTTTCGCTCAGCGCTGTGATAAAAGGTATGCATATCATCGGGATAAAAGCGCTCATCAAGCTGGTCCTCTTGCGCCTTAATCTCTTGGAGGCAGACAACGTCAGCGTTTTGTTTTTTTAGCCAATCGAAGAAGCCTTTTCTTTCAGCCGCACGAATTCCATTGACATTAATTGTTATAATTCTCATTGCATTCATTTTAATTGTTTAGGAATATTTGATGGAACAGTATCAGAAGGATTTTGTGGACTTCACACTGGAAACAGGTGTATTAAAGTTTGGTGAGTTTACTTTAAAGTCTGGAAGGGTGAGTCCGTATTTTTTCAACGCAGGTCTCTTCAATACTGGGAGTCATCTATCCGAACTTGGAAAATTCTATGCCCATGCGATTGTGGCAAGTAGTCTCAAGTTTGATGTCTTGTTTGGCCCTGCCTACAAGGGTATACCATTAGCATCGGCAGCCTCTATCGCGCTGAATGATCAATTTAATCAAAGCGTACCTTACAGCTTTAACCGAAAAGAGGTGAAAGATCATGGGGAGGGCGGAAGTATCGTTGGGCATCCTTTAGAGGGAGACATCCTCATCATTGATGATGTCATTACAGCCGGTACTGCGATTCGAGAGGCCCAAGATATCATTAACAATTGCGGTGCTAAAGCCAAAGGAGTTATTGTGGCGCTTGACCGTCAAGAAAAAGGTAAGGGAGAGCTCTCTGCTATACAAGAGGTTGAACAGATTTTTGGAATGACAGTTTTGAGCATCATTAATCTGTCACAAATCATAGATTATCTTAGATCAAGCAATGACTCAAAGGTCCTAAGTGATATAGAGAGCTACAGGTCTCAGTACGGAATCAGCTAACCTAATTAAGAGTCGACTGGTTCAACAATGAAGGTCGAAGATTCGACATTAATTATTTTAACTGTCTGCCCGATGCTTAGATTTTGTCCCTTAGCAAACCAAAGTGACTTTCCTATCTGAACCTTGGTACTACCATTCTCAATGGAGCTGACCTTGCACTCTTTTCCGATGTAGGTTTTAGCTTTTTCGTGCAACTCATCATCAACAGTTTTCACGGGGTAGTAACGTTTTGCAAGGCTGGTTGTAGTTAAAGAGAGTATAACGAAAATGAGAAGCTGTATTGGCCATGAAGTATCTGGCATAAGGTAGAAAAAGATACTAACTGTAATTGCAGAGGCTCCGATCCAGAGCATAAAGACTGTCCACAAAAAAAGCTCAAGGATGATAAGCGAAAGCCCAAGAACGAGCCAGTGCATAAAGTTTAAATTTTCAAATAGCATTTCCATGATGATAATTTTATATTCTTTCTAATCAACCATTAAATTTTTCTTTATTTTTTCTTGAGTTTGGTACATAATGCGTTTTGGAGACTTGATATGCATGAAAATAAAGACTTAATTGACCAGTTTCATAGGGATGGTTACCTCTTCTTTGACAACGCCATTACCAGTGAACAACTCGCATCACTAAATTCTGAGCTAGCCAAGTGGGTTGAGGAGAGCAAAAAATATAAAGAGCCTTTCGGCAGAATCATGGACGGCAGACCTCGATTTGATCTTGAGCCAATAACACACTCGCCTGAAGCACCTGCGGTTAGAAGAATAACTTCCCCAGCAGAGATTTCTGATATTTGTCTGGATGTTGTCAAAGACAATAGTGCACTGGATTTAGTTTCTGAAATCTTTGGTCCAAATATCACTCATTTGGGAAACAAAATAAATCTTAAGTTGCCTGGTGCTGGTACCGAAGTAAAGTTTCATCAGGACTTTCCTTTTGAGCCGCATTCAAATGAAGATATCATGACTGTCCTGTATTTTTTGGATGATGTAACTCTGGATAATGGGCCATTAGAGGTCGTCCCAGGGACACATAATGGACCACTCCACTCTCATTGGCAGAATGGTATTTTTACAGGTGCAGTTGATGACAAAGTTATGGAGTCGAACAAGAACAAGGCTATAAAGTGTACTGGAAAGGCGGGCTCTGCTTGCCTCATGCATTCAAAGTTACTGCATGGTTCAGCGCCTAATTTATCAGCCCATTCAAGATCCCTGTTTATAGTAACTTATAAGGCTGAGGATGCAGTGGCTCTGTCGCCAAATCACCTGCCTAGTGAGCTCGTTGGAATGGTTGTTAGAGGAAAAGAAACTGGAACTGTCAGGTGCACTAGTTATAGTGTTGAGTTGCCAGAGTATCCTAAAGAGGTCTCATTCTTTGGCCAACAATCCAAAAGTAAAAACATGGCAATGTAGAGCCAATCTGAAGTGTTAATGCTTTATACATGAAGGGGATAGAATCGACTTAATCAAAAAAATTTCTATAGTCAGCGACGAGTTAGTGATTGACTGGAATGATGGGAATAAAAGCTCACTCTTTAGCTACTGGCTCAGGGATCACTGCCAGATGCCTGAATCAAGAAACGAAAATAATGGCCAAAGACTCTTTAGTGTGAAAGACTTACCTGTAGATGTATCCATAGAGGAGGCTTATATGGATGAAAACGGAGATGTTTGTATCCTATTTCAGCCTGAAAATCATTTATCAGTCTTTACGCAAGATTGGCTGCTCTCCAATTGCTATGACCTCAATGATCACTTTGAAGACAGGAGCGAGAAACAAAAAAAGCTCTGGCAAAAAAATAGTTTTGAGGCTGGACTTCCTTTCATTAACTATGACTCTATAGATAAGAGTGATACGCAGTTATCTGCGCTTCGATCATTAAGAGAGATAGGATTCTTTGTTATCAAAGGTGTTCCTAGTGTTGAAGGTCAAGTACTAAAAGTCATAAGTAAAATCGGATACACACGTGAGACCAACTATGGAGCTCTTTTTGAGGTGAGAACTGAAGTTAATCCAAACAATCTTGCTTATACCAATCTAGGGCTTGGCTCCCACACTGATAATCCATACCGAGACCCTGTCCCAACGGTGCAGCTGCTGCATTGTCTCGAGAGCTCTACCGAGGGCGGTGATTCGATCTTGGTTGATGGATTCAAGGCAGCCTCAATTCTTCGTGATGAAAGTAAAGAGAACTTTCTGACTTTGACAAGTAGTTGGATTAATTATCGGTTTACTGATTCTAAAACTGATCTTCGCTCAAGGGTGCCAATGATAGAGCTAAACGACAACAATGAAATCATTAAGGTCAGATACAACAACCGTTCTATTGATACAATTAAAGTGCCAAAAGATAAAATGAGATCTTTTTATAAGGCGTATCGTCACTGGAGTGAGGTCATTGAGAGAGACGAGTTGAAGATTCAGTTTAGGCTCTCTGAGGGCGACTTAATGCTGTTTGATAACACTCGAGTTATGCATGCCAGAACTAAGTTTTCAAAAACTGGCAAGCGTCACCTTCAAGGAGCCTACAGTGATTTAGATGGACTTTATAGTCTCCTAAATACATTAGAAGGAAAAAATAAATGAGTCAGATTACTTCGAAAAATGTTGTAGACCTTATTGAAGATATTTTTCTAAGGCGAGGCGCTGAATCATACCTTGGTGAAAAGGTCACGATGGCACAGCATATGCTTCAAACAGCTCAATGCGCTGAAAAGGCTGGCGCTGATAGTGCTCAAATAGTGGCAGCTCTTCTTCATGATATAGGTCATTACAAAAACGAAATTCCTGACTCATCTTTGGCAAAGGGAGTGAATAACTTTCATGAGGAGGCAGGCGCTAATTTTCTGGAAGAATATTTCCCGGCTTCCGTTGTCGAACCGATTCGTCAGCATGTTGCAGCAAAACGTTATTTGTGTGCAGTTAAAGCAGATTATTTTGAGCGCCTATCTGCAGCCTCAGTTCATACTCTTAATCTTCAGGGCGGCCCAATGAATGAGAAAGAAATAGAAGAATTTGAAAATAATGATTATTTAGATCACTGCATAAATTTAAGATATTGGGATGAAGAGGGGAAAGATCCAGATAGAGAACATCCTCCATTTTCATACTACCGCCCATTAATTGACTCTTTAGTCAAAAATTAACTATATAAATTTAGTTCTTAACTAGACTCTTTCAAAAGAGTAAGATTAAGCCCATATACATTAAACCTTGAGGTATATATAATATCCCAGAGTGTTAGATAGGCGTTATTGCACGGAATATTTGTTAATTTTATAAAATGATGGACTAAATCAATAAATGAGTAACGGTAAATTATTAATAATAAATGGACCTGGATTATCAGATTTAAGTGATCATAATGAGGTAGCTAATTATGACTTATCTTTGTCTGTTATAGAGCAAAAATGCATTGAGACTTCAGGTAAATTTGGTCTCGAAGTGGATTTTCGTCAAAATGATGATGAATCTGAGCTTTTGAGTGGCTTGATTAATGATATTAATAATTTTGATGCTTTCATAATTAATCCAGCTGCACTCTCAAAATCATCAGTGATAAATTACGATGCTTTTAGTTCAGCAATTAGTGAAATTAGCAATCAAAGTAAGCCAGTTATTGAAGTCCGTATAGAAAATATCTTCAAGCGGAATGTCAGTAAGCCTTTGCAAGTCCCTGAGAGTGGGTTAGGCTTTATTGGCGGACTTGGTAAGCATGGTTACGTGCTGGCTATTCGGTCAATTAACAAAAAACTAAGCAATCAATAAATGAATATATACGTCATAAATGGTCCAAACATAAATCTTTTAGGTACGCGTGAGCCTGAAATTTATGGCAGAGATACTCTAGAAGGTATTGCTATAGATTGCCAAGAAAAAGCATCAAAAGATGGCCATATTGTTAAATTTATGCAGTCTAACTATGAGGGCGAGATTGTAGAATGGATCCAAGATGCAATTATGCAGAAAGTAGATGCGATTGTAATCAATGCTGCTGCATATACTCATACATCAATTGCGATTCATGATGCATTAAAGTCATATTCAGGTTACAAGGTTGAGTTACACATTTCCAATCCACATCTGCGTGAATCATTTCGCCACGTTTCTTTTATTTCTTCGGCAGTTGATTCTGTTGTTGCTGGCCTTGGTGCGGATGGCTATAGTCATGTAATCGACTTGTTATCAGAGTTACCAATCAAGGTAAACTAGATTAGAAAAATAGCTACTTAAATTCCTAATAGTAAAACTCTAAGGTTGATACTGAAATGTCAGACACATGGTCTCTGCCATAAGCAACAATTCCAAAGCTTCTAATTTTTTTTGGATCTAAAACCGAGTCTTTTGACCATCTTCTTTTAAATGAACTAAAAGGTAGATCAATCATTTTCCAATCCGCATCAGCTTTAAAAGTTGTGGCATAGTAATCAGATGGAGACCAGCTCTCATTGGTTCTGATATGTATGTAGTAGGTTTCTCCATTGCCTCTTACGTTAAGACGAACACCTTGAAGGTTTTTTCCCTCTTTTTCTGAGTTTGCGAATGAGACACTGGCCCGCAACTGTATGAAGCCACCATTATTTGCGGTGCTAACGTTCCCTGTAAGTCTCGCATAATACATTTCTCCGTCTTGCTCAAGTGAGACTTGACCATCTGAGACTCCACCCATTACGCGATCGCTGACATATTGCCAGTACCTACCACTGTCAGCATTAAATGGATAAGAGAGAGTCTCCTCATCTGCAAAAGTCTGAGTGTTGAATGCGAGCATTGATAAAGACATGAGAACTAGAGTTAAAAAATGATTTAATTTATTTTTATAAATGGATTTAAAGCGCATAAATAAGTAATGAATTTTTCAAGGAAATTTTATTATAGGTTTTTTTATCATTCTATTAAATTTTTTTCATAGTAAAAAAGCCGGCAAATGCCGGCTTTTAGTTTCTTTACTTAAGAGGCTAGGATTAAAGGTTGTATCCCGTCTCTCCGTGGCTATCAAGGTCAAGACCTTGAGTTTCAGTCTGTGAATCCACTCTCAATCCAGTCACTACATCAACAATTTTAAGAATCACGAATGTTGCGAGAGCTGTATAGACTGCAGTAGCCACAACAGCTGTTAATTGAATCTGTAGTTGATCACTAATCACAATCGCTTCATGACTCCAGCCACCTTGGCCTGAAAAAATTCCAAGCTCTTTCGATGCAAAAAATCCAACCAAAATTGTTCCACATATACCTCCAACGCCATGAACTGGAAACACGTCAAGAGAGTCATCAATCTTGAATTTTTGTTTGATCATGATGACAGCATTGAAACATACAGCACCAGCAATAATTCCAATCACTAAGGCTCCAGCAGGTCCCACAAAGCCAGAGGCAGGAGTAATGGTTCCAAGTCCTGCAACCATACCTGTTACTGAACCGAGTGCGGTTGGTTTTCCAAATTTAATCCATTCATAGAACATCCAGGTCATAGCACCTGCTGCTGCAGAGATATGAGTAGCAAGGATTGCCATTGCAGCATCTCCACCAGCAGAGAGTGCAGAGCCACCATTGAAGCCGAACCATCCTACCCAAAGCATTGCAGCGCCTATAAAAGTCATAGTCATATTGTGAGGTGGAATTGGCTTTTTAAGAAATTCCTGTCTTGGACCAAGTACAATAGCTGCGACCAAAGCAGCAACACCTGCTGTTATGTGAACGACTGTTCCGCCAGCATAATCCAGGGTATCGCCAAGCCATCCGCCGCCCCATACCCAGTGAGTAATTGGAGCATAAACGACAAATAACCAAATGCTACTAAATAACAGTACAGCAGAGAACTTCATTCTCTCTGCAAAGCCACCCACGATAAGGGCAGGCGTTATAATGGCAAATGTCATCTGAAACATTGCAAAGAGGGACTCTGGAATTGAGCCACTGACACTGTCTATAGTGACTTGGGCTAACATAAAGTTAGATAAGTTTCCTATAAATGGGTTATCACCCGAGAATGCAATGCTGTATCCAGCAATAAACCATAACATGCTAACAATTCCAGCAATGGCAAAACATTGCATCAGGACGGATAGAATATTGTTTGAGCGGACAAGTCCGCCATAAAAAAGTGCCAATCCTGGAAGCGTCATAAACAAGACTAGGGCAGTAGATGTCATGATCCAGGCAGTATCGGCGCCATTTATGACGTCCGCAAAGGCAGTCATTGGCAATAAAGCCAATAGTATAAATTTTTTCATTGAGCTCTCCTAAAGTGCGTCGTGGTCCGTTTCGCCTGTGCGAATACGAACTACTTTTTCGATGTCAGTGACAAAGATTTTGCCATCACCTTTTTTTCCGGAGCGAGCGATATCGCTAATTGTATTAATTAGCAGATCCAAATTTTTATTTGAGATTGCAATTTCAAGTTTTACTTTGTGAACAAATTCAACGGTAAACTCAGTACCACGATATAACTCCGTGTGACCTTTTTGTTTTCCAAAGCCTTTAACTTCAGTTACTGTCATGCCTGGAATATCGACATCACAAAGAGCCTCTCTAACTTTATCTAGGTTTTCGGGCCTTAAAATTGCTGTAACTAATTTCACTTTTATCTTCCTTGAACTATTAATATCTTCCGTAGACATCTTGGAATAATATCCGACATTGGCTCCTTGGAAGCTGCATTGCTAAAAAACAGCCACTTCATTGCAGCTGCAAGTCTATTATAGATTATTAGATTTTTTTTTGATGCTAAATCTGATTTTCAAATAAAAGATTTGGTGAAAGATCTTCAGTAACAAGGTGAGCATTACTAAAGTTGTTGTCATGAGCAAGTGCTCCAGGAAATGCAATACATTTCAAGTTTGCGTCAATTGCCGAGCTCATGCTGACTTCGGTGTCCTCTATTGCAATACATTCATCTGCACTTAAGTTAAGTTCAGAGAGCGCTTTAAGGTAAATTTCAGAGTTAGGCTTAGGCTGAGAAACAATCTTGTCATTTCCTATGAAGCTAAAGTCACTTTTTTTAATTTGATTATCAAGCGCAAAGAACATAGCATCAATGTTGGCTTCAGAAGTGCTAGTCACGAATGCTAAATAAATACTATTTTCATGAGCATAATTAATCAAGTTAGCTACTCCAGGACGAAGTGAGATTTTTTCATCACTCATCATGCTGTCAAAGATCTCAGTTTTTCTTAGATGAAGTTCACTAGCATTGACCTTGATTCCACGTTGATTTGCAAAATCATTGATACGATTTCGTCCACCAGACTTTTTGAGCATTGTTTGATATTCTTCAATTGACCAATTCCAGTCAAGGCCTGCTTCAGAAAAAGCTTGATTAAAGGATCTGAGCTGAAGCTCAGAAGTTTCAACTATTGTTCCTATAGATCCAAAGAGTATTGCTTTGTAATTTATTGCCATATCTATTAATTTTTCTTATTTTTCACAAACCTCTCAAGGGATGAGGTAGTTTGTAATTGTTAAAATGAGGACGGATTAAAAAAAGACATTTAATGGTGGAGGGACAGGGATTCGAACCCTGGAAGGGTATTAGCCCTTGCTGGTTTTCAAGACCAGTGCATTCAACCGCTCTGCCATCCCTCCAAAAGATTGGTATGATACCGTTTTTATGCATAAAGTATATAAAATTTATTTAAAAAAACTACAATTTTTTGCGTATAATTCTCACTTTTTAGAAATTCATTAGGTAGTCGTAATGTCTAAAGTATGTCAAGTAACTGGTAAGAGACCAATAAGCGGAAATAACGTTTCGCATGCTAACAATAAAACGCGTCGCCGTTTTTATCCAAACCTTCACACGCACCGTTTTTGGGTTGAAGCTGAAAACCGCTTTGTTAAGCTTAAATTATCAGCACGCGGCCTTCGTGTCATTGACAAGAAGGGTATCGATGCCGTTTTAGAAGAGATCCGTGGTCGCGGCGAAAAGGTATAAGGAGTAATTTATGAGAGAGAAAATTAAACTAGTTTCTTCAGCTGACACTGGTCACTACTACACTACAACAAAAAATAAAAGAATTCATCCAGAGAAGGTTGAAGTCAAAAAATTCGATCCAGTCGTTAGAAAGCACGTGATGTATAAGGAAGCCAAAATCAAGTAATTTAAGATAGGATTTAAAAAAAGCCGCATTATGCGGCTTTTTTATTGCCTATTATTTAGCTTTGGAGAATTACTTCGAGAGGAACATTAGATGAAGACTCTTGGTAATCTGCAATCTGATCAAAGTTTAGGTATTGATAAATTTCACCAGACAAAGGTTCAATATCTTTCATTAAAGATAGGTACTCCTCAGGTGTAGGAATGTAGCCTAATTTTGCTGAGATAGCAGCAACTTCTGCAGAGGCCAAGAAAACGTCACTGTTGTCGCCGAGTCTGTTAGGGAAGTTCCTTGTGGACGTAGATACAACTGACGCACCTTCTTCTACCCTGGCTTGATTTCCCATACAGAGGGAGCAACCAGGGACCTCAGTTCTGTCTGTCAGGCGCTCAAATGTCTCATAAATTCCTTCTGCCCTTAACTGTTTTTCATCCATCCTTGTTGGCGGCACTACCCACAAAACAGTATTCAGCTCAGATTTATCTTTGAGAAGCTGAGCTGCTGCTCTAAAGTGCCCAATGTTAGTCATGCAAGACCCTATAAAGACTTCATCGATAGAGGTTTTGGCTACTGATGAGAGAAGTCTGACATCATCTGGATCATTAGGACATGCCAATATAGGTTCTTTAATTTCTGCAAGATCTATCTCGATTACTTCTGCATACTCGCAGTCTTCATCAGCTTCAAGAAGCTCAGGATTATCAAGCCATTTTTTCATGTCCTGGATCCTCTTTGCTATTGTTTTTTTATCGTCATATCCGGAGTCAATCATAGAGCCAAGAAGTGTAATATTAGAGTTAAGATATTCCTGAATAGGTTCTTTATTTAGTTTGACAGTGCAGCCATTTGCTGAACGCTCAGCAGTAGCATCTGCAAGTTCAAATGCTTGTTCAACTTTAAGGTCACCAAGCCCTTCAATTTCGAGAACGCGACCAGAGAAAATATTCTTTTTGTTAGATTTATCAACAGTTAGTAGTCCTTTTTGGATAGCAACATAAGGGATTGCATTGACTAAATCTCTTAGAGTTATTCCTGGCTGCATATCACCTTTAAATCTGACCAACACAGACTCAGGCATGTCAAGAGGCAGTACGCCAATGGATGCTCCAAATGCGACGAGTCCAGAGCCTGCTGGAAAGCTAATTCCTATTGGGAAGCGTGTGTGTGAATCTCCTCCAGTTCCAACTGAGTCAGGAAGAAGCATACGATTCAGCCACGAGTGAATAATACCGTCTCCAGGTTTTAGAGAGACACCACCCCGAGAATGCATAAAATCTGGCAGTGTATGTTGAAGTTCAAGGTCAATCGGTTTTGGATAAGCAGCTGTATGACAAAAACTCTGCATCACAAGGTCTGCTGAAAACCCTAAACAGGCTAACTCCTTTAGTTCGTCACGAGTCATTGCACCTGTTGTGTCTTGGGATCCAACGGTGCTCATTCGGGGTTCACAATACGTTCCAGGTCGAATGCCCTTTACGCCACAAGCTTTACCCACAATTTTTTGAGCCAAGGTAAATCCTAATTCGCTGTTCTTTGGATCAACCGGACGAAGAAAGACATCACTGACATCAAGCCCTAGTTCAGATCTTGTTTTATCGGTCAGACCTCTACCAATAATAAGAGGAATCCTGCCGCCTGCCCTGACTTCATCTGGCATCGTGCTAGGAGCAAGATCAAACTTTGAGACAACTTTTCCAGACGCATCTTTAATAACGCCCTCATATGGAAATATTGTAATTTCATCTCCCATATTCAGTTCAGAAACATCGCACTGTATTGGAAGCGCACCAGAATCTTCTGCAGTGTTAAAAAAGATTGGAGCAATCTTTCCACCAAGCACTATTCCACCACTATTTTTGTTTGGGATATAGTCTATTGGTTCTCCCATATGCCATAATACTGAGTTAATGGCTGATTTTCTTGAAGAGCCAGTACCAACTACATCGCCTACATAGGCTAAAGGAAGACCTTTTTGCTTAAGTTCTTCAATTTTTTCAAGAGGCCTATCCATTTTCTTAATGAGCATCGCTTTCGCATGAAGCGGAATATCAGGTCGTGACCAGGCCTCAGTTGCTGGAGACAGGTCATCTGTATTGGTTTCACCATCTACGCGAAAAACAGTCACTTTGATGCTTTCAGGAAGTGGCTCTTTCGATGTGAACCAATCTGCCGATGCCCATGAATCAACAATTTTTTTGGCATACGAGTTGCTTGAGGACTTTTCTAGGATTTGTTGATGCGCTTCGTAAATTAGAATGGTGTGCGAAAGGGCCTCACAGGCTGCCTCAGCAGTTTCCTCTTCATCAAGAAGGTCGATTAACGATGCAATACTATAGCCACCAAGCATCGTTCCTAATAGGAAGGTAGCATGTTTTTTTGAAATGGCGTTGCATATTTCTTCACCCTTAGCGACACTAGTGAGAAAGCCTGCTTTGACGTATGCTGCCTCATCAACCCCTGGGGGCACTCTATGCGTTAGAAGATTCAAATAAAAATCATCACCATTGCCCTCTAAAAGGCATTCAACTACTGATTTTGTTTGTTTGGCGTTGAGAGCCAAAGGGGGAAGGTTTTCTGACTCTCTTTCATTGCAATGCTTTAGATAAGCTTCTTTCATAACTTTACTGAATATAAGGTGATTAAATAAATAGAGTATAATTTTATCCTTTTTGATATGAAGGCTTGAATTTTTTAAAGCAATTGTTCGTATTATGACATTTGAAAACCTGACCTCTATTTCACCCATTGATGGACGCTACAGCGACAAGACAAGTCCACTCAAGCCTATTTTTAGTGAATTTGGATTAATGAAGTATAGGCTTCTTGTTGAGGTTCGCTGGTTGGAAGTATTATCAAAAAATTCAAATATTCCTGAGGTTCCATCATTCAGCCCCGAATCAAATAAAAAATTATTAGCTATTGCCAATGACTTCAGTATCGAGGACGCAAAAGCAATCAAGGAAATCGAAAAAACAACAAATCACGATGTCAAAGCAGTTGAGTATTTTTTAAAAGAGCAAATTTCTTCGACGCCTGAACTTCAAAAGGTTAGCGAGTTTATTCATTTTGCTTGTACCTCTGAAGACATCAATAATTTATCTCACGCACTTATGCTTAACGATGGAAGAGCTATCTTGTTGAGCGAAATGTCGGACACACTCGATCTCATTAATGAATTAGCAAAAAACAATGCGAAGATTCCGATGCTCTCCAGAACTCATGGCCAAACAGCATCGCCAACGACACTTGGTAAGGAGATGGCTAACTTCTCTTATCGACTTAATAGGCAAATCAATCAACTGAAAGATGTCCATATTATGGGTAAGTTTAATGGCGCAGTTGGAAACTTCAATGCGCATTTGAGTGCTTATCCCAATATTGATTGGCCAAAGGTTTCTAAGGAGTTTATCGAAGGTCTCGGTATCAATTATGCTGCATATAGTTCACAGATAGAGACGCATGACTACATTGCAGAGTACTTTCATGCGCTAAACAGGTTCAACACCATACTGATTGATTTTTGTAGAGATGTTTGGGGTTACATTTCATTGGGCTATTTCACGCAAAAAACAATTAAGGGCGAGATTGGCTCCTCAACAATGCCTCATAAGGTGAATCCTATTGATTTTGAGAATGCCGAGGGCAACTTGGGATTGGCAATTGCAATTGGAGATCATTTTGCAGCTAAACTTCCAATATCTAGATGGCAGAGGGATTTAAGTGATTCCACAGTATTGAGAAATTTAGGAGTGGGCTGTGCGCACTCACTGATTTCATACTCTTCCATTTGTAAGGGAATCAACAAACTTGAGGTAAATGAAACAAAGCTACTTGAGGACCTAGACAACTCTTGGGAGGTTTTAGCAGAGCCTATTCAGACTGTGATGCGTCGATATGGCATAGAAAATCCTTATGAAAAGCTGAAAGAGCTAACAAGAGGAAAGACAATTGATGCTGAAATCATAAAAGACTTTATTTCCTCGTTAGAGATTCCTTCTGAAGCTAAAGATGAGCTCTATAAACTGACACCAGCAAACTATATCGGAGATGCGATTAAATTAGCACGCGACATTTAAAACTGATATAATTTCCCGCCTTAATAATTTAACAATCAAAAAGGAGCAAAAAACCCATGGTTAAGATTAGACTAGCCCGAGGTGGAGCCAAGAAAAACCCTTTTTATTCGATTGTAGCAACAGACTCTAGAAAGAGAAGAGACAGTGGTTACATTGAGCGTATTGGATACTTTAATCCTGTTGCTCGCGGACAAGAGGTCAGGCTTCAACTCGAAGAAGACAGACTGTCATACTGGATTTCTCAGGGAGCACAGATTTCAGATCGCGTCAAACAGCTTGTTAAGGAATATAAAGACCCATCTATTCGTGAAAAGCAGTTAGCAATGCAGGCAGCTAAAGCTGATGAAAAGGCTAAAAAGATTGCTGCAGAAGAAAAAGCAAAGGCAGACTTAGAGGCTAAAGAGGCTGCTGAGGCCGCAGCCCAAGAAGCGGCAGCAGCAGAAGAGGCAGCAGCAGAGGCCGCAGCAGCGGAAGCTCCAGCAGAAGAAGCCGCAGCAGCGGAAGCTCCAGCAGAAGAAGCCGCAGCAGAAGAGGCCGCAGCAGCGGAAGCTCCAGCAGAAGAGGCCGCAGCAGAAGAAGCTACAGCAGCGGAAGCTCCAGCAGAAGAAGCTCCAGCAGAAGAAGCCGCAGAAAAGCCAGCTGAAGAGCCTGAAGAAAAATAATTTGGTGTCATTGACGCCTCAAGAAAACAATAAAAAGCTATTAGTCGGAAAGATTAATGGCTTTTTTGGTTTACAGGGCTGGGTAAAAGTATTTTCATACACCAATCCCAGGACAAACATCCTTAATTATTCACCCTGGTCTATTAAAGTCGATGGAAATTTCCATTCCATTGACATTACTAATGGACGTGAACAGTCAAAAACAATTGTCGCCCATATCAAAGGGATAGATAATCGAGAGGACTCTCAAAAATTTATTGGACAAGATATTTATATAAATAAAGAGCAGCTACCTGAACTCACGCAGGGCGAATACTATTGGCATGAGCTCATTGGATTTGATGTGATCAATAAGGATGAAGAACAGCTTGGAACTGTTGATTATTTTGTAGAAACAGGAGCTAATGATGTTCTGGTGGTTAAAGGGAAAAAGGAATATTGGATTCCATATATTGAACCCTTTTTAGTTTCTATTGACTCTAAAAATAATAAAATACTAGTTGATTGGGACAAAGATTTTTAGTTAGAGTTAAAAAAAATCTGCGTTTATCTGTTCTAGTTAGGTACACTTATTAGTGGATTAAAACTTAACTTCAGAAACATATTTCATGATTTGGATAACAAGATTATTTCCATTTTTGTTATGGATTAAAGACCTTAGTAACCCAAAAACTCTCAAAGCTGATGTGGTTGCAGGTGCAACTGTTGCTTTCGTTTTAATTCCTCAATCAATGGCTTATGCACAGCTTGCCGGACTTGGTCCTGAGTATGGACTATATGCCTCTTTTTTGCCAGTACTGATTGGCGCTATGATGGGCTCATCAAGACAGCTTTCAACAGGCCCAGTTGCTGTAGTTTCTTTGCTGACAGCGGCGGCTCTTGGTGAAATTGTAACCGATCCTGCAAGCTATGCTGTCTACGCTGCTCTGTTGGCTTTAATCGTTGGGGTGTTTCAATTTTCACTAGGCATCCTGAGGTTAGGTTTTGTAATTAACTTCCTTTCTCTCCCAGTAGTCACTGGTTTTACAAACGCAGCAGCAATCATTATTGGAACATCTCAGCTCCCTAAAGTTTTTGGAATCAGAGTGATTAATTCGAACGACACTGATTGGGAGAGCGCGTGCCAGCCTTTAACTATTATTGAAAGGATTGAGAAAGTCGACATCAATGGACTTCATACAATTTGTAATGCTGATCAAAGTTACCAGACGATTGCAAGGCTGCTTGAGGCAGCAATCTACCATACTCATCTTCCAACACTCGCCATGGCTATTGCAGGGGTACTAGGTATTATTATTTTTCAGCGTTATTTCCCTAGATTGCCAGCAATCTTATCGGTTGCAGTGATTTCTACTGCCGCATCCTTCTTGATTGACTATCAAGGCATGGGGGGCGCTATAGTTAGTTCAATTAACATCGAGGGATTGGTAAGTTTTAAATTACCAAGCTTTGATTTTAATGCTGTTGGAACACTATTTATATATGCAATTACAATATCATTAATTGGTTTTATGGAGGCTATCTCTGTTGCCAAGTCAATGGCTGCAACAACGAAGCAGCGTTTAGATGTGAATCAGGAGCTCATTGGTCAGGGGTTATCAAATGTAACCTCAAGCTTCTTTCAGGGTTATGCTGTCTCGGGTTCTTTTTCAAGGTCCGCAGTGAATCTGACTGCTGGCGCGGTTACTGGGTTCTCATCTGTCGTTACAGCGATTATTGTAGGTTTGACAATTATCTGGTTAACGCCTTTACTCTATCACCTCCCGCAAGCAACGCTAGCTGCAATTATTCTTATGGCTGTTGTTAATCTGATTCATTTCTCACCCTTGAGGCATGCCTGGAAGGTTGAAAAGCATGATGGTCTTGTTGGCCTCCTGACTTTTATAATGACACTCATTTTTGCACCGCATCTAGAAAATGGCATTGCTTTTGGGGTGATCATGTCTCTTGGGCTATTCCTCTATAGAACTATGGAGCCTAACTTTTCAGAATTATCTGTTGAGCATGGTTCGATCATTGCCTCAAGGTTTGCTGATGAGTCAGTTGAGGTAAGTCCCTCAGTTAAAGTTGCAAAATGGAGCGGCTCTCTTTATTTTGCTAATGCTGCATATTTTGAGACAAAGTTGCTGGATTTAATAGCAAGGCATAATGATGACTTGAAGTACATAATAGTTGATGTTGCCTCTATAGTTCAAGTTGATGCCAGCGGCGAGCAGGTATTATCGAGCTTAGTTGAGACATGCTCAAACTCTGGTGTGGAGATTCTTTTTGCCAGAACAGAGAGGCTGGAGGCAGAGTTATTTAGATCAGGATTTAAGAAGCGCTATGGGGATAATCGATTCTTTGATCTTAGAGCTGACGCCTTAAAGTATGTTTGGCAGGAGATGGAAAACCTCGAAAACGATATCGAGGATGATAATCATACGGACGCTGAGCAAGATTTTGACATACAAAATCCTGAACTAGAGCCAAGCTAGATCTCCTTATAAAATGCTTTTATGAAATAAAGTCCTTGAGGCTCTGCAGTTGGACCAGCTTTTTTTCGATCCTTGCTAGCTAAGACCGACGACATCCATTCGACACTCTTTTCACCCCTACCTATTTTTAAAAGGGTTCCAACAATGTTTCGAACCATATGATGAAGGAATGCATTAGCTTTGATGCTAAAAATCAACTCATCTTCAAATGTCTCAATCTGAATATGCTCAACCGTTTTAATGGGAGACTTTGCTTGACACAGGCTTCCCCTAAAGCAAGAAAAATCATGTTCACCTAAAAGCAAAGCTGCTGCCTCTCTCATGTCTTCAACATTAAGAGGTCTAGGTTCCCAGAGAAAGTAATCTGCTTTGAGTGAGGACCTTACAGGGTGGTGATGAATTTTATATTCATATAATCTAGCAAAGGCACCAAACCTGGCATGAAAGTCTTCAGTGACAACCTTAGCCCATTTAAAGTTGACATCACTAGGAAGGTTTACATTGCCACCAAAAAGCCAAGCTCTGTCTGTTCTCTTTGTTTCAGTCTCAAAATGAATAACTTGTTCAACTGCATGCACTCCAGAATCAGTCCTGCCACTACAAAATACACGAACTGGATGATTGGCTACTTTAGATAGCGCCGTTTCAACAACGCTTTGTACTGTTCGAAGGCCAGATTTTTGTATTTGCCAGCCATGATAATTTTTTCCAAAGTACTCAACGCCAAGCGCAATTTTCATAATCAACCATTGATTTTATTTGTTGTAAAATTAAGGTTTACATTTTAACAAACTATTTCGACTCACTTGACGAGTCTCTTGGAAGCTATTCATATGAATGAAAACCAAAAACCGACTGGTATAAAAAAACTTTGGTCTGCCTCTGTTTACTCTGCGAAAGGACTCAAGGCTTGCTATCAATCAGAGTACGCATTTCGTCTTGAAGTTTGGTTGGCAGTCGTTTTGATACCTCTTGGCTACTGGCTAGGGGAAAACTCTATTGAACAAGTGCTTTTAATCACTCCAATTTTTTTGGTTTTGATTGTAGAGCTGGTTAATTCTGCAATCGAGGCTGTAGTTGATCGTGTTGGGATGGAGCATCATGAACTATCAGGCTTCGCAAAAGATACAGCCTCAGCGGCTGTTCTAATTTCCTTAATCATTTTCTTAGTCACGTGGATCATTATTCTTCTTTAAAGAAGCGTTTAGATTTTGATTTAGATTGTCACTTTTTTGACTCAATCGACAGCACCAACGCCTTTCTTGCAAATTCTCCATACGAAACCAAGACACAGTTATGTGTCACTAGGGAACAAACCAAAGGGTATGGACAGCATGGTAGAAAATGGGCCTCACAAAAAGATGGAAGTATCATTTTTTCGATTCGAAAAAGTTTTCATGAGCATACAAATATAAATGGACTTAGTTTAGTTGTTGGGTTGGCAATAATAAAATCTATAGAGTATCAATGCCAGTTTTTTGGTCTTAAAATTAAATGGCCTAATGATATTTATTATGAAGATAAAAAGTTAGCTGGAATTCTGATGGAAAATAACTTACACAATGGGAAGCAATATGTCTTAATTGGAGTTGGAGTTAACTTTAAACTATCGAATAAAATTGTAATTGATGCGCCTTGGGTTGATCTATCTAGAATTGCTAATAGACTTCCTAATTTTCAGCATTTAACTGCCTCAATAATTAACAATATCATAGACTTTTCAGACGACTTTCAGTCGAATGGTCTTTCAAGCTTATTATCTCACTGGGAAGACTACGATATGCTTAAAGGGGTTTTGATTAAATCAAAAGAGTCTGGTCAAGAGTTTCAAGGCAAAATTGATGGAATAACCAATCAAGGTGCGCTCAAAGTTTTAACAGAAGAAGGCGTCAAAGAGCTCTATAGCTCTATGCATATTGAGTACATTTAGGGTAAGATAGTTTTCCAATACAAAGCCATTTAAATTGAATGATGGGACATCAGCTAGAAGTAAAAAATCTATATAAAAAGTATGCAAGACGTGAGGTTGTAAACGATGTTTCGTTTTCAGTTAAAGGCGGTGAAATTGTGGGATTACTTGGTCCAAATGGTGCAGGAAAGACAACCTGCTTCTATATTACCTGTGGGCTGGTCAGATCTAGCAAAGGTGAGGTCAATCTAGATAACAAAAGTATAGGCAACATGCCGATGCATAAACGCGCTAATCTTGGTCTTGGCTACCTTCCTCAGGAACCCTCAATTTTTCGTAAATTAAGTGTTGAAGACAACATTTTGGCTGTTCTAGAAATGAACAAATCAGTTTCTGCAAAAGATAGGCCTGGTCGATTAGAAGAGCTGTTATCTGAATTCAAAGTTGAGCATGTCCGCCATATTAAGGGAATTACTCTCTCTGGAGGAGAGCGAAGAAGGGTAGAAATTGCTCGTGCCTTGGCAATGGATCCAAAATTCATATTGCTCGATGAGCCGTTTGCAGGAATAGATCCAATTTCAGTTGGCGATATTCAAGAAATTATTTATCAATTAAGAGACAAAGGAATTGGCATTCTAATTACAGATCATAACTACAGGGAAATGTTAGATACCTGCAACCATTCTTATGTATTAAGTGCTGGAAAAATTATTGCTCAAGGTGGCAAGGATGAAATTTTAGCTAATGAAGAAGTGAAGAAAGTTTACTTAGGTGAGACGGTAGGTGGTTAATAAAAATCTGATCACATTAGGTATTGAATCTTCTTGTGATGAAACTGGAATTGGAATTTATAGTAGCGATGATGGTCTGATATCTCATAAGCTATTTTCTCAAGTCAAATTGCATGCAGAGTATGGTGGGGTAGTCCCTGAACTGGCGTCAAGAGATCATATTCAAAAGGCTATACCTCTTATTAAAGATGCACTCAAAGAGAGTAATGTCAAATTAAATCAACTCACCGGAATTGCATATACTGCTGGGCCTGGCTTGTCAGGCGCGCTCTTGGTCGGAAGCTCTATAGCTCAGAGCTTAGCTTGGGGTTTAGGTATTCCAGCTCTTGGTGTTCACCATATGGAGGGGCATCTTTTGGCTCCATTACTTGAATCAAAAAAGCCTAAGTTTCCATTTGTTGCACTCCTAGTCTCAGGAGGTCATACGCTGCTTGTTGATGTTCCCAGGATAGGTGAGTATAAAATTCTTGGAGAGTCACTTGATGATGCGGTTGGCGAGGGATTTGATAAGACTGCTAAGATTCTTGGGTTGGGGTATCCTGGAGGACCTGCATTAGCAAATCTTGCAAAAAAAGGAGATAAGAATAGGTTTACTTTTCCTAGGCCAATGACAGATAGGCCAGGTCTTGATTTTAGCTTCAGTGGCTTAAAGACGTTTGCAAGAAATACCTATTTTGATTTTCCTGATGAAAAAGCTAATATTGCTAAAGCATTTGAAGTTGCTGCTACTGAAACTTTGACAATCAAATGTAATCGAGCAATCAAACATACTGGCTATAAAACTTTAGTAGTCTCTGGAGGAGTGAGCGCAAACCTTTCTCTTCGTCAATCATTAAATCAGATGGGAACTGAAAATGATGTAAGTGTATTCTATCCAGCACTGAATTTCTGCACAGATAATGGAGCTATGATTGCACTTGCTGGGCATTACCGACTGCTTGCTGGACAGTCTAACGAGAATTATGAAATATCTATCAAACCTAGATGGAGCCTTGAGGAGCTCCTTCCAGTCTAGACAAATCAGGAAACTGAACACATTCAAGTTAAAAGTGCATAGAGTATAATTACTTCTGTAAATTGAAGTAATAAACTAAAGAAGAATTTTATGATTATTATCCCTGCAATTGATTTAAAAGATGGCCAGTGCGTAAGGCTACGTAAAGGAGTTATGGAGGACACAACGGTGTTTTCAAATAATCCAACTGAGATGGCTTCAAAGTGGGTTGAGGAGGGCGCAAGAAGACTTCATTTAGTTGATCTTAATGGAGCATTTGAGGGCAGACCTATCAATGCAGACTGTATTAACGAGATCACAAAATCATTCCCAAAACTGCCAGTCCAAATTGGAGGAGGTATTCGTGATCTTAAAACTGCAAGTGCATACATTGAGGCGGGAATTAGTTATTTGATTATTGGCACTATGGCTGTTAAAAACCCAGATTTTGTCGAAGAGCTCTGCCTCGAGTTTCCAGACAAAGTCATTGTTGGTCTTGATGCAAATAATGGTTTTGTGGCAACAGATGGATGGGCAGAGCAAACAAACATTAGTGTTGTTGAACTAGCAAAAAAGTACGAGCAGTATGGAGTCAGTTCGATTGTCTATACCGATATAGCCCGAGATGGAATGATGCAGGGTGTAAATGTAGATGCTACAGCAGCTCTTGCTGATCAAACTTCAATTCCAATCATTGCTTCTGGAGGTATAACTAATCTGGATGATATAGCTGCACTTTTAAAAAATGCGCATCATGGAATAATTGGAGCTATTACTGGTCGAGCAATTTATGAAGGCCAACTTAACTTTAGAGATGCGCAAGCAATGAGTGATATTTATGATAGTTGAAGTAGCATATGCTCTAGCAGAAAAGCAAAGTCTTATTAGCCTTGAAGTTGAAGAGGGAACAACGCTCAAAGATGCTATTGAAGCCTCAGGCATCCTTGAAAAGTATAATGAAATTGATTTGTCAAAGCAGCAGGTGGGAATTTTTTCTAAGTTTGCAACTTTAGATACTGTTCTAAGAGAAAAAGATAGAGTTGAGATATATCGATCTCTTATTGCTGACCCAAAGGAGGTTCGCAAAGAGAGAGCCGCCCAGGTTAAGGCAATGAGAAGCATTAAAAAAGCCTAAATCAGGGTAAAATACATATCAAAATATATTTATAAATTATATGAGCGAAGACAAACCTCCGAGTAGACCATCTTTATTCAAGATATTTGATAAGTTTTTTCCTAAAACTTTAAAACCACGAGCACAACTTATGCAAGCCTTAGAAGAGGCTGAGGAAAACCTTGTTATTGATCCTTATAGTCGATCTGTAATTGAAGGCGCATTACAGGTTGAGAGTCTTAAAGTAAGGGATGTTATGGTTCCACGTTCTAAGATGATTATGATTAGCTCTGAGGCTAGTACTAAAAATCTTCTAAAAATTATGGTGGCCTCTTCCCACTCTAGATTTCCTATACACAACGAAGAGCAAGATTCTATTCTAGGGGTTATTCTGGCTAAAGACCTCCTTGCGCATTTGGCAAATAATCAAGATGATGAATTTAACTATAGAGAGTACTTGAGGGACGCTTTATCGGTTCCAGAGAGTAAGCCATTAGGGGCTTTATTGAGGGAGTTTCAACAGAATAAATCTCATATGGCAATCGTCTTAGATGAGTATGGTGAAATTGCAGGGCTAGTGACACTCGAAGATGTGATCGAACAAATTGTTGGTGAAATTGAGGACGAGCATGATAAAGAAGAGGACAATATCATTGATTATGGTGATGGTCGATTCTTGTTACAAGCCAATACAACACTGAGTGAATTCAATGATTTTTTTGACTCAAATATAAAGAGTGATGATTATGACACAGTAGCTGGATTGGTTATTTCAGGTTTTAGTTATTTACCTGAACAGCTCAGTGAAATTAGCCTTCATGGGTTTCAATTTAAAGTTTTAAAAACGGATAATCGAAGGCTACATTTATTAGAGGTTCAGCATCAAACTTCCGACGAAAAGCTCAAAGATAACTAAAGCAATCTTTGATGCTTTAATTAATTGTAATCACTTAGTATAATCCCCACTATGAATCCTTTAGATCAAACAACTCAATTAGTCATTGACCTAATCAAGCAAAATAAAGCGACAGATTTTGAATTTTCAGTTGGTAGGAGTTCTGGCGTCTCTACTGCAGTTCGATTATCTAAAGTTGAAACGTTACAATATCATTTAGATACCAGCTTTGATGTCAGTGTTTATTTTGGTAAAAATAAAGGACAAGCTTCGAGTGTTGATCTTAGCAAGGATAGTTTAAAAAAAGCGATTGAATCAGCTTGCATGATTGCTAAATATACTCAAGCTGACCCATTTAACGGACTAGCTCCAAAAGATACAATGGCTTGGAATGCTCCAGATTTAGATCTCTATCATCCCTGGAGTTTGGATGCTCAAGAGAGTATTGAAATTGCTAAAGAGTGTGAAGAAATAGCCCTAGAGCAGGACGAAATAGATAACTCAGATGGTGCTGAGTTGTCAAGCCATGAAGGCGAAACATATTATGCAAATTCAAATGGATTGATTACAAGTATAAAAAATACTAAGCATTCGTTGCATTGCTCTTTAATTGCTAAGAGAGACTCAGAAATGCAGACTGCTTATGAGTACTCAATTGCTCTGGACTCAAATAATTTAATGAGCCCTTCTATGGTTGGCAAAGAGGCATCTCGTTTTGCCCAAAAGAAATTGGGTTCACGAAATCTCAAGTCACAAAAATGCCCTGTTATTTTTATTCCAAGACAGGCTTCAGGGCTCTTTTCTCAACTATTAGGTGCACTAAGTGGATCAAGGCAATTTAAAAAAACATCTTTCTTGCTTGACTCGGTTGGTAAGTCTGTAGTGACAGATTCAATCAGTATTTATGAAGATCCACTTCAGTTGAAAACTCTAGGTTCGAGATCTTTTGATCTTGATGGTGTATTAAAAAAGAAACAATTCTTCGTTCAAAATGGAAAAGTTGTTAGCTACTTGATGGGACAATATTCAGCAAATCAGCTTGGGCTAGAAACAACTGCAAATGCTGGTGGAGTGAGTAATTGCCAGGTCGAATCAAACTTTGATGGAGGGCTCGAAGAATTAACTAAGATCATGAATAAAGGTCTTATTGTGACCGATTTGATGGGGCATGGCGTCAATGCTACAACGGGTGACTATTCGCGAGGAGCGAGTGGTTTTTGGGTAGAAGGTGGACAGATTCAATATCCTGTGTCAGGGGTTACGATTGCAGGTAATCTGAAAACGATGTTAAAAAATATAACCTATGTTGGAAATGATATTGACCTCAGAAGTAATCTGAAAGTTGGCTCCACACTCATTAATGAAATGACTATCGCTGGGGAAGGGTAATCAATAATTTTGATGTTGTTATAATCGGCGGTGGTATTGTTGGACTATCCATGGCTGCTGAGCTTGCCAACAAGATGACTCTCAGCATCGCTGTGATTGACCCAAATGATTTAAATCCAACAATCAGTCCAAAATTTCATACCCGAGTGAGTGCCATAACACCAGCCTCAATAGACTTTTTGAAATCGATCAATGTATGGAATGAGTTAGAGAGAAAGAATGCTTTTGAGGCAACCAAAGTGTGGGATCAGAATTCACATGGTCGGCTAAACTTTCATGCGAAAGATGAGGGAATGGAATACTTAGGTTACATTGTTGAAAATGATGTGATTCAATCTGCTCTCTATAGAGCAACTGAACCATCAACTACCGCCATGATTCAGGCCAGTTTAGTTGAGCTAATTGCTACTGATGTTGGCTATCAAGTTGTTCTAAATAATGGCCAAACCTTGTCTTGCAAATTATTGATTGGAGCAGATGGCCCCCAATCAAAAGTCAGAAGTTTAGCCAATATAGAGTTCAAGGAGCAGAACTATAACCAAGCAGCTATCATTGCTAATGTTTTAACTGAAAAGCCACTCAATAAAACTACTTGGCAAAGATTTTTATCGGATAGCATTCTTGCTTTTTTACCATTATCGGATCATCAAGCATCGATTGTGTGGTCTTGTAAAAATTCTTTAGCTAATACACTTGAAAAACTAGATGATATTGCATTCAATAAATGCATTACTGAAGCTTCAGAGTATCAATTTGGTTCACTAGAACTTCAAAGCAGTAGGAAATACTTTCCTTTGGTTGCAAGGAGTGCAAATCAATACGTTCTTGAGAATCTTTCTTTGATTGGCGATGCAGCCCATAACATTCATCCTCTAGCAGGCCAAGGAGTAAATTTAGGGTTTTCTGATGTAATGGAGCTAAGCAAACAGTTGCAAGCAAGCAACTCAGACACTCTGGGTGAATTCCTAGTTCTTAGGAAATACGCAAGAGCTAGAAGGCTTGATAACGAATTAATGGCCAAAACCATGACAGGCCTGGATTGGGTCTACAAAGAGAATATGGAACCACTCAGATGGCTTAGGGGTTATGGAATGAATCTGATTGATGATACTCCTTCATTGAAATCCTTTTTTCAAAGACAAGCACTGGGGAAGATTAAGAAAAATTAATCATTTAATAAATCTTGTTGGGGTAACTATGCCGTCAACTGGAACATCCCAAGGCTGAGAGGTCAAGCGATCAACCTCTTGAGAGTCGAAAGCCAGCCCAAAGAGTTTTGGAACTCTAAATTTTTTTATTTTATTATGGAAGCTGAGAGTTTTGTCGTAAAAACCACCACCCATACCTAAGCGATTTTTATGTTTATCAAAACCAACAAGTGGCATAAGAATGATGTCCATTCTGTGAGCTCCTAGAAGAGGGCTAAAGATCGGTTCTTCAATACCAAATCTGTTTTTTTTGAATAATTTACCCATCTTTGCAAACTTTAGCTTTTCCCCTGCAAGTATTGGTAAGTAGACAAGATACCCTTGCTTCAATAAGAATTTTAATGTGTCAGCTGTTTCGATTTCACCATCATTTGGAATAAAAATTGCTATGTGCTTTGCATTTCTAAAAATGGCCCGCTTTTGGCATTGGTAAAGAAGCTGCCTGCCAAACTTTTTTCTTGAAGGCTGGTCAATTGATCTTCTGATTTCTCTAAGCTCTTTTCTAAGTTCTTTCATGTTTCATTATGAAGATTTATGGTCTAATTTTAGCAGTAGAAAAAAATGAAAGAATAGATAATTCTTTGACGAATAATGGGTCCGTTGTGCCGCGTTGACATGGTCCTGAACCATTCTGGTTCAAGGCGGAAGTTCGATGTTTACCGTAGGTTTCCCGCTTCAAGGCGGGCTTACACAAAAGCACCCAATCTCATCTCCTTTTCTATACTTAATCGGCTCAGGGAAATAAATCAACCACGAACACAACAGATAAATAAATTATCTCCGGTTAGGAGTTTGTTTGCAATGCATTTTCTTCTTTTCTATGAAATTAAGTTAGCAGCTAAGAGTTCAGATATTTTCCAAATAAGGTAATTTTAAAAACCTATTGCTATAAAATCCCTTTTTCAATTTTCAAAAAGGTTTCTCTAAGTGACTGTATTAGCTGCAATTTTATTACTTGTTATTATTATGGATCCGATAGGCAATGTGCCTGTATTTTTGAGTATTCTTAAAAATATTCCAATGGAAAGACGAAAAATAATCATCATAAGGGAGTTGATTATTGCATTCTTAATTTTGATGTTTTTTATGTTTGTTGGAAGGTTTCTGCTTCAACTCCTTCAAATTGCGCAGTCATCATTAGGAATTGCAGGAGGTATCATACTATTCATTATTGCCATCAGAATGATTTTCCCTGGAACCAAGCCGATGTTTAGCCATGATGAAGAATCTGAGCCTCTAGTTGTCCCCCTTGCAATACCAATGCTTGCCGGACCATCTGCAATCGCTGCAGTAATTCTATTAATGGCTCAAGAGCCACACAGATGGGTAGATTGGACGCTAGCTGTATTTGTAGCAAGTCTAATTTCAGGAATCATTTTGGTTTCATCAGAATCACTTGGAAGAAAGCTTGGCAATAGAGCTTTAACAGCGATTGAAAGATTAATGGGTATTTTCTTAATAATGATCTCAGTTGACTTTGTTCTAGACGGAATTAAACAGACATTTAATATTTAATATTTAATTTTCAAAAATCATAATCTATTTCGACCAATTCAAATTTGCTATGTAGCCCTGAAAAGACTATAATGGCGCCTTTTTTAAAAATTTAATGGCGAAGAATTTGGCACCTATAGTTATGAAATTTGGGGGAACGAGTCTCAGAGATGAGGTTTGTCGTTCTCATGCTTTACAGCATATTAAACGCTACCACGAGTCTGGTGAAAGAATTGTGGTTGTTGTTTCTGCTATGGGACGAAAAGGTGAGCCATATGCTACGGATACTTTAGTAGCACTTCTAAGGGATGTTGGACACAACATCAATCCTAGGGAGTTAGACCTTGTAATGAGTGTTGGCGAGACTTTAAGCTCTGCTTATTTTTCTCACCTATTAAGTCATAATGGAATGCCAGCAGAGTCTTTTAATGGAAGGCAATCCGGAATTCTAACTGATGACAATGCTGGAAATGCTGAAATTTTAGAGATTAATCCATCACGAATTGTTGAAGCGCTTGATAATGGATTTATAGCAGTAGTAGCTGGCTTTCAAGGAGTCAACGACAAGGGAGATATTCGGACTTTAGGTAGAGGCGGTAGCGATACATCTGCAGTTGCACTTGCGTCTGCACTGGGCGCTGAAAAAGTTGAAATTTTTTCTGATGTTGATGGCATAGCAAACTGTGATCCAAGACAGGTTGAAGGCTCAAGTTATTTGGAGTCCATTAGTGTTAATCAGATGCTGGCTATGGCTGATGAGGGGTCTAGAGTGATTCATCCTAGAGCTATAAAGGCTTCATTAAAAACTAAAACACCTATTATTGCAAAAAACAATTTTAATGATTCTGAAGGAACTTTAATCCATCATGACGAATCAAAAAAAGAAGAGGTCGTGGCAATTGCCCATCGTGAGAGCATGGTTCTGATTGAGTTTGCTCTTGAACACAAAGCTGCGAGCCACGTCAATGGCGTTGTTAATATAGATTCTAGAAGACTGCTACTGAATGACGATGTTTATTTAAGCGACAAGTTGGCTCAGCTTGAGGAGAAGCTCGGTTTTTATAAGTTGAGTAGGCACTGGGCAACAATTTCAGTGGTTTTCAATAATAAAGTGTCAAAAAAACCTGCTGATTTGGACTATGCGGAGTTGCTTGATGCGCCAGATACGATTATTAGATATCTCCTTAAAGAACCAAAGGTTAGGGAAACCCTAAAATTCTTACACGGTAGATACACTTCCTAAGTTAAGGTTTGTAACCAGAATTGTTTACATAACTTAGAAGTATATCATCAGTAAACTCTGCTTCAAGTTCTGCTGCTTTCTTCTCAACTGGCTCTCTTAAGTCCCCATCCTCAATTTCAGTAACATCATTGTGCCAATCAGTCAGATATGCGTCCGCATCTGTTGAGTCACCTACCGTTGCGGCAGAGTCAACGGCTTCCATAAAGCGATTATCTAGCTGAACTTTCTCAACCTCTCTTCTGCTTTTTTTTATCATCACCTGTGTGGGTATATCACGCCATTTTATTACAGTAAGCTTCATCTAATTCTCCAAGAAAACAATAAACAATTAATCAAATAAATTTCGCAAAATTCTACCATTAAGTTATTGATGCAATTGCTATAATTAAAGTATATAATTCACGTTTTTTTAAGTTTGGATAGGTTATGAAAAATAAAGCACAAGTAGTTGTCATTGGTGGCGGTGTGGTAGGTGCAGGAACGCTCTATCATTTAGCTAAGAAAGGCTGGACTGATGTGGTTTTAGTTGAGCGTAAGGATTTAACATCTGGATCCACTTGGCATGCAGCTGGATTACTGCCATTATTCAATATGAGCTACTCGGTAGGAAAACTTCACCAATATTCTGTCGACTTTTATCACGATCTTGAAAAAGAAACAGGGATGAACGTTGGGTTTAGTGTTGTTTCTAATATTCGTCTTGCGAATTCTCAAGACAGAATGGATGAGTATAAATACTACTCAGGAGTTGGAAGTACTGTGGGTGTAGATGTTAAATTTCTGACCCCAGATGAAGTTAAAGAGGTTTGGCCACTTTGTAATACTGAAGGACTAGTTGGCGCAATACAGCATCCAGATGATGGTTATATTCAACCAGCAGATTTAACCCAAGCTCTTTGCAAGGGCGCAAGAAATAGGGGTGCTGAAATATATGAGCATACTTTGGTAGAAGGCATTCAGCAGCAAAAGGATCAAAGCTGGGTTGTTTCAACTGACAAGGGCGATATTTCATGTCAACATGTTGTATCTTGTACTGGGAGTTTTGCAAGAAAAACAGGAGAGATGGTTGGCCTTGATGTTCCTGTCATTCCAGTTGAACACCAATTCTTAGTTACAGAGCAGCATCCAGAAATCATGGAAAGAAAAAAACAAGGTTTGCCTGAAATGGCCGTTCTTCGTGAATCTGATTCAGCATATTACTTGCGAGAAGAGGCTGGAGGAATGATTCTGGGTATTTATGAAAAAGGAGCGCCAGCGTGTTATGTCGATGGTCCGAGCAAAGATTGCCAATATGAATTATTTAACGGCGAGTTGGACCGCATTATGCCGCATATTGATCGCTGCATTAGTCGAGTGCCCGCCTTTGGAGAGGTTGGAATCAAAGATATCTATAATGGTGCTATCGCATACACCCCAGATGGTAATCCAATAGTTGGTCCAGCGCCTGGTTTAAAGAATTTCTGGCTTAACGAAGGCCACAGTTTTGGAATAACTGCCGCTGGCGGTGCTGGTTGGCAGTTAGCTGAGTGGATTGTTGACGGAGAACCAACAGTTGACATGATGGGTGTTGACCCACGACGATTTGGTCCTTATGCAACTAGAGGCTACCTTAAAGAAAAAAATGAAGAGGCCTATGCAAATGTTTTTACAACTCATTATCCTGATGAAGAGCGCAGCGCTGCTAGACCACTTAAAACTGCACCATGCTATGATCGAATGAAAGCTCTTGGAGCTGTATTTGGATCAGTTTATGGATGGGAACGACCTAATTGGTTTATGCCTAGCCTTGATTATTCCCTCAGTGCTGAAGAGTTAAATCAAGAGGATCCAGAAAAGGTTTACTTGAATAAAAACCATTCAAAGGCATTAGAGGACGGTCGAATTGTAGAGAAAAATTCATTTAGACGTTCAAATTACTTTGAACATGTCGGGAACGAATGCAAGCACGTTAATGAGAAGGTCGGACTTCTAGATATGTCCGCCTTTGCTAAATGCATTGTTAAAGGTCCTGGAGCAGAGGAGTGGCTTGAGTCTATTTTTGCTAACAAGATGCCCCAATCTATTGGCAGAATAAGTCTGGTTCATATGTTATCTTTGAACGGAGGAGTTAGAGCTGAGTTTACTGTCTATAAGACTGGTCCACAAAGCTATTATCTAGTCTCCGCTGGTGCCTTTGAAACACACGACCACGACTATCTATTTAAACTTGCGCCAAAAGATGGAAACGTAAGCGTTCAGAGAGTCACAACTCAGACTGGTGTTTTAGTTCTTGCAGGCCCTAGATCTCGTGATGTGCTGCAAAAACTTACAGACACTGATTTGTCTAATGAAAATTTTAAGTGGCTGACTGGTAAGAAAATAAACGTAGGCTATGCTTCTGCAGAGGCTCTTCGTGTTAACTTTGTTGGTGAACTTGGCTGGGAGCTTCACCACCCAATCGAGATGCAAAACTATATTTTTGATCAAGTCATGGAAGCCGGAGCGGAGTTTGATATTAAACCATTTGGAATTCGTGCAATGGATAGTATGCGACTTGAAAAGTCATATCGATTAATTCCGAGAGAAATGTCAATTGAATACTCTGCGTATGAGTCAGGCCTGGATCGATTCGTTAGGCTTGATAAAGAAGCTGACTTCATTGGTAAAAATGCTCTCAAAGAATGGCAGGACCGTGGAGCCATAAATGGCTTTGTTACTATGGAAGTGTTGGGAGTGACTGATGCTGATGCTAGAGGCTCAGAGGCCATTTATAAAGATGGTATGGTTGTTGGAAGAGGTACTTCAGGGGGCTATGGATGGCGCTGTGGCAAGTCACTAGCACTGGGCATAGTTAGAAAAGATCTGACAGCAGTTGGAACTGAACTCGAGATCGAAATTTTAGGTGAAAAGTACAAATCGATTGTGATTGATGAGTCACCTTTTGATCCTAATAACGAATGTTTAAGATCATAAAAAATAATGTCAGAAATTAAACACAACTCTAAGCTTCATGAAGAAATGGTGACCTGGCGTCATCATATTCATAAACATCCTGAGCTCAGCTTTAAGGAGGAGATGACAAGTGACTATATCGCCTCTGTTCTTGAATCTAATAATATTGAAATGCATCGTGGCATGGCTGTGACAGGAATAGTGGCTACTATACATGGCACAAAAAAAGGCAAGGCTATTGGTCTTCGTGCTGATATGGATGCACTTCCAATTCAAGAGAGGAATGACTTCAGCCATAAATCTGTTCATGAAGGGAAAATGCATGCTTGTGGCCATGATGGCCATTCAACAATGCTTTTGGGCGCCGCAGTTTACTTAAAAAAGAATAATAATTTTGCAGGAACGGTTCATTTTATTTTTCAGCCAGCCGAAGAAGGTGGCGGCGGCGGTCGGGTAATGGTTGAGGAAGGTATTTTTGAAAAATTTCCTTGTGAGGCGGTTTATGGCATGCATAATTGGCCTGGACTTGCAGAAGGTCAGTTTGCTGTTCACGACACCGCTGTCATGGCGGCTAATGAGACACTGAAAATTACCATTAAAGGAAAGGGCGGGCATGCCGCAATGCCTGACCAGTGCGTTGACCCAATTATGATTGGGGCTCAAGTTATTTCAGCTCTTCAAAGCGTCGTGTCTAGAAGCGTCGCTCCATTAGATTCGGCAGTCATCAGTATTACTATGGTTGATGCAGGGTTTGTGTCAAACGTCATTCCGAACGAAATGAATCTAACTGGATCACTTAGATACTTCAAGTCAGAGGTTGGTGAGGAAGTAAAGGAAAAAATAAAAAATATAGCTCAAGGGATTAGTCAATCAATGGGAGCGACAGCAACATTTAGCTCTATTCCAAACTATCCAGCAACGGTTAATACTCCAAAGCATGCTCAGCTATGTGCGCAAGCTGCTGAAAAAGTTGTTGGCAAGGAGAATGTATTAAGAAATGAAAAGCCAAGCATGGGCTCTGAGGATTTTTCTTTTTTGCTAAATGCCTCGGAAGGCGCTTACATCTGGATTGGCAATGGACTAGTTCCTGAAGATAGCCCTGAAGGTGGCTGCATGCTCCATAATACTCAGTACGACTTTAATGATGAAATTCTGCCTACTGGAAGTAGCTATTGGGTGGAGTTGGTTAGATCGCTTCTTAAGTAAAACTATTAAGGCTTGTTATGTTCAATAAGGCAATTGTTAGAACTCCTGGAAAAAGTCTAGTCAATGGTTTATCCGATTCTAAACATCTTGGCACACCAGATTATTCTAAAGCAATAATTCAGCACCAACAATACATTGAGGCGCTAAAGTCCTGTGGCCTAAAGATCACAGTTCTAGATCCCTGTGAGGAATATCCGGACTCTACGTTTGTTGAAGATGTTGCTTTAATTACACCGAAATGCACAATCATGACCCGTCCTGGAGCGGAGTCCAGAAGGGGTGAGGTTACAAAAATGACTAAAACTCTAGAAAGTCAATTCAAAAATCTTGAGTATATTGAGTCACCAGGAACAATAGAGGCAGGAGACGTAATGATGGTTGGTGATCACTATTATGTTGGCTTGTCTGAAAGGACTAATCTTCAAGGTGCAGAGCAACTAATTGCAATACTTGTGAGGTATGGTCTTAAAGGTTCGACTGTCAGACTTAAGGAGGTTCTTCATCTAAAGACTGGATTGTCCTATCTAGAAAATAACAGGCTTGTTGTGTGTGGTGAATTTAAGAACGACCCTGTCTTTTCTGGATTTGAACAAATTGAAATTCCTGAATCTGAGAGTTATGCCGCCAACTGCATTTGGGTTAATGACAATGTTATTATTCCATCCGGGTACCCAATCACGAAGCAAAAAGTTAGTGCTACTGGTTACAATGTACTTGAGGTCGATGTGTCTGAGTTTAAAAAGCTTGACGGCGGATTAAGTTGCTTGTCACTAAGATACTGATCTTAATACCTTAGTGTTTAAAGTGGCGCATTCCAGTAAAAATCATTGCAATACCATGCTCATTTGCTGCTGCGATTACTTCGTCATCACGCATCGATCCGCCTGGATGAATGATTGCCTTGATTCCAGCTTGAGCGGCAGCATCGATTCCATCTCTGAATGGAAAAAATGCGTCTGAAGCCATAACTGATCCTTGAACCTCTAAATTTTCATCTGCTGCTTTGATTCCTGCAATTTTGGCTGAATAAATTCTAGACATTTGACCAGCTCCTACACCAATCGTCATTTGATTTTTTGCGTAAACAATAGCGTTGGACTTGACATACTTGGCAACTTTCCAGGCGAACAATAGATCTTTCATCTCTGATTCAGAGGGTTTAGATGAGGTGACGCACTTCATGTCAGCAGGATTTAAAGATTCTAAATCTTTATCTTGAACAAGAAGGCCACCAGAGATTTTTTTATAATCAAATGATTTTTGCGCTTTCTCTAGATATCCACACTCAAGAACCCTTATATTTTCTTTACTGTGAAGAGTTGTTTTTGCATCTTCAGCAATTTTTGGAGCTATTATTACCTCAACAAACTGTTTATCAATAATACTTTTTGCAGTCTTTCTATCTAGTTCACGATTAAAGGCTATGATTCCTCCAAAGGCAGAGGTTGGATCTGTGAGGTATGCACTTTGGTAGGCTTCAGATATGTTTTCTCTAGTTGCAATTCCACAAGGGTTTGCGTGCTTAATAATAACGCAGCTTGGCTCTTCAAAGTCTCTTACACATTCAAGCGCAGCGTCTGCATCAGCTAAATTGTTATATGAAAGCGGCTTGCCTTGGAGTTGAGTGCTTGAAGAGACAGAGGTCTCAAACAAATTATTTTCTTTATAGAAGGCAGCACTTTGATGCGGGTTTTCACCATATCGCATTGTTTGGGACTTAACAAATTGTAAATTGATAGTATTAGAAAATCCATCACTCTTCCTACCAAGATAATTCGCTATAGCGCCGTCATACTGTGCAGTATGCTCAAAAGTCTTCATTGCAAGTGACTGCCTTGTTGATAGTGTTGTATCTCCGTTGTCAGTGATTTCATTTAACACTTTTTGATAGTCTTTGCTATCGACAACCACTGTGACAGAAATGTGATTTTTTGCGCTTGATCGAAGCATTGCTGGCCCACCAATATCAATGTTTTCGATTGCCTCTTCCTCAGTAGAGTTTGGATTTTTAATTGTTTCTTGAAAGGGGTACAAATTAACTACTACAAGGTCTATTGGTTTGATTCCATTTTGCGACATGACCTCTTCATCAATTCCTCTTCTCGCTAAAATGCCGCCATGAATTTTGGGGTTTAGTGTCTTAACTCTTCCCGCCATCATTTCAGGATAACCCGTAAAATTTGATACTTCTGTCACTGGGATATTCATCTCTTGAAGGAGTTTTGCAGTGCCTCCAGTTGAAATAATTTCTATATCGAGTAAGGATAAACTTTTTGCAAACTCAGCGATTCCAGATTTATCCGAAACGCTTATTAAAGCTCTTTTGATTGGCATTTTTTGGGTTTTTTGGTGAAGAAACTCAAGAGTTAAATTATAGACTCTTAAAGATTATATAGACTTGCTTTTTTCTTCAGGGTTGCACGATTTATACCAAGGATTCTCGCAGCTTCGCTTTGGTTTTGATTGACTTTGTCAAGAACAAACTTAATAGTTGCTGACTCAGCTTGTTGAGTGACCATCTTAAACACACCATTCGATGACTCGCCATTCAAGTCAGAGAAATACTTCTCAAGATTATCTTTGATGCTGTCTTGTATACCCCTTTGCTTCATATCGAATACAAAAAATTTTGAAATTTTGAATATTGCTCAGAGTGATCTGTCACCCTGTTAATGCTTGGCCAAAAGGCAAAGCCTTTTTCACGGTCAAGGTGCATAGAATACCAAAAAATATGCTTTCTGGAAAGCTGTGTACCCATTTTATGTCCATAAAATTCATGAATCTGCTTAATGTGCTTTAATATTTGAGGTATTTTCTTTTCAAGAGAAGGCTCCTCTGCGTTGCTTCCATCGGTTAGAAACTCATTGATCTGGTTTATCAGCCATGGATTTCCTTGAGAAGCTCTTCCTAACATTACAGCATCTGCTCCAGTGAAGTTAAGGACATCTCTTGCTTTTTCTGGAGAGTCAATATCACCATTTGCAACAACTGGAATCGATACTTGATTTACAATTTTTTTAATTGTTGTAAATTCAGCACTTCCCTTAAACTTCTGCGTTCTAGTTCGTCCGTGAATTGCAATCATTTGGATGCCATTATCTTCTGCAATCTTAGCAATCATTGGTGCGTTCTTATGGTCATCATCCCAGCCTGTCCTCATTTTCAGAGTAACAGGAACATCTACAGATTTGACGACATTTTTAATAATATCTTCAACTAATTTTTCATTTTGCATGAGGGCAGATCCAGCTGCTTTGTTGCAAACTTTTTTTGCCGGACAACCCATATTGATATCAACAATCTCCGCTCCAAACTCAAGTGCTTTTATTGCAGATTCAGCAAGTTCATCTGCTTCTGAGCCAGCTATCTGAACACTAATTGGAGATTTCTCAGAGCTAAAGTCTAGGCGATGCTTTGATTTATTTGAGTTCATCAAATGACTTTGAATAACAACCATTTCTGAAGTAGTCAGCCCAGCCCCTTGTTCTCTACAAATCATTCTGAATGGTTTATCGCTCGTACCTGCCATTGGCGCAAGCAGAACCTTTGAATGGAGTTTGTATTTTCCAATATTCACTAATTTATAATTTTTTTGATTGCTTTTCGGCTTTCTTTTTTAGTCTTTTTTGCTTAAGTTTCGATAAATGATCGACAAATAGTATTCCATTAAGGTGATCCATTTCATGTTGAATACAGACTGCTAGTGTTTCATCTGCATCAATCTCAAAAGGCTGTCCAAGTTCATTCAAGGCACTAACCTTAATTTCATTAGACCTTTTAACGTTTTCATAGTAATTAGGAACAGATAGGCATCCTTCCTCATATTCAATCTCTCCACTTTTTTCTATAATTTCTGGATTGATAAGGCATAG
>CABWZI010000012.1 GCA_902509905.1 uncultured Gammaproteobacteria bacterium | reverse complement strand
CAAAAGAATTATTAGTTGTTATTGAAAAAATATCCGTTTCATTAAGGCTAAGTGATTGACCATCAAAATTGGCACTTTCTGAATTAATTATGCTTTCAATCTTATTGGACTTATTGACCTCAAAAATAGTGATTCCATTAAAAAAACTTCCATCAACATTATTTTCAACGTTGATAAAATTATCGCCATCTCTAATCCAAAAACCATCTTGATTATTCGACAAACTCACTTGACCCAAAGCACTTGCTCTTTCTTCTTCCGCATATTTAGTCAAGTATGGCGCAAAAACCTCGCCAATTAATATTAATAAAAATATAAAGATAAGTGCATTTTTTACTGTAACCCAAACTGTTCTTAATACCGATAAACCTGATACTCTAAAAATAAGAAGCTGCCCAGTTGATGCAAGATGGCCCATTCCTAGAAGACACCCAAGCAAAATTACAGCTGAAGATTGATCATAGGCAACCTCTGGGATACACAATAAGATAAATTTTATAGCACCAAGAATAGTGTAATTTGAGGTTCCAACTGAATTTAATTCAGATAAGAAATTAAAAAAACTATAAATGCTTAGCCAAACAAGCATAACCACAAATGAATACATTAATAGTGTTTTAGCAATATAACGGTCTCTGATTTTCATTAAAATAACATATTGTAATTATTCATTTCAAAACATATTTTTCCATATGCCTAATATTCATCATCATAAGATTTTGATTCTTGATTTTGGCTCTCAATATACTCAGCTTATAGCAAGAAGAGTTCGAGAGATTGGTGTTTATTGTGAACTGGTTCCATATGATGTAAACATCCATTTTATTAAAAATTTTAATCCTAGTGGAATTATTCTCTCTGGGGGTCCTGATACGGTAAGTGAAGAGACCTCTGCCAAAGCTCCACAAATTGTTTTTGATCTTAATGTTCCTATCTTAGGTATTTGTTATGGGATGCAAACTATGGCGGTTCAGCTTGGTGGAGAAGCCAATATCGCAAATAAATCTGAATTTGGCTTTGCTCAAATTCGTGCCAGAAATCACTCACAACTATTAAATGAAATTTGTGATGAAATAAACTCTGACGGACATGGAATATTAGATGTTTGGATGAGCCATGGTATTGAGGTGACGAGATTGCCACCAGGATTCGAATTAATTGCATCAACAGATAACTGTCCAGTCGCTGGTTTTGCAAATTCGGACAAAGGTTACTATGGTCTTCAATTTCATCCTGAGGTAACACATACTAAACAAGGTAATAAAATTTTAGAAAGGTTTGTTACTAAAATATGTAGATGTGAAAAAAAATGGACCACAGAAAATATCATTGAAGACTTAATTCAGAAAATTAAGTTACAGGTTGGTAAACAGAGAGTTTTATTAGGTCTTTCTGGTGGTGTTGACTCCTCAGTAGTTGCCGTTCTTCTTCAGAAAGCGATAGGCAATCAACTAACTTGTGTATTTGTAGACAATGGATTATTAAGGCTCAATGAGGGCAATGAAGTAATGAACACCTTCAGTGAGAATCTTGGAGTAAAAGTTATTCGAGTTGATGCTCAGCAATATTTCTTTAATAAGTTGTTAGATAAAAGTGATCCTGAACTCAAAAGAAAAATTATTGGTAACGCATTTATTGAAATATTTGATATTGAAGCAAAAAAATTACAAGATATAAACTTTCTAGCTCAAGGTACAATTTATCCTGACATTATTGAGTCTGCTGGTGCTGCATCTGGCAAAGCCAAAGTAATTAAATCTCATCATAATGTTGGCGGCCTTCCTGAAGATTTAAAATTCGATTTAGTTGAGCCTCTTAAGGAGCTTTTCAAAGATGAGGTGAGAGAAATTGGAATAAAACTTGGCCTACCAAAACAAATGCTCTTCCGACACCCCTTCCCTGGTCCTGGTCTAGGTGTACGAATTCTAGGTCCAGTTAAAGAAGAGTTTGCAGAAATATTGAGACGTGCAGATCACATTTTCATGGAGGAGTTAAAAAGCTTTAATTTATATGACTCTGTGAATCAAGCTTTTGCTGTTTTTCTCCCAGTCAAATCCGTAGGAGTTACTGGAGATGAGAGACGATATGACTATGTAATAGCACTTAGAGCAGTAGAAACTATAGATTTTATGACTGCAAGATGGGCGAGGCTTCCTTATGACTTTTTGGATCATGTTTCGAATCGTATTATGAATGAAATTAATCGAATATCTAGGGTAGTCTATGACATATCTGGAAAACCACCATCTACCATTGAGTGGGAATAGTCAAAAAACCCAATAAAATCAATGATTTATAAGTTTTTAATCATTGAGTGGGAGTAATTATTGTTATTTATTTAAAATTATTTTCGTGACTTTATGCTTTCAGCTTTTTTTACTGGCTTTTTTCTTGGGCTTTCATTAATTGTGGCAATTGGTGCGCAAAATGCATTTGTTTTAAGGCATGGAATTTTGCGACAACATGTCTTTTATGTCGCATTATTTTGCGCAGTTTCTGATACCGCTCTAATATGCCTTGGAGTTACTGGAATATCTATTTTTTTCAATAATTTTATAGATCAATTTTCTAATATTCTTTTTGGGATTTCATCTATTTGGCTCTCAGGTTATGGCATTATTCGGCTAATGAGTGTCTTTAAATCAGATTCATCTATTGATATCGAAAAAACAACAGCAAAAGGGCTACTCCCTACACTAATAGCTCTTTTCATTTTAACGTTTGCAAACCCGCACGTCTATCTTGATACTGTTATTCTTATAGGCTCAATAGCGCAGCAATTTTCTGGAGAATTAAGAGTTGGATTTGCAATTGGAGCATCTCTTGCTAGTTTTATATTTTTCTTTGGCCTTTCGTATGGTGCAAAATTTTTAGCTCCTATCATGCAAAATCATAATTCTTGGCGCATTCTAGATTTTGTAATAGCGGTAATTATGTTTTCTATTGCCTTTAAATTAGCAGTTGAAGGAAATTGGCTATAAAAATAGTTCATTTGTTAAAATGCAAGAATGATTGAAGATGAAAAATGGATGCAACTTGCAATTCTAGAAGCCAATATTGCAAAAGATAAGGGCGAGGTTCCTGTAGGCTCAATTCTAGTTCAAAATAATCAAATTATTTCAAAGGCCCATAATTGTCCAATCTCAAAAAATGATCCAACCGCTCATGCTGAAATAGAAGTTCTTAGAAAGGCTGGTGAAAAATTAAATAACTACAGATTACCACAAACAACTTTATATGTTACTTTAGAGCCCTGTGCCATGTGCCTTGGGGCAATGATTCATGCTCGAATTGAAAGAGTGGTTTTTGGAACTTCAGATCCTAAAAGTGGGGTTTGTGGCTCAACTATTGATCTCTCATCGGAATCAATCTTTAACCATCAAATATCAACTAGTGGGGGAGTGCTGGAGCATGAATGTAAGAATATCTTACAATCATTCTTTAAATCAAGGAGAGATTAACTTTTTTTTGAGGTCAATATGAATTTAAATTCTATAAAATATCTTTATGTTAAATATTTGGGTTAATTAATCATGGCTAATGACTTAAACAAATCTCTGTATGTTGGAGATGAAATAGATTTGAAAGAAATTTTCAAAATACTCATAGAGTCTAAAAAAATATTAATCTCAACTATACTGATTTTTATAATAGCAAGCATTATTTATTCTCTTTCTCTAGAGCCCTCATTTAAATCATCAATTAAATTTGAGATTGGTTATATTGAAACACTTAGTGGAAAAAAGAATTTAATCGAGGAACCCTCTGAATTTATTTCTGAGTTAAAAATTCTATTATTGAAAAATCCAGATAATAAACTCAGTCAGAAAGTGTCAATGAATATATTAGAGAATAAAGTAATTAAAATGGAAACTACTTCAAGCTCAGTTGAAAAAAATGAAAATATATTGAATGAATTAATTAGTTTTATTGATGAGCGCCATTCAAGATTAAAAAAATTAAAAGCTGAACAAAAGAAAAATAAAATTTCCTATGATATTGAATCTTTACAAGCTAAAATAAATTTTTACACAGCAAAATTATCAAGCAAAAATCAATCCAAGTATTTGAATATTATTTCAAACTTAGAAAAAGAGGATCAAGCAATTGAAAATCTCAAACTGCTTGCTCAGAATTCTTCATATACAGATCAAATATTTTCATTGAATCAGACACTTGGATATTTAAGACAAAATCTAAAGGATTTAGATTCAGAAGTTAAAGTAAAATCTCAAATTATTGGTAATATTGAAACAGATGAGAGTAAACCAAAATCTCCATTAATTATATTTTTGGGTATTTTTATTGGATTGATTACTGGTATTTTATTAATTTTTATCAATAGTTTTATAAAAAGCTATCGAGAGAGCTAAGCATAGAAATTTCTATATAGTGTACATGCCACCATTAACATGAATAGTCTGGGCGGTAATGTAAGACCCACTTTCACCTGCGAGAAATAATACAGCCTGGGCTACTTCATCGGCAGTACCCAACCTTCCCATAGGGATTTGCGCAGCTAAAGTTTCTTTTTGATCATCAGGCAAACTATTAGTCATGTCAGTCTCAATAAAGCCGGGAGCAATTGCATTGACCGTAACACCCCTAACTCCAACCTCTCGAGCCAAAGATTTTGTAAAACCAATAATCCCTGCTTTTGCGGCACCATAATTTGACTGTCCAGCGTTTCCCATAGCTCCAACCACTGAGGTGATTGAGATAATTCTACCTGAGCGGTTTTTAATCATTCCCCTTAGTACTGATTTTGACATCTTATATATTGATGAAAGATTTGTATTGATAATATCTTCCCACTCATCATCTTTCATTCTTAAAAGAATGTTATCCTTTGTGATTCCAGCATTATTCACTAAGATATCGACTGAGCCAAAATCTTCTCCGATATTCTTCACAAGATTAGAGACTTGATCATTGTCAGTCACATCCAATTTCATGCCTTTTCCAGTAATTTTGTTTTCAGCAAACACTTTTGAGATATTATCCGCGCCAGATTCAGTAGTCGCTGTTCCAATAACAGTTGCTCCAGAATTTCCTAAAGTTAATGAAATTGCCTTGCCAATACCTCTCGTCGCTCCAGTCACAAGAACTATTTTTCCATCAAGCATTTGATATCTCCTCTATCGTAGATTTTAATGAAATCACATCTATTATAGCTGAAGCACTTAATGATTTATCGATACGCCTTGTAAGACCCGATAAAACTTTTCCAGGACCAGCCTCGATAAGCTTTTCAACTCCTAGTTCTTTCATTTTTAGAACAGATGATGTCCAAAGTACTGGCCTGTATAACTGCTCAACCAACTTGGACTTAATATCTTCAATGTTACTTGAATAGTCTGCATCAACATTGTGAATCACTTTCACATCGTTCATTCTAAATTCAATACTATCCACTGAGTTTTTAAATTCATTTGCAGCATCTTTCATTAAAGAGCAGTGAGATGGCACGCTGACTGGAAGAATTAATGCTCTTTTTGCTCCAGCCTCTTTTAAAAGCTCACATGTGTAAGTCACTGCTTCTTTTTCACCAGCAATAACAACTTGACCTGGGGAGTTAAAATTAACAGCCTCAACCACACCATTTTTGCTAGCTTGATTGCACCGCTCAATGATCACTCTATCGTCAAGCCCAAGTATGGCTGCCATTGAACCAGACCCATTGGGGACTGCTGACTGCATTAACTGACCCCTTTTTTTAACCAGTTTTATGGCATCAAAAAAATTTAAAGAATTGGATGCTACTAGAGCTGTATATTCACCTAGACTATGCCCAGCCATTGATAGAGGTGCAAGATTAATTTCTTCAGACAGAATTTTATATGTTGCATAACCAGCTGCTAACATCGCTGGTTGAGTATTTTCAGTAAGATTAAGCGCCTCTTGGTCTTCGTTAATTATCTTCCAGAGATCAACATTTATTGCATCGCTAGCCTCTTGGAAGATTTCACTAACAATAGAAAAATTTTGATTTAAATCGGACATCATCCCAAGTGACTGGGACCCTTGACCGGGGAATACAATTGAATATTTCATATTAGAATTAATTATAGAAGGAATAATAATAAAAAAGCGCCTATAGGCGCCTTTTCAGAGAAATTAAATGCTATTTTTTTAAGCAGTTTGAATTGAAACATATTGACGATTAAACTTACCTTTCTTTTCAAATTGAACTTTACCATCTACGACAGCAAATAAAGTATCATCCTTGCCTTTCTTAACATTTGTACCAGGATGGAACTTAGTACCTCTTTGGCGAACAAGAATATTTCCAGCTAGAACTGACTGGCCTCCAAAACGTTTAACTCCTAATCTTTTGGATACCGAATCTCTACCGTTATTAGTACTACCGCCAGCTTTTTTATGTGCCATAGTTTACTCCTTATGCCTTGATTTTGCCGATCTGAACCTCTGTGAACAACTGACGATGTCCTTGTTGCTTCATAGAGTGCTTACGGCGTTTAAATTTAAGAATATGTACTTTTTTACCTTTGCCTTGAGAAATCACTTTAGCCTCAACGCTAGCCTTTGCAAGAAGTGGTGATCCGACCTGAACCTTATCTCCATCAGCAACCATAAGTACTTCATCGAATGTAACTTTTTTACCGGGTTCAACTTCAAGCTTTTCAATTTTAAGTGTTTCGCCTTCAGAAACTCTATACTGCTTTCCACCGGTTTTAATTACTGCGTACATGTCAAATCCTAATCTGTTTGCAAAAAAAAGACTGAATTATACTTGAACACTGCTCTTAATGAAAGTAGTGTTAATGAAATAAGTTATAATTCTAACTTTTTATTTAACCGAGATTACGCATGATTATTTTAGAGACCAATATGGGTGAAATTCACATCACTGTAGACGCTGACAAAGCACCAATTACTGCAAAAAATTTCACTGATTATGTGGAAGAAGGTTTTTTTGATGGCACTATTTTTCATAGAGTTATTCCAAACTTTATGATTCAAGGCGGTGGCATGACTGAGGATATGCAGCAAAAAACAACTAAAGCTAATATCGAAAACGAAGCTAAAAACGGTCTAAAAAATGTCAAATACAGTGTTGCAATGGCTAGAACAATGGCTCCACACTCTGCAAGCTCACAGTTTTTTATTAACACTAATGATAATCAATTTTTAGACTTTCCTGGTCAAGACGGTTGGGGTTATTGCGTATTCGGCGAAGTTGTTGCGGGCCAAGACGTTGTGGACAAAATTGAAAAAGTTGAAACCATTAATCTTGAAGGGCATGCCGATGTACCAGGGGAGGCAGTAATCATCAATAAGGCATCAATTAGTTAATAGATTCCCTTTATTAGAGTCAGTCTGACTTTTAATTTATGCATACAACACTGATCATCTCTGACCTTCATCTAACGAGTGTAGAGGAAGATAAAATTGATTTTTTTGCTAATTTTTGCAAAAAATACGCCTCAAAAGCTGATCAATTATTTATTCTAGGTGACCTTTTCAACACCTGGATTGGAGATGATGTATCACTGGCAAGTTATAAAAAAATTATTAATATCCTCAGATACTTAAGTCAAGACACAAAAGTCTTTATTATGGCTGGTAATCGTGATTTTTTACTTTCGAAACAGTTTGAATTAAAATCTGGTTGCCAGCTTATCAGTGAACCATATATTCTCGAACTCAATACAAATAAATTTCTGTTGATTCATGGGGATAGCCTCTGCACTGATGACATCAACTATCAAAAATTAAAAAGAATTTTAAGAAGCCCGATTACACAGTTCATTTTTTTAAAACTCTCTAAAAACATACGACTTAAATTAACTGGACAACTTCGAAAGAAAAGTATTGAAGCTCAGAAATATAAAACTGAGGAATTAATGGATGTTAATCAAGAAACTACAGACTTATTGATGTCAAACTATTCAGGCTTTGAACTGATTCATGGTCATACCCATAGACAAAAGACACACATTGGAGAAAAATATACAAGGCACGTTCTTGGTGACTGGTCAAACGCTAAAGGTAACGCAATTAAGATTACAGATAAACTAGAGTGGCTTGAAATCAACTGACCTTTCAAATAGGTTAATTGAAGAGACCTTTAACTTGATTTTATCTTCCAATTTGGGCATTGTTTTAAATTTAAATTGAGTAATCATTGCAAACTCAGGAATCATCAACAGAGTTTTATTTCCACTAATCTCGATTACAACTCCCTCCCCCTCCCAACTTCTGTTCTGCTTAAAATATAGGCACCTAAAGTGCTCAACACTTTGACGAATTGCTTTATTAATTTTAGACATCGAAGCATTATTAACTTTGATTCTACTTTTGATATCATCCTCGCTCAAAAGCTCAAGACCTGATAAGTAATTAATGAGCTGATACTGAACAATTAAATCTAAATAGCGCCTCATAGGACTTGTAACCCTTATGTAGGCCTCCAGACCCAAACCAGCATGCACAGATGGTTTAACTGATAACTTAGAGCGACTAAAACCCTTTGCAGCCTCAAAGGCCTTAGATAATGAGAGGTTATGAATATTCTCAATAATTTCATCAGAAAACTTTCCTGGTGCTTGAGATAAATACGGCATTGAAATATTGTTTTCAATTGAATACTGGGCAATGACGCGACCTGCCAAAACCATCATTTCTGACACCATCTCTCTACTTTCACTCTCTATTTGAGGGAAAACTAAGACTCTCTGGTCTTTAACCTTTATATCGGTTTTGGGCAGATCTAGTCTTAACGCGCTTGTGCTTTCTCTGTACTTTTTATGCTCTCTAGCAATTTCGTTAAGTTTTGAAAGCAAGATATTTTCATGTATGGATTTATCTGCCTCCTCATAGCTCATTTTTGTCACCCTGATTTGACTCAAATGTATTTCAATACCACTTATTCTAGAATCATTCATTAAAAAACCGACCGAAATTGCATTAGATATCTCATTTACTCCAAGTGAACAGACTTCAGAAATTTTTGGCGGAAGCATATGAAGAACTTGATCAGGAAGATAGAGGTTTGATGCTCTTTTTTGGGCAAACAAATCAAGATCACTATTCATATCAACAAAGCTTACAACATCTGCAATATGAATCCAAACTCGATCACCTTCAATACTGATTGCATCATCTGCATCACTTGAATCAGAATTATCAATAGCAAAACATGTAAGGTGAGTTAAGTCTTTTCTATCTTTAGTACTTTCATTGAATTCTAAATCTTCATCCTGATAAATCTTGTTTCTTTGTGGATATGGATTATTAAACTCTGACCAATACTTGATTTTTATCAAAAGTCGATGCGCGTTTTCTGAGGTGTTTTCGATTGACAGTGCGCTCATTGCCTTTGAGTGTTTAGATTGGTTATAGGCAACCCGTTCTATCTCGTGAATCCAGGAAATATCATCATTTTCAAAAGAGTCTTTTCTTAGATTATCAACACACCTTTGAAGACTTTCTTCCTCTAAAGCTTTCTCTTGTCTACTTAATCTGATAGCTTGAATTTGATCTAAAGGCCTTAAGACTAAAACATTTTTATTCCAATAAAAGTAGAGCCCATCTTCTGCCATGAGGCAGACAAACCAGGCATTTTGGCCGGTAAAGTCATCAAAAAGCCACTCAGTTAGCTCTTTAAGTGACAAAGAATCAACATCCAAGTCATTTAAAATTGAAGTATCAACCTCAGGACAGTCGCTATGAACTGATGCAAACTCTGGATGAATGAACCGGAAATCCTTCTCTCTTACTCTTTGCCTACTTCCATCTGAAAAACTTATCTCATACTTATGAGTTGTTGAAGATACCACTTCAGCTGGCCTTCCTTTATATGCAACAAGTGCGCCTATTTTAGACAAGGCTCTCTCCACTTTTTGAAATCAATCTAGTTAAAATAGCTATCAGTTTTCAGTTTGTTTCTCTTTTAGATGTTTACTTAACATCAAAACTGTAATCACTATCAAAACAAGAGTCAGCCCTAAAGTGCCAAACAATTTAAAGTTTACCCAAGACTCCTCTGAACTCTGCGCAGAAATACAAAGACTCTCTAGAGGGCTCTGACTACAATCAAAGTTAGCTAAGTCTATTTTTGGATCAATCTGAACCCCTCCATTCAAAAATTGATTCCGAGCAGTCAAAGCAATATTTACAAAAAAAGCGTTAATTGCTGCAATAATGATAAATCCAAGGCTCCAAAACCACGTCAGATTTACCCAAGTTGTTCTAGGCAAATGAAGCTCCTTTCCCATCATCCTCTCAAGCAGAGTTTTACTGCCAACGTAATTGCTACCAATAAGAACTGCAGCGAAGATAACGTATAAGACGCTGACCTTCCACATTACAAATGCTGGATCTCTTAGAACAATACTAATGCCTCCAAATACAACAAGAAGAGCAAATGTTAGGACCTGAGAAGTGACAAATTTTCCAGTTGTAAATCTCGAGTACATTATTTGAACAAATGTTGAGGCAATCATTGCGTAGATTGCTGCATAGAGACCATAGTACTTATAGACTATGAAAAACAAAATGATAGGACCAAAATCCAAAAGAAACTTCATAACAATCTACTCCGCATGCTCTTTAGAACAATAATTTTTACCGTTTTTTACAATAACATCAGACTCAGGAACATGGGTGTCACAAACATCACAAGCAATCATTTTTTGACCCTTTCCACTCTTTGAAACTGAAGGGTTATTCTGCTTAAACCTCTTAATAAGGCTAAACCCAATCCAACCCAAAAGCAGAACTAGAATTAATTTAATAAACAAAGCTATACCTTTATATCTTTAATATCTTAAGGCCAAATTTTACATAATAATTGATGCGCATTACAAAAGGCTTAGGATGGCTCTCAATTAAATTTTAGAAACTCAATTAAATCATCTATACTAATTATTTATTTTATTGTTTAAATACTAGAATACATGAATAGTGAAACTCTCATCAGCTCGACAGGTGCAAAATTAAATGTCTATAGCCTTCTTCCTGCAGAAGAAGTAAAAGGTATCATTCATATTGCTCATGGAATGGTGGAGCATGCATCGAGGTACTCACGATTTGCGAGGGAATTATGCAAATCAGGTTTTGCAGTCTATAGTCATGATATAAGGGGTCATGGTCATACTGAAGCAGAAGATGCACCTCAAGGCGTTTTCGCTGATTCAAATGGTTTTCATGCTATTTTAAAGGATCAAAATGATGTGGTCTCACTTGCAAAAGATAGGCATCCAAACAAACCAATCATTTGTTTTGGGCACTCTCTTGGCTCAATCATTAATTTAAACTTTGCTTTGCGATACCCTAAAATGGTTAATGCTCTTGCCTGCTGGAACAGTGGAATTGAAACAGGAATATTGCCGCGAGCTTCTCGTATTATCTTATCTATAGAGTCGTTATTTAGGAATCCTAATCTCCCCAGCCTCATTGCTTGGAAACTTTCTTTTGGCGCTTGGAATTCAAAATTCAAACCTAACCGAACTGATTTTGATTGGCTCTCTCAAGATGAGAATGAAGTAGATCTTTATGTCAACGATCCACTATGTGGATTTGAAGCCTCGATATCCATGTGGAGAGATATTTTGAAAGGTGTTTTTTATGCAGGAAATAAGAAAAATTTAGCCAAAATAAATAAACATCTTCCAGTTCACGTTTTAGGGGGGTCATCTGATCCTTGTACTAATCATGGTAAAGACATGGAAAAGTTATCTGAGAAGCTTAAAAAAAATGGGGTTTTGGATGTAACAAGTCATATTTTGCAGTCTACTCGTCATGAAAGCTTAAACGAAATTAATCGTGATGAAACTACAAAGCAATTTATTGATTGGCTTCAAGCACGATTTTAATCCTTGAGAATCTGGATTGATATTTGATCAAAAAATTTTCATCGATAGTATATAATTTCCCGTTCTCCAAGTATCTACGCCCGGGTGGTGAAATTGGTAGACACACAGGACTTAAAATCCTGCGGAGGTTAAACTCCGTGCCGGTTCGATTCCGGCCCCGGGCACCATTTTATTTAATCTAAGACCTTTCCAGGATTCATTATATTTTTTGGATCCAGAGATTTTTTTATAAGCTTCATTAGCTTGACCTCTGATTGAGAACTATACTTTATTAACTCGCTTTTTTTTGCCAAGCCAATCCCATGCTCTGCACTAAAGCTTCCATCCATTTGCATAGTTAAGTCATAAAGTGATGTTTTAATTTTATCTCTAAGAGCATAAAACTCATTTGAAGATAACTCTGGAGAATTAAATAGATAATAATGCAAGTTTCCATCACCAATATGACCAAAGATAAATGATTTTGAGTTCGGGAGAATATCTGAACAAATACTTTCAGCTTTTTCAATAAAGTCATTCAGTTGGGATATTGGTAAAGAAATATCAAAAGTAATGAAATCACCATTGCTTTTTAATAGGTCAGGCAAAGACTCTCGCAAGCTCCAAAAATGTGCTGATTGACTTTCATTTGAAGAGACAATAGCATCACTAATATCACCGTACTGAATTGAGCTAGAAATAGCATCTTCAAGCATTGACATTAAATTCTCATTTTTTCGACTTGATGAAAGCTCAACTAAAGCATAGTGATTGTATATATCACTGAGAATATCACGAATATCTAACCTATCTAATAGAAGATTAATGCAATTCCTATCCATATATTCGAATGCTGTAACACTATCTCCAGTTTTTTCTCTGAGATTTGTTAAAGCGCTCACTGTGGAGTTGATATTTTTAAGAGCAATAATTGAAGAAACCTTATTTTTTGGACTTGGAAATAACTTAATAACTGCCTTAGTGATTATTCCTAAGGTCCCTTCTGATCCCATAAATAGCTGCTTGAGATCATAACCTGTATTGTCTTTTCTCAATCTCTTAAGGCCATTGATGATTGTTCCATCAGCAAGAACTACTTCGAGCCCAAGGACCAATTCTTTTGCATTGCCGTAGCGGAGCACCCCAGTACCACCGGCATTAGTTGCAAGATTACCTCCAATTTGACAAGAACCTTCAGCTGCAAGACTTAAGGGAAATATTCGATTAACATTGAGTGCTGCATCTTGAATATTAGTAAGAATGCAACCAGCCTCTAATGTCATTGTGTAATTTATTGGATCAATATCCAAAATATTATTCATTTTTTCCAGAGAAACAATTACCTCATCCCCTACATTACTAGGGACACTGCCACCAACGAGACCTGTATTCCCCCCTTGAGGAACAACTGAAACACTATTTTTATGACAAACTAACAATATATCTGAAACCATTTTTGTATTAGTTGGCTTTAAAATTAATGGAGATTGCCCACTAAAATTATTTCGCCAGTCAGTAAGATAGCCACCCATATCTTTAACATCATCTATATAGTTATTTGAGCCAACAATTGATCTAAGTTCTTGAAGAACTTGAGTATAAAGTGAAGATTTATTCATATAATTGTCATTAATAAGAATGCAATAAAGTTATATCTTGATTAATTCTAGCTTAAAGCAATCGTAAATTAAAATTTTTATAAGAGTTTTTAAAAAAACCTTATAAATTATGATAGTATTTAATTGTTAACAATTATTGTTAACTATTTTATAAACAACTAAAAAGGGGAATGAATATGAGTAATGTAGAAACTCAAGATTCAGAGTTGATTTATGAGTTAGAGGCGAATCCGCCAAACGCTGAAAAATTCTTTGCTGCACTTCAACACGTGCTTGCAAGCTTTGTAGGCGTTATAACTCCGACTTTGATTATTGGTGGCGCTTTAGGGCTGGGTGAACAAATCCCATACTTAATAAGTATGGCGTTAATGGTATCTGGTGTGGGTACAATCATTCAAGCAAAAAAACCGATGAACGTGGGTGCTGGAATGATTTGTGTTCAAGGAACAAGTTTTGCTTTTCTTAGCTCTGTTCTCGCTGCTGGTTTTTTAGCCAAAGCTGCAGGTGGAGGACCAGAAGAGATCTTAGCAATGATTATGGGCGTCTGTTTTTTAGGTGCGTTTATAGAGATTGGACTGAGTCAATTTCTTCCACAGCTTAGAAAACTTATAACACCAATAGTTACAGGAACAGTTATAACTATTATTGGTATCAGTCTGATTAAGGTCGGTTTAACTGATCTAGGAGGCGGACAGTGGTTGCTAGATAATAAGCCAGAGTTTTGGGGCTCACTATCTAAAATTGCTCTTGGATTTATAGTCATGATTTCAATCATCATATTGAATCGCTCTAGCAATCAATGGATTCGATTGTCATCGATTGTTATCGGTCTTGTTATTGGGTTTATTGTTGCTCTAGTCATGGGTGAAGTAAATACAAGTCAAGTTTTTGCTGTCCAAGAGTCAATCAGCATACCCAGACCTTTTCGATATGGTTTTGACTTTGATATTATTGCTTTTATACCAATTGCCTTGATTTACGTCATAACAGCAATTGAGTCTTCTGGAGATATAACGGCAAACTGTATGATCTCAAAGCAGGAAGTAAAGGGAGAGGGATACATTAATCGCATTAAAAATGGTGTTCTCGGTGACGGTGTAAACTCTGCAATTGCAGCTATATTTAACACTTTCCCTAATACCACTTTTAGTCAAAATAATGGTGTCATTCAGCTAACTGGAATCGCTAGTCGACATGTCGGCGTATGGATTGGTGGAATACTAATCGTCATGGGATTGTTCCCACATATTGGCTCTCTTCTGAGAGCACTACCAGCCTCTGTCCTTGGTGGGGCAACTATTGTGATGTTTGGAACCGTGGCAATAGCAGGTATCAAAATCCTATCTACTGTGAACATGAATCGCCGCAATATGCTGATTCTAGCTGTTTCTTTTGGCATGGGCCTTGGCGTGCTTCTTGTGCCTCAGTTTGCAGGCGCTTTAGCTAGTAATATTGGTGGCACATTTGGTAAGCTTATGGGTAGTATTTTCAGCTCAGCAATTACGACAGGTGGCCTAACTGTTCTAATTTTAAGTGCCATAATGGGTGAAAAGCAAGAAGACTAGCTGGACACATTTAAGAAAAAGGGTGGTTTATCCACCCTTTTTTATTAATTCATTAACATGGTTATTATTTAAATTAATTAAGCAAAATTTGTTCCAATATTAGAAACATTCACTCTAATCAATATGGTATATTCCGATTTAATAGTTTGAAGTTTGTTGAATTAAACTCACTTTTTTCTTTACAAAATGCTTTTAATAAAGTAAATTTATATTTTGAGTTTGATGTAATTTCAATCCTCAATTAAATAGAGACAGATGATTAATTTCATCTAAGAATTTTTTTTTGTTGAAAATGTTTATTTATGAGTAATTCAAATCCGTTAGTAAAGTTTGAAAATGTTCAAAAAAGTTATGATGGTGAAGTTCTAGTTGTCAAAGATTTCAACCTAGATGTTGCCAAGGGTGAATTTGTTACGATGCTTGGGCCGTCTGGCTCTGGAAAGACGACATGCCTGATGATGCTTGCTGGATTTGAGCCAACCACAAATGGAACAATCTATTTGAAGGATAAGCCAATCAATAATGTGCCGCCTCACAAGAGGGGTATTGGTATGGTATTCCAGAATTATGCACTCTTCCCTCACATGACGGTCGCTGAGAACTTAGCTTTTCCTTTAGAAGTTCGAAAAATGGACAAATCTGAGAGAGAGGCAAAGGTTAATCGAGCGCTTGATATGGTGCAGCTTGGAGAATTTGGTAACAGACGCCCTATGCAGTTATCAGGTGGTCAGCAGCAAAGGGTAGCTGTAGCACGGTCCTTAGTATTCGATCCTGATCTTGTTCTTATGGATGAGCCCTTGGGCGCACTTGACAAAAACTTGAGAGAACAAATGCAGTATGAAATCAAACATTTGCATGAAGAGTTAGGCTTAACGGTCGTGTATGTAACTCATGACCAAACTGAAGCACTTACCATGTCAAACCGAATCGCGGTTTTTGATGATGGGGTTGTTCAGCAGTGCGCATCACCAGAGAATCTCTATGAAAAACCAGAGAACGCTTTCGTTGCAAACTTCATTGGTGAGAATAATCGCCTCATGGGCACTGTAGAATCTATTGACGGCGACAAAGCAACAGTCAAAACTGATTCGGGTGATATAGTTGTTGCCTCAAAGGTTAATGTCAATAAGGCTGGTGAGAGAGCCACGCTGTCATTAAGACCTGAGAGAATTATAGTTTCACCTTCAGAAGGTAAAACACCAAATACTTATTCAGCCAAGGTAGAAGAATTAATCTATCATGGCGACCATATTCGCACTCGCTTTAACGTGTGTGGACACGACGATTTTATCGTCAAAATTCCAAATTCAATTGGTAATGTCAGTCTCAAAGAGGGCAAAGAAGTAAATATCGGTTGGATGTCGGAGGACTGTCTAGCTCTTGATGGATAGAGTCTAGACTTAATTTAAGGAGAAATATAAATGAAAAATGTAATAACAAAAACTCTGGTAGCAAGTGCTATGTCAACAGCAATGTTGGCTGGCGCTGCACAAGCAGATGTCACAATGGTTTCTTGGGGTGGTGGCTACTCAGCCTCTCAACAAAAAGCCTATATCGACACTTACTCAAGTGGAGATATTAATTTGATCAGTTACAATGGTGGTCTAGGTGAAGTTCGCGCTCAAGTAGAGTCTGGTAATGTTGTATGGGATATTGTCGACGTGCTTCCATCTCAAGCTAGAACGGGTTGTGATGAAGGACTTTTTGAAGAGTTAGATCGTAGCATCTTCCTTCCTGCGCCTGATGGAACACCAATGGATGAAGATACAATGGTTCCAGTTCCAAACGATTGTGTAGTTCCACAAATATGGTGGTCATATGTACCATTCCATAAAGCTGATACATTCTCAGGTGAGCAACCTTCAACTATTCATGACTTCTTTGATGTAGAGAAGTTCCCTGGAAAGCGCGGTGTTCACACATGGGGAAATGGTATAGTTGAGATGGCATTGTATGCAAGTGGTGTAGCTATTCCAGATATCTATGATGTCTTGAGTACTCAAGAAGGTCAAGATATGGTTTTTGACAAACTTGATACAATTAAAGATCACGTAGTATTTTGGTCATCAGGTGCAAAGCCATTGGATCTAGTTAACTCTGGTGAAGTTTCAATGTCACTAGCTTACAACGGTCGCGTTGGTGGTGCTATCTTGAATGATGGTGCAGACTACGTTCCTGTATGGGATGGTCAAGTTCTTGAAGAGGAATGGTTAGTTTTGATGAATGGAGCTCCAAACAGAGCTGCAGCTCTTCACTTCCTAGTTCATGCTTCAAGCACTCAGGCGCAAGCTGATCAAGCTAAGTGGATTAACTATGGTCCTATGCGTCTATCTGCACTTCCTGTAATGGAAGCAGGTGAGCCGTGGTTTAACACTGGTGTGAACATTATGGAGCACATGCCTAATACGGCGGAGCACATGAAAGGTGGTATCTTAGCTGATCCAGACTGGTGGGCTGATAATGGTCAAGCTGTAAATGATCGTTATGCTGCTTGGATGGCTCAATAATTTGCTATTTAAAACGAGCTTATTAAATTAAACTCGTTTAAAAAACAGGTCGGTAACACTACCGACCTGTTTCTAACTCCTAACCTTCTGTTGTTATTATTGATATTGTATGAGTGCGACTTCCAACATAGATACTAAAGGTCAACTTCTGACTAATGATGGCGTTCCGCTCAAAGAAAGTCTAAAAAAATCACTTCGCCGGACTAAAATTCGCTCGTTTCTTCTGCTTTTAGCGCCCCTCTTATTTTTATTAATTATGTTTGTCACGCCAATAGGCTCGCTTCTGTCTAGAAGCGTCGATGACACCAGTATAAATATAGTACTTCCAGAAACATTTGTTCAGTATGAATTATGGGAAGATAAATCTCAAATTCCTAATGAAGAAATGTTTGCTGCGGTTATCAATGATATTCGTGTAACTCATAAGATGGAAGATAGTAGAGGAAAGAATATTGGTAAAAATCTACTCGGTAAAGCTGGTACTAGGATGACTTATGAGTTCTCTGGATGGAGAAGCTTATTATTGAAAACAGTCAAATCAGCGACCGCAGTAGATAAAAAATCCAAAGAAGAAGTTAAGCCTTATAAATGGGAAGCACCTTACAAGGAAAAAATGATTAAAAGGGATAAACGCTGGGGTAAGGTTGAGTTCTGGCAATCATTAGGTGCGATGAAAGACCCTTATACCATGGGTTATTATCTCAATGCTGTTGACTTGAGGTATGACGCCAATAAAAATATTATTGAGAAAAAAGAGCACTTAAAAATTTATAAAACGATTTGGATGAGAACGCTTCAGGTCAGCTTAATGGTAACCATTTTCTGTTTAATTCTGGCCTACCCTGTATCCTATTTACTGGCAACACTTCCAATGCGAACGTCAAACCTACTGATGATATGTGTTTTGATGCCCTTCTGGACTTCACTCCTTGTAAGAATTGTTGCTTGGATGATAATGCTTCAACAAAACGGCGTTGTAAATGACACCTTGGTTGGCATTCTTCCTTGCTTTGAAGGAATGGTCAACCTTCCATTTTTTGGAGAAACAAACATTGATCTCTGCTTTAGTGATGAAGATCGAATCCCTATGATGTATAACTTTACAGGTACCATTATTGTAATGACGCAGGTCCTACTGCCATTTATGATCTTGCCAATCTATAGCGTTATGAGAGGTATACCGCCTAGCTATATGAAAGCGGCTCAGAACCTTGGTGCAACTCCAACGAGAGCATTTATTCGCGTCTACATGCCCCAATCAGTTCCAGGCATTGGTGCAGGTTGTATATTGGTGTTTATTGTTGCCATTGGCTACTACATTACTCCGGAGCTAGTTGGAGGTAAAGATGGCCTCATGATTGGTAACTTTGTTGCACGTGAAATGCAACAAACCTTGAACTGGGGTCTTGCTGCAGCAATGGGGGCCATTCTTCTCGCTGCAGTTTTAATTCTTTATTGGGCCTATGATCGACTCATTGGTATTGATAACTTGAAGATGGGCTAACTATGAAATTTCCTTCCTATACAACTCCTCGAGAAAAGCTTTGGTTCTATACTTACAGAACATTTTGTGGGCTAGTGCTGTTTTTCCTTGTAGCTCCTCTCATTGTTGTAATCCCGCTTTCATTTACAAATTCTGTTTTCCTACAATTTGTGCCCGAGATGAAAATCTTTAGCTTTGAGACTTGGTCCTTTAACTTTGATGGCTATGGACTCAGATGGTACAAAGAACTAGTTGGTGATTGTAGTACTAATTCAGGATCGACAGTATGTACAGATAGGTGGATGATAGGTATTAAGAATAGTGCTTTGATTGCAGTCTTTGCAACCTTCTTTGCAAGCGTACTAGGAACTCTAGCAGCACTTGGCTTATCAAATCGTCATATGCCCTTTAATCGCTTGATCATGGCGCTAATGATCTCTCCGATGATTGTTCCACTTATTATTACTGCGGCTGGTATGTTTTTCTTTTTCGCAAAAGTTAATCTAGTGGCCACCCTTCCGGGATTAATCATTGCGCATACAATTCTAGGGATACCATTCGTAGTCATTACAGTGACCGCCTCACTGGCAGGCTTTGATAATAACCTTCTTCGAGCTGGAGCAACTTTGGGAGGCTCTCCTCTAAGGAATTTTTTAAAAATCCAAGCCCCTCTCATTGCACCTGGTGTGATCTCAGGAGCTCTTTTTGCCTTCATTACCTCATTTGATGAGGTCGTTATAGTTCTCTTTGTTGGTGGACCAGAGCAATACACACTCCCAAGACAGATGTGGTCTGGTATTCGCAATGAGATTAGCCCTACAATTTTAGCTGCGGCAACCATTCTAGTAATATTCTCTATATTACTCCTAACAACTCTTGAAATGCTTCGTCGAAGAGCTGAAAAAATTCGTGGTATTACTCCTCATTAAATTATCTAACTTACATTAATAATTAATTTTTAATGTATAGTTTCTAAATGAGTTCAGTGCCTAAAAATTTAACTAGGGAAAGACTCCTTGCCTTAATTGCCTGCCTTTTAATTACTTTTTGTATGGGCACTATTCATGCCTTCAGCACTCTCATTCAAAACATTGAAATTCAAACTAGTGTTGGCCGAATGGCGTCAAGTTTTGTTTATTCTATTGCACTGGTTAATGTTACTTTAGCAGTATTTTTTGGTCATATTCTTTATCGTAAACTGTCACCCAATCTTCTAATTTCATTGATTGCAATATTACCTTTAATTGGTCTTTTTTTCTCAAGTTTACAGAGCTGGCTTGGCTGGGTAATTGGCTATGGCTTTCTTTTTGGTCTTTCCAGTGGTCTAGGTTATGGCCTCTCACTCTTTATCGTTTCATCTATAACCGAGAGAGATAAACTTGGGTATGCACTTGGACTTGTAACTGCCTCCTATGCATTTGGTGCAGTAGTATTTTCAATGGCTTATCCATTTTTATTCAGTTATTTAGGATTTAAAAATGGCTATATTATTAGTCTAGTCACTCTTACACTAATATTAATGGTTGCTCTTATTTGTTATAAAGTTTCTAAGGTTAATATCAAAAATGAATTAAATGGTGACAATCAAATTCAATCAAAAAGCCTAAAGATTAGTCAGCTTTGGTTTGGTTATTTTTTAGGGGTTTTTGCGGGACTTATGGCAATTGGACATGCAGTTCCTTTGATCATTTCATTTGGTGGTTCAACACTAACTGCGGTTTCAGCTATTACTCTGATGACTCTTGGAAGTGCAATTGCTGGAATCTATGCAGGTTGGCTTGTAGATCGATATGGATGCAAGCGCCCACTTCTTATTATATTAATTGCTAATTGTTTAGCTCTTATCGGTCTTTCAACAATAACAAATATTCATCTGTTGTTAGTTTTACTAGTAACTATTGCATCGCTTTATGGGGCTGTAATAGCAATCTACCCAACACTTGTAAATCATTTTGTAGGTAGTGAACTATCAGCAAAAATCTACGGGCGAGTCTTTACAGCCTGGGGAGCAGCTGGCCTGATCTCGCCTTCACTTGCTGGATGGCTATTTGAGAAAAACAATAACTATAACACTTCAATTCTATTTGCTCTATCTTTATCATTTATTGCAGTTCTTCTTATTTCGAAAATAAAATACACTGTGAACTAATAGATAAAAAGAGTTCTCTAAAAAATGAATCCCTAATATAATTAAACTTATTTATTTCAATAATTTAAACCTATGAAAAAACATATTATTTCAACTGATAAAGCTCCTGCTGCCATAGGAATATACTCACAAGCAGTTGCAGTTAACGGCGGAACAACGGTCTATCTTTCAGGACAAATTCCTCTTATTCCAGAAACAATGGAAATTGTTGAAGGGGGCATTGAAGAACAAATTCATCAAGTTTTCAAAAATCTTAAGGCTCTATGTGAAGCTTCAAAAGGTAATTTAAGTGACATAGTTAAGTTGAACATTTTTTTAACAGATCTGAGTAACTTTGCTACTTTGAATGTGATTATGGAAACTTATTTCTCTGAACCTTACCCTGCACGAGCTGCAATTGGAGTGAAAGAACTCCCTAAAGGTGTCGGTGTTGAAATGGATGGCGTGATGGTTATTAGTTCGGACTCTTACAGCTTCTAAATTTATGTCTTCAATCTCTGATCCAATCATCTCGATTAAAGGGTTAGGGAAGAAAACCTCTGACAGGTTAAATCAGCTAGGAATTCATACTTTAGAGCACTTAGTTTTTCACCTGCCATCTAGGTATCAAGACAAAACTTCAATCACTTCTCTATCAGATGCAAGTCTTAATGATGAGATTTTGATTGAAGCAACTATTGACAGAATTGAGGTCATTCCCTCAAGACAAAGGCAGTTACTGTGCCATTTATCTGATAACCAAAACCACAGAATCCTATTACGTTTTTTTCATTTTACTCAGTATCAAAAACAAGCACTAATCCGAGGTGAAACAATGCAGTGCTTTGGAGAAATCAAGATTGGCCGCAAGGGTCTTGAGATGCATCACCCTGAGTATCGCATCATTACCCAAAATCAGGGTCCGCTTCTAGAACCAACACTTACTCCAATCTACCCTCTTTGTTCTGGCATCAGTCAGAACAAAATGAAGCAATGGGTTAATTACTCTCTTGAGGTATTAAAAATAAGTCAGCTTGATGATTACTTTGAAAAAATTACCCAGCAATCGATGCCGAGCCTGAAAAGTTCATTAATGCTGCTGCATCATCCAGAAAAAGATGAAGACTTATCAGCAATAGAATCCTTTAAACATGTATCTCAGCAAAGATTGATTATTGAAGAGCTTGCTACTCACCAACTTAGTTTGTTGAAAACCAAAAAAGCCCGAAAAGGTAAAAAAACTAACGCCTTCATACTTAAAAATAGTTTGAGTAATAAGCTTTTGAACTCCCTTGATTTCAAGTTAACTAATGCACAGTCTCTTTGTATTCAACAAATAAATGACGATTTAGCAAGTTCAGAACCAATGCTCAGACTTCTCCAGGGAGATGTTGGATCAGGAAAAACTATTGTTGCAGTTTTTGCTCTCATTCAGGCTGTTGAAAATAACTTTCAGGCAGCAATTATGGCGCCTACTGAAATTTTGGCTCGCCAACACCTTCAAAACTTTACTCACTATCTTGAGTCGTTAAATATTCAAATTGCCTACCTCTCGGGATCTCAAAATACTCAGGAAAGAAAGGAGCAGCTGAGTCTTGTCGAAAGTGGCCAAGCAAAAGTTGTGATTGGAACTCATGCACTTTTCCAAGAGAGTGTTCACTTTAAAAATTTATCCCTTGTTATTATTGATGAGCAACATAAGTTTGGAGTTCATCAAAGACTATCCCTTACAAAAAAAGCGAATAATACCCCGCACCAACTCGTCATGACTGCAACGCCAATACCAAGATCATTAACAATGAGTGCCTATGCTGACCTTGATACCTCGGTCATAGATGAGCTTCCTCCAGGTCGTCAGAAAGTTGAAACCATTGCATTAAATAATGCTAGAAGAGACGAGCTAATAACTAAGATTAGGAAAATCTCAGATGAGGGTCGTCAAATTTATTGGGTTTGTACACTTATTGAGGAGTCAGAAGCTCTTAGAGCAGAATCAGCTGAAAAAACCTTCAATTACCTTAAAGATCATCTTTCGGATTTAACAGTCGTTATGATTCATGGAAGGCTGACAAAGCCAGAGAAAGAAAGCATTATGAAAGACTTTGAAAATGGTCTAATTAACCTTCTAGTTGCAACAACCGTGATTGAGGTTGGAGTGAATGTGCCTAACGCAAGTCTGATGATTGTTGAAAATGCTGAGCGCCTAGGTTTAGCTCAGCTCCATCAGCTCAGAGGACGTGTTGGAAGAGGCTCTGAGAAAAGTATCTGTATACTCATGTATCAATCACCTCTTAGTAGCAATGCTAGAGAGAGGCTTGATATCCTCAGGCAAAGTAATGATGGCTTTATGATTGCTCAAAAAGACCTAGAACTTAGAGGCCCTGGAGAGATATTAGGGACTCAACAAACTGGTATAGCCTCTATGAAAATTGCAAATATTGTCAGAGACGCTTACCTTATTAAAGAGGCTGGTTATTACTCTTCAAAGATGCTTGAGGCAAACCTAGATAGTCAAAATGCCTTAATCAACCGATGGATAGATGAAGAAAAGACTGATTATTTTGATGCGTAATTTTTTTGAATTTAAAAAAACCTAGATTCTTGTAAAATACAGCGCTTATGTTTAATCCAGACAAATTTAATTGGCGAATCTTTGATCCAAGCGAGCAAATACCATCTTATGTTAGTATTTGGTTGTTGGATAGTACTTCATTAACGCAAAAACTTAAAGAGAAATATGAAGACTTTGAAGTTAATGTCATCTCACAAAAAGAAAGTGTGCCTTACAAGTGCGAAAATCAACTTTTAAACTCGCCTGAAAACAAAGAAATTATTGTTAGGGAGGTTGAGCTTCTAGGAAATCAAAAACCTGTAGTCAATGCTCGCTCACTGATCCCAATGACTGAGGATACAATTGATATTTTAAAAATTGGCTCTAGACCTCTTGGAGAAATTTTATTTGATGATCCCAAAATAGAGCGTGGCCATCTAGAGGTAGGAAGTTTTCAAAATTCATGGGCAAGACGCTCGACTTTTACCATCGGTAAAACTAATTTGCTCGTTACTGAGATATTTTTGGAGTCATTGTATGCGTGATAAATTATTCGATAAGCAACTAGATATTGCAGATTTTCAATTTAATGATGACGTAGTCAAAGTGTTTGATGACATGGTCAGAAGATCAGTCCCAGGATATGACTCAATGATACAAATGATTGGTCTCATTGCTAGAATGTATGGTCAAAATAATACCAACTACTATGACCTAGGTTCATCAACTGGGGCTATTATGCTCTCACTCGCCCTAAATAATAAAAACAAGAATAATCAATTTATTGCTATCGATAACTCTGAGGAAATGACTAGGCAGTGCAAAAAAAATCTTAGTAATAAAGTAGATAATCTGCATGTAATCTGTGAAGACATTAATCAAGCTAACATTAAAAATGCATCCATAGTTGTTTTGAATTTAACGCTTCAGTTTATTGATGTTAAACTTCGCTCAAGCCTGATAAAAAAGATTTATGAGGGACTAAACCCTGGCGGCATTCTCATCATTAGCGAAAAGGTTCACTTTGATGATGAATTGACTCAAAATCATATTACAAAACTTCATTTGGATTTTAAGAGAGAGAATGGATACAGTGAACTTGAGATTGCAAACAAACGTCAAGCGATCGAAAATGTTCTCATTACTGAATCAAAAGAGGATCATCTTAAGCGCCTTCGTGATTGTGGCTTTATGGAGACTAGCTGCTTCTTTCAGTGCCTTAACTTTGTTTCTTTTTTATCTGTAAAATAAACTTACTTATTTTTCGCCTACATTCTGAGTTCAATATGTTATTAATGATCGACAACTATGACTCATTTACTTATAACTTAGTTCAATATTTTGGTGAACTAGGTCAAGAAGTAATTGTTCACAGAAATGATCAAATTACGGTCAAAGAGATACAAGAGTTAAATCCTAAATATATTGTTATTTCTCCAGGCCCTTGCACCCCCAATGAAGCTGGAATTTCACTAGAGCTTATAGAAAAATTAGCAGGTAAATTTCCAATACTAGGAGTTTGCTTGGGTTTCCAAGCGATTGTGCAATGCTTTGGTGGCAATATCATTGGCGCTCAAAAAATTATGCATGGAAAAGTCTCTCCAGTTCATCATATCTCTAAAAGTGTTTTCAAAGGCCTTAAGAATCCCCTTAATGCAACTCGCTACCACTCCTTAGTTGCTGAGAAGAGTTCCTTGCCTGATTGTTTTGAAATGACAGCATGGACTAATACAGAGTCTGGCGAAATAGAAGAAATTATGGGAGTACGTCATAAAACTCATCCCATCGAGGGTGTTCAGTTTCATCCAGAATCGATTCTGACTGAGCACGGGCATCAAATGCTTGATACTTTTTTACAGGACAATAAATAATTATGGAATTCATTCAATTTTTACAAGGCGAGCTATTACTAACTGGAACATTGTTTGCCCTAATCATTCTATTAATCGTAAATATCTATAGTGAGAAATATAGAAAATATCAAGTGGTTGATACCAATGGGGCGGTTTCACTAATGGATGATGATGAGCTTATTATCATAGATGTTCGAGAGGAAAAAGAGAGGAAAGCCGGATTTCTGAGCAACGACCTCAACATACCAATGGGTCAAGTCAAAGCAAAGATGGACTCACTGGACAAATCAAAAAATATTCTTGTGTATTGCAAAAGTGGGACAAGGTCTGATCGAATTGCAGATATTCTTTCAAAAAATGATTTTCAAAAAGTATCTAGCTTAAAGGGAGGTTTTAATGCTTGGCTGAAGGCTGACCTCCCGATACAAAGATAAGAAAAATGAACAATTCCCTTACTATTATTGGAGCAGGCGCATGGGGAAGCGCACTTGCAATTGCCCTCAGTGATAAATTTGATACCATTTATCTGATTACGAAAAATAAAGAGAAAACTGAGACCATTGGTAATCAGCATCCAGCTCTCACAAAATCCTTCAATAGAAATATTAAGCTTGACTCTAGCTATACGGTTATACCGAAATCGATGGCTGTTCTTATTGCTACCCCCAGCTCTTCCTTTTCTGATGTGCTTGATGCCATTAAAGATGATATTGGTCAGACTCCACTAGCTTGGGTATCAAAAGGCTTTGATCCAGTAAGTGGAAACCTCCTTCATGAAACTTTTAGTAATCAAATTAATAGTCACTATCCTTGTGTTATATCTGGCCCCACTTTTGCAGCTGAAATTGTTGAACAAAAACCAGCTGCTATTGTTGTTGCATCAAAGGATCAGAAGACTCGAGAGTTTTGGTCCAACATCATTCAGACTAAAACTCTACGTGCTTACACAAATTCAGATATTGTAGGTGTGCAGGTTGGCGGAGCAGTTAAAAATGTTCTTGCAATAGCCGCAGGAATTGCAAGTGGACTTGGTTTTGGTGCAAACACTCAGGCCGCATTAATTACCAGAGGTCTAGCTGAAATGACTAGATTAGGAGTTGCATTAGGGGCAGATAAGTTAACATTTCAGGGGCTTTCTGGAATTGGTGATCTAGTTCTCACCTGCTCTGATGACTTGTCGAGAAATAGGCGATTTGGAAAGGAGCTGGCTAAAAATATAGCATCAGATAGAGCTTTGAAGAATATTAATGCAACTGTTGAGGGCTATAAAGCACTAGAGCTAGTACTAAATTTGGCACAAAAACACCAAGTTGAAATGCCAATATGTGAACATGTATTTCAAGTTACTCAAGGTAAAATTTCTCCTAAAGATGCTGTTACCGAACTTCTGTTAAGAAAGCCGAGTGATGAGTAAATAATTTTAGAGATGTTCCTCACTCATCAATATGAGCTTAAATAATAAACAAGTCAGCACTGCTGAAAAAATTCAAAAACAAGATTTAAGAATTCTTCTTAAATTATCACCATTCATCAAACCATACAAAAAAATTGCAACCATTGCTTTGATGGCACTTATTTTGACCTCTCTATCTTTCCTGCTTTTTGGTCAAGGCATTAAATTATTCATTGATGAAGGAATTTATACCCTTCAACATCATCAGTTGATTATCATTGCTGTTGTTTTAATCACTTTGGTAATTGGTACCTTTTTTAGGTTCTATTTTGTTTCATGGATTGGTGAGAGGGTCAGTAATGATGTTCGTTTAGCAGTATTCAATCACCTTTTGACACTTCATCCACATTACTTCGAGATGAATCGTAGTGGAGAAATAAATGCACGCTTGACTACAGATACTACATTACTTCAGTCCATTTTTGGATTTTCAATCTCGATGGCTTTAAGTAGTGCGCTTTTATTCCTTGGCGGATTAGTGATGATGCTCATCACTAATATCAAACTTGCCTTAATTGTCCTAGTCGCTGTCCCAATCATTCTTCTTCCAATGGCCATCTATGGTCGTCGTTTGAGAGCTCTATCGCGCAAGAGTCAAGATACCGTTGCAGATATCGGAACCTACGCAGGTGAGATTGTACAAAATATTAAAGTAGTACAAAGCTTCACTCGTGAGCCAGAAGAGTCTAGAGCATTCAAAAATGAAGTTGAAAAAGCTTTCAGCGTAGCAAAGAGAAGAATTATGCAGAGCTCTTTGCTCATAGCCGCAGCTATGATTCTGGTTTTTACAGGACTGGGGGCGATGATTTGGTTTGGCGCACAAGATGTCACAAATGGAGATATATCGGCAGGTGAGCTAGCCTCCTTTGTTTTTTACGCAATTATGGTGGCAAGATCAGTAGCAGTTATCTCTGAAATCTATGGACAACTTCAAAGGGCTGCAGGCGCTACAGAAAGACTACTTGAATTACTCTCTGAAGAATCACAAATTCAACCCCCCTCTCAAGCTAAAGACTTGCCAGATGGAACCCTCTCATTAAACTTTAACAATGTTAGCTTTAGTTATCCATCAAGGCCTGATGAAAAAGCACTTGAGGAAATAAGTTTCAAGGTTGATAAAGGGGAAACTATAGCTATTGTTGGGTTATCTGGCTCTGGCAAAACAACAATATTTGAGTTAATTCAAAGATTTTATGACCCATCCAACGGAAGTATTGAAGTCGGTGAAGTCAATATAATCAGTCTTAATCCGGTAAAGCTTAGGGCAAATATTGGTGTCGTACCTCAACAACCGACTCTGTTCTCTGCAGATGTATGTCACAACATTAGCTATGGCAACCCTCTTGCAAGCATTCAGCAGATTAAGGCTGCTGCTAAGGAAGCGTTTGCTTTAGATTTCATTGAGAAACTTCCAGAGGGTTTTGATAGTTACTTGGGGGAACAAGGGGTAAGATTGTCTGGTGGACAGCGTCAACGCATAGCAATCGCTCGTGCCATTCTTAAAGACCCTTCAATACTTCTTTTAGATGAGGCAACGAGTGCATTAGATGCAAACAGTGAACAAAAGGTTCAAGAGGCTTTGAAAAGATTAATGCAGGGAAGGACAACACTCATCATTGCTCACAGACTTGCCACCATTATGCATGCCGATCGTATTCTATTGATTGATAACGGCCGCCTTGTGGCAGAGGGAACTCATCAAAAATTACTATCAGAATCTGAACTTTATAAGAGACTCTGTGAACTTCAATTTAATCACTAAGAGTTTCGCACCTTGCATATTTGAAATATAATTGAACTTGAGAATTTAATTTAAAAATAAGGTAAATAAGATTATTTTTTTGTGGATAATAATCACCAAATTTCAATACTGAATTGATTATCAAATGGTCAATAATTATAGAAATACCCTTAAAAATTTAAAAACTCTTTTCCTCTTATTTGCGCTGTTTACAATCAGCTCTCTTGTTTCTTCAGCATCTCTCTCTTCGTTTAAGCCAAGTTTTGATTCTATAGAAAGTACTGTTGTGAGAAAGGAAGTTTTTTTTAACTATTTACTACCTGTGATTCATAAGAAGAATGCTGAAATAGTAGCTTTAAGAAACGCTATATCTAATAATGAGCTAAATGACAATCAGCTTAACGACTTAGCAAAGAAATATCGTGTTGAAACCCCCTCCAAAGAGGAGTTACTCAAAGTCATAGATATTCTTCCACCATCACTCGTTCTTGCACAAGCTGCAAATGAATCTGACTGGGGAAGATCAAGGTTTGCCAAAGATTTTAATAATTACTTTGGAATCTGGTGCTTCACTAAAGGCTGTGGAGTAATTCCAAAAGATAGAGATGAGGACGCCACGCATGAGGTAGCAAGCTTTAATTCTCTAGAAGACTGTATTGACTATTACGTACTTAATATAAATCGAAGCTATGCTTATGAGGATCTCCGATTAATGAGGAAAAATCAGCGTGAAAGTTTACAACCAATTACTGGAACCCTACTTGCTCAAGGTCTAGGTAATTACGCTTTCCCAGGAGATGAATACATCGAGTCAATTCAAACACTCATAAACTTCAACCAGTTAGAAAGGCACGACTATTTAAACTGAAATTTTTTCTATTAGATATAAAAAAACCCGCTCTAAGCGGGTTTTTTTCAAACTTCTTAAAGTTCGGATTAACGCTTTGAGTACTGCTCGCTCTTTCTGGCCTTCTTCTTGCCCACTTTTTTGCGCTCAACAACACGAGCATCACGGGTTACAAGACCTGCACTTCTTAGATCCGAACGAGTGGCTTCATCATAAGCCATCAATGCTCTAGTAACACCAAGTCTAATTGCGCCAGCTTGTCCAGTATCACCACCACCTTTAACCATGATATTGAAATCAAATTTATTATGCATCTCAACAACATCTAGGGGCTGATTGATAATCATTGAAGAAGTCTCTCTTCCAAAATATTCATCCATAGGTTTTTTATTTACCGTAAAAACGCCCTTACCCTTGGTCATATAAACTCTAGCAACTGATGTCTTTCTTCTTCCAGTTGCATAAAATACTTCTTTATCTGCCATAATCAATATGCCTTAAATTTCTAATAGTTGTGGTTGTTGTGCAGCATGTGAATGCTCTTCGCCAGCAAAAACTTTCATTTTTCTAGCCATTTCTCTACCCAAAGGTCCTTTAGGAAGCATTCCTTTTACTGCTTTTTGAATAACTTCTTCCGGCTTTTTAGCTAGTAGCTCTTTAAATGGAACTGACTTTAAGTTTCCAACATAGCCTGTGTGATGATGATACATTTTGTCGTTGTACTTATTTCCTGTAACAGCTACTTTTGCAGCATTCACAATAACAATGTAATCTCCAGTATCTACATGTGGCGTGTATTCTGGCTTATGCTTTCCACGAAGACGAGATGCAACCTCAGTCGCCAAACGACCCAAAGTCTTACCATCTGCATCAACTAAAAACCAGTCTCTTTTAACCTCATGAGCTTTCGCACTAAATGTTTTCATAACTCTTTAATATACGTCAGTTTAGAACAAGCGCACTATTATAATCACTTTTTATTCTTAATGTAAGTTTTCATTTGGCAATTATCCTAAACATCAGAAGCTGTTGATGGCAAAAATTAAGATCTATTTAACCATCAAATCAAGATTTTTTTGATACAGCTCTGTCTCTACATCCATTAAACCCAATATTGTATGAAAAAGGCTATCATGCGATTGAGGTAGGACTGAATTTTCCATAACAATATTTTTGTCAAAAAGCTTCGACATAGAGTCATCAAGCCACATAAATGCAGCAACATCTTTTTGTTCATCAGGTGCCATAAAGTAAGGCATACCATGAAGATATAATCCTCCTTCGCCAAGAGACTCGCCATGATCACTCACATAAAGCATTGCAGTATCAGAATCTTTAGAATTGTCCTTGAGTAGCTCTATAACTTTTGAGAGGAAATAATCAGTATAGAGAATTGTATTGTCATAAGCGTTACTAATCTCATTATCACTGCATTCATTGAGTTGATTAGTCTTGCATACTGGTTTGAATACTTCAAACTCTTTAGGATATCTTTTATAGTATGCAGGCCCATGACTTCCCATTGTATGCATAACAATTAAAATATCTTTTTTATCCTGCTCTTCAATATAATTTTGTAAATTAACCAACATGCCTTCATCTCTACATTCGGGGTCACAAATAGGATTATTTTGTGAAGAGCGTAAGTCCAAAAACTCTATTCGATCTGCGACACTTTTCGAACTCGAGTTATTTTCGAGCCAAACTACGCTAGCACCCGCACGACTGACCAGATCAAGCACATTACTCATATTTTTTCCCTTTGCATGGGAATAGCTATCCCTTCCAAGCAATGAAAACATACACGGAACAGACCATGCAGTGTCAGTTCCACATGAGGTCATGTTACTAAAGGAAATAATGTCCTCTTTTTCAAGCAAAGGGTTAGTTTTCAAACTATAACCATTTAAAGACATATGGTCTCTTCTTGCAGTCTCACCAATTACAAAAATTACTAAGCGTCTTTTATCTGACTTCTTATTAATTGCTGCATCCTCGCCAATAATCTTAAAAGGCTTGGCAGATGTTTCGATTTTTGAGTCAACAAACTTAATTGATGAGTATAGAAAATATGAAGGCGTAATGTAAAGCCTTAAATCTCTATTCTCTCTGGCAAAGGAAGAGTAATGCTTCGAGAAAGACAATACGACAACTATAAAAACAACTACCAAAGTCACAAATACTTTAAATCTCTGCCAAAATTGAGGCATGAGTGGAATTTTTGTTAATTTAATTTTCCATACAAAGTACGATGGTAATAGCCCTAAAAAAAATAAATATATGATGAATTGAATACTCATGAGATCGCCAAGTTCACTGGCATCGGTCTCAAATGTATTAGTAATCATGTTATGGTCGAAAACTATTCCATAATTATTGGTGCTATAGGCTAATACTGACGAGAGCAGTAAGAGAAAAATAAGAATTGGTTTAATGCTCCACCTAAAACAAACAAGCAGCAAGATGGATGTAAGAAATGAAAATAAAAATAAAGACAACGAGACAACGAATAATGAGTTTTCATCAAACGGATAAATCTGCATTGTTTTTTCGAAAAATGTAAAATTACCTGTTAAGGTTAGAAACGCTCCAACTAACAATACGAGGTAAACTTGCGAAATTTTCTTAGAAAAAAATTGCATTTAACTTAGATGAAAAATTTATATTATATTATCCACTAGAAGACAAAGGAAGTAATGGTTAACTCACATATACACTTAGATTTTGATAATGTTAAAACTCCATCCAGTTCAACTACTGGAGTTATAATTCCATCGACCGGAAAAGACAATTGGGAGAGTGTAATTGCCTGCTGTCATTCAAATAAAAATAGTCATTTTGCATTGGGTATTCATCCATGGTTTGTGAAAGATCATCAGATGATTGATCTGTATGATCTTGAAGTTAAAATCGAAGAAGAAAAGCCGATTGCTGTTGGGGAGTGTGGCTTAGATTATGTCAAAGTTAAAGATCAAAATACGCAAAGATTCTTTTTTGATGAACAAGTTGCACTTGCAACTCGATTCGATCTTCCACTAATTATTCATTCTGTTCATGCAACAGAGGATGTTACTGATTTACTTAAGTCCTACTCTAAATCAAGAGGGGTAATTCACGCCTATTCTGGCAGTCTTCAGCAAGCTGAAAATTTATTGAAAATAAACTTTTCTTTTGGATTTGGCGCTGCAATTACCAATCCACATGCATATAAACTGCATGATATTATTAACTTCTTGCCAATTGAATCGATAGTCATTGAAACAGATGATAGAAATAATCCTGATGAGTTAGTACAGGTAGCTGAGAGAGTTGCTAGAATCAAAAAAATTACTGTAGATGAAGTCATTGAGCAGTGTGATCAGAATACATATAATCTTTTTAAAATAAGCTAATGGCTGGTAGTTGTGCTCGAACTGAAATACTTGTTGGTCAGTTAGGTTTAGCTCAGTTAGCAGAGTCTCATGTTGTCATTGCCGGACTTGGAGGTGTTGGCGGCGCTTGTGCAGAGTCCCTTTGCAGAGCTGGTATAGGAGAGCTTACCCTCATTGATTTTGACTTGGTGGACAAGACTGATCTCAATCGCCAGATTATTGCTCTTCATTCAACTCTAGGCCAATCAAAGGTTGAGGCTTTATCAAAAAGACTCAGAGATATAAATCCTGATACTGTGATTAATGAAAAAAATCTATTTATTGATGGCAACATTGCTGAAGAAATAGCTAATGAAGTGGATTATAATTTTGTAGCTGATTGTATTGATGCTATTGCCTGCAAAACAAATTTAATTGATGCTTGTAATCGTTTTAATAAGCCAATAATCTCAAGTATGGGTGCAGGAGGTAGGCTGGATCCCACAAAAGTTACAATCTCAAGAATGGACAAAACAGAATATTGTGGACTAGCACGAGAGCTGAGAAGACAGCTTAGATTAAAACGCGCATCATTAAAATTTCCTGTAGTTCACTCAACTGAAGTTCAAATAAAGGCTCTTCCTCACCAAGCAGTTAATGAAACTGAATTTTCCCCGCCCGGTAGACCCAGAGCAGTTAATGGAGCCATATCATATATGCCTAATATATTTGGATTAATGATGGCAGGACATATTATTCAAGCTATACTAAAATCATGACTATTATGACAATTAGTTTACTATGGTAAGAACTGAAACCCCAATTTGTGAATTCAACCTTCCCGCAATTGATTTCAAGCTCAAGGGGGTTGATGAGCAATACTATGATTTAAACTCTCTTAGAGGATCGAATGGTCTTCTAATAATGTTTATTTGTAATCATTGTCCTTACGTCAAATCAATCATTAGCAGAATCATTAGAGATACTGAAGAATTAAAGCAGTTTGGTATTAATAGTGTAGGAATTATGTCAAATGATCCAAATGAATATGAAGAAGACTCATTCGACAATATGAAAAAATTGTCTCTCGATCATAACTTGCCATTTCCTTATCTAATTGATGAAACTCAGGAGATAGCCAGAGCATATGGAGCGGTTTGCACACCTGATTTTTTTGGATATAACGATAAGCTTGGTCTTCAATATAGAGGAAGGCTGGATGAATCTCGAAAAGAATCTGTTGATGGCGCCAAGCGTGAACTTTTTGAAGCTATGAAACAAATCTCCCTAACTGGCAAAGGACCTGATAACCAAATCCCTTCAATGGGATGCTCAATTAAATGGTTTGAATAAAGAAACGAGTTAAAACATTTGCATTAGACTTCTGTCATTTCAATGTTTAGAGCAAATACAAGGTATAATCCACCCTTTTCTTCAACACCCCCATCCAAATTATGGCTGATTATGCATCTAGCGTTACATTTAATAGCTTTGGCCTCTCAGATGCATTAATTCAAGCACTTGATGACGTTGGCTATGAAACACCCTCAGCTATCCAAGAGCAATGCATTACTCACCTACTCAAGGGCCATGATGTCATTGGTCAAGCTCAAACAGGTACAGGAAAAACAGCTGCATTTTCGCTTCCCTTGATTGACAGGATTGATTTAAAAAACAATCAAGTTCAGCTATTAGTCTTGGCACCAACACGTGAACTTGCAATTCAAGTATCCGAAGCAATCCAGACTTACTCAAGACATCTGAAAGGCTTTCATGTTCTTCCAATTTATGGTGGTCAATCCTATGATGTTCAATTAAAACCTCTAAAAAGAGGAGTTCATGCAGTAGTTGGAACTCCTGGTAGAGTCATGGATCATCTCAAAAGGGGCACTTTAAAATTAAATTCGCTCAAGGCATTGGTCTTAGATGAGGCGGACGAAATGCTCAGAATGGGCTTTATTGATGATGTTAAGTGGGTCATGGAAAAGCTACCAGAAGAGCGTCAAATCGCGCTCTTCTCTGCCACTATGCCAGATGTCATAAGAAGAGTTGCTGAGAAATTTTTAGACAACCCAAAAATAGTCAAAATTAAAACAAAAACCGCAACTGCTAAAACAATCTCACAAAGATATTGGCTTGTGGGTGGTGTTCATAAACTGGACGCCTTGACTCGTATTCTAGAAGTTGAGGCCTTTGATGCTCTTCTAATTTTTGTCAGAACTAAAACTGCAACAATTGATCTTGCAGAAAAACTCTCGGCCAGAGGTTTTACAGCAGAAGCAATAAATGGTGATATTGCTCAAAATCACAGAGAGCGAATAATTCAGCACCTAAAAAAAGGAAAAATTGACATTCTTATTGCGACTGATGTTGCAGCAAGAGGTCTTGATGTGGATCGAATCTCTCATGTTATTAATTATGACATACCACAAGATCCAGAGTCCTACGTCCATAGAATTGGAAGAACAGGCCGTGCTGGAAGAGATGGAAAAGCAATATTATTTGTTGCACCTCGTGAAAGAAGAATGCTGAAAACGATTGAAAGGATTACTCGACAGCCGATTGAGCCAATGATGCTTCCATCTGCAAAAATAATAAATGAGCAAAGGATTGTAAACTTTAAACAAAGGATTACACAAACTCTTGAAAACCAAGATCTTTCAATTTTTTCAGATCTAGTTCTTAGCTATCAGAAAGAAAATGAAGTTGATCTATTTAAAATTGCATCCTCACTTGCCTTAATGGCTCAGGGCACAGAACCTCTTTTACTGAGCGAAAAAGAGATTATTCAACCCAAAATAGACTCCAAAGATAAGAAAACTATTGCAATTTCAATCCACGCAGACCCTCTCAAAGATAATCCATCTATCCAAATGAGAAGATACAAAATATCATTGGGACGAAGAGACAATATTAAGCCAGGCAACATTCTTGGAGCTATTGCGAATGAAGCTGAAATAAGCAGTGCATTTATCGGAGCAATTCAAATACATCAAGACTTCACAACCGTTGATTTACCTGATGAGATGCCAAAAGAAACTCTTCAAATTCTTAAAAATACTAGGGTGTTTGACAAAAAGCTCAACATGGAAGAGCTTACTGAAAAAAACAATAAAACAGCTCCCAGAGAGTCATCTAGTCATTTTAAAAGGGACTCGTCTAAAAAACGAAGAAAAGGTAAGCCAAAAACAAATAGAGATAAAAAATTCTCCAGAAGTCGATCAAGAAGATAGTCATTTGTGGCCAAATTAAATAAATATACATTATTAGTTTTTTAGGTTAAAATTGGCTTTGCTGGTTAATATTCAGCTGATTTTGATGTTGTGTTGTTGCTTCGTAGTATGTCGGTTTCACAGTGATTTGGGTTGGTTGCATCTTTTCCATGTTTTATTTTTTTTTAGGAGACTGCATGTCTACAACAACAGGTCGCGTTAAATGGTTTGACGCAAAAAAAGGTTTTGGCTTTATTGAGCAAGAAAGTGGTGACGATGTTTTCGTTCACTTCAGAGCAATACAAGGTGATGGCTACAAAACTCTTGAGGAAGGTCAAGAGGTTGAGTTTGAACTTGAAGATGGTGCCAAAGGCCCTCAAGCTGCAAACGTCGTAGCAAAATAATTTAAAAGTTTTTTTAAACCCAGCCCAAAGCTGGGTTTTTTCCTTTTTCTCCCTCTAGACTGCTTACGAGTTTTATCTTCGATAAACTAACAGTTTAGAAAAATTTTCTTATTTGAATAAGATTAAGAAGAGAGTGTGTCTTATTGGTTTAAATTAATTCTTTCTTCTTCATTTCTTGGATATCTGAGTCAGTCGATGTATTTTTGTTTAAACTAATTGGGATATGAAAACTTTCTATTGGTATGATTACGAAACTTTTGGCCTTTCTCCAAAAGTTCAAAGAATTGCTCAATTTGCAGGAATTAGAACGGATGAAAATCTTAATATTCTTGACGAGCATATGTTTTATTGTAAACCCACCCGTGACTCTCTCCCAGCACCTGAAGCATGTTCAGTCACTGGTATTACCCCACAACTCTGTGAAGAAAAAGGCTTTATTGAGCATGAGTTCATAAAAAAAATCCATGCAGAGTTTTCAAAACCTGAGACCTGCATTGTTGGATATAACTCAATTGCTTTTGATGATGAATATACTAGGCATACCCTATTTAGAAACTTTTTAGATCCATACTCATGGCATTGGCAGCATGGCAATTCAAGGTGGGATATCTTAAATGTTGCTAGATTTTGTTATGCTCACAAAGAGGAAGGAAGCTTGACTTGGGTAAGAAATAATCAAAATCGGCCTATTTTTAAACTAGACAACCTTGCTCCCGCAAATCACATTGAGCACAGTAATGCGCATGATGCCATGGCCGATGTAAGAGCGACCATTGGAATTGCCTCAATCATCAAAAAGACTCAGCCTAAATTCTTTGAATATGCATTGAGTCTAAGAAATAAAAAAGAGGTGGAAAAACTCGTCAAGCTTTTTTATCCAATGCTTTTAACCTCCTCTGGCTTTGGCTATAAGTCTTCATTTACAAGACTCGTAACTGCAATCTGCTATCATCCTGATTATTCTGATCGTGCAATTGTTTTTAATTTGAATCAAGATCCAGAGATTCTTTTAGAGCTTGACGAGGAAGAACTAAAAAAACTTACTTTTACTAGAAAAGCTGACTTACCAAAAGGTCTCGAGAAGCTTGAGTTGAATGAACTAGTATTTAATAAAAGCCCTATGTTTGTTTGTAGTCCAAATGAAGATAGCTTTAAACTCTCGCCCACTCTAATAGAAAAATTTCAGATTGATATGGAGGGTTGTTTAAAAAATTTAGAATTTATCCAGAAAAATAGATTTAAAATTCAACAAAAAGTTCAATCAATATATAAGCAACCATCTGAAAAAAAGCAAAGTTCAGATGTTGATCAATCTCTTTATGATGGCTTTGTTAGCAATCATGACAGAGCTATTAGTAATGAGATACAAAGTCTTTCAACTCAAGATTTTGCTAATTATAGTCCCACATTTGAAGACAAAAAATTAACAAAACTTTTTTTAAATTTTAAAGCAAGAAATTATCCTCAGTATCTGAATGATTTTGAACAGGAACAATGGTTTGAAATAGTTCAATCTAGAATACAAAATGGTGAAAACGGTTTTCTTTCCATTGACAGCTTTGAAAGAAGCTTGAATCATCTAAAAGATATCAGTCCAGATAAAAAAAATCTATGGAAACAGCTTGAAGACTACGCGAATTCATTTATTTGAAAACAGACTGGTTATTGATAAATATATAAAAATTAAGTATAATATTCCACCCATAGTTAAACCAAAAAGGTTCAAATGAACGCAGAAACAAGAAGTGAAATGTTTAGTAGGCTTTTGAAGCAAATTCCAAATCCTACAACTGAACTAAACTATTCAACCTCATTCGAACTGCTTGTTGCAGTCACTTTATCTGCTCAAGCGACTGATAAGAGTGTAAATCAGGTAACTGATATCTTGTTTCCCCTTGCAAATACCCCTGAATCAATTTTTGAATTGGGTGAAGATAAGCTTCGAGACACAATTAAATCCATTGGGTTGTTTAACTCAAAGGCAAAGCATATTATTCAAACTTGCAGAATACTCATTGATAAATATAATTCTGAAGTTCCTGAGACCAGAAAAGAACTAGAAGCCCTTCCTGGTGTTGGAAGAAAAACAGCAAATGTAGTTCTTAATACTGCATTTGGACAACCCACAATTGCTGTTGATACTCATATCTATAGAGTGGCCAATAGGACGGCAATTGCTTCCGGAAAAACTGTCCTAGAAGTTGAAAAAAAGTTAATTAAATTTATACCAGATGAGTTCAAAGTACCAGCTCATCACCTAATGATTCTTCATGGTCGATATGTCTGTAAAGCTAGATCTCCGCATTGCACTGACTGCACACTTCTTGATTTGTGTGAATATGAAGAGAAAAATATCTAGGCAAAGTGTTTACTGCTGACAGATCTGAGCAAAGAAAATATTTAGCTCATGCCTGGGGTAAACACAACTCAAATCAAACTTTAGACCCTTTGGAGCTTCAATTAGTCAAAATAATTGAAAAGCACCCAGAATATCAAAACATTATTAATGATTTAGAAACAGAATATTTTCCGGAACAAGGAAGAACAAATCCATTTCTTCATATCAATCTTCACTTAACTCTGCAAGATCAATTAAGTTTAAATCAGCCAAAGGGAATTAAGCAAATATATAGTAATTTATTAAAAAAATATAATGATGCGCACCAGGTCGAGCACATAATGATGGAACAAATCGCTGAAATGATTTTTAACTCACAGAAATACAATAAACCAATGGATCTAGAATACTACCTCAGATCTCTGAAAGAGCTTAATTAAATCAATTAATAAGAAACCGCTAGGACCAGTTTACAAAATTCCTTAAAAGTTGTAAGCCATCATTTTGTGATTTTTCTGGATGAAATTGAACTGCAAAAACATGGTCTAGAGCAATCGCAGATACAAATTCATGTCCATAATTTGTAGTTCCAAAAACGCAATCATCGTTGACTGGTTTCACATAGTAACTATGTACGCTGTAAAAACGACTATTATTATCAATATTGAACCAAAGTGGATGATCTTTAGAATGATTTACATTATTCCATCCCATATGTGGTATTTTTAATTCACTATTTTTAAATTTAACAACTTTTCCTGGAACAATTGACAATCCTTTTGTCCCATTATTTTCCTCACTTGAGTCAAATAAAAGCTGTAAACCTAAGCAAATACCTAAAAATGGTTTAGATTTGAATGATGATTTAATTTCATTAACTAACGAGTTTTCCTCGAGGGCGCTCATGCATGAACCCATTGCTCCTTGACCTGGAAATACAATGCGGTCAGAGTCTCTTAAAACTTGAGGATCACTAGTCAATATACAATTATCACTTGGTGCAACATACTCAAGCGCTTTCTGAACGGAACGGACATTTCCCATTCCATAGTCCACAATTGCGATTGTTTGCATGATGTTATGCCTGACTAGTTAGAGCGAGCCCTTTGTTGATGGAATAACACCCGATTGTCTTTCATCAGGTGTTGTCGCCATTCTAAGCGCTCTACCAAAAGCCTTAAAGACTGTTTCAGCTTGATGGTGTGAATTGATTCCCTTCAAATTATCAATGTGTAAAGTCACTAAAGAGTGGTTAACAAATCCTTGAAAAAATTCTCTAATAAGATCAAGATCAAATGATCCAACCCTATCTCTTGTAAACTTAACACCTAATTCCAGTCCAGGTCTTCCAGACAGATCTATGACGACTCTTGACAACGCCTCATCTAATGGAACATATGAATGGCCATATCGTGTAAGTCCTTTTTTATCCCCTACCGCATCAGAAAATGCTTGGCCTAAAGTAATCCCAATATCTTCAACAGTATGATGGTCATCTATGTCAGTATCACCTTTGCAGCTAATGTTTAAATCCATTAATCCATGGCGCGCAATTTGATCTAGCATATGATCTAAAAATGGAACCCCAGTATCTATATTAGCTTTTCCAATACCATAGAGCTCAAGACTTACCTTGATATCAGTTTCATTTGTCTTTCTCTCTTTAATAACCATTTTTTGATTTTATCTTATGAAATATAGTCTTTGATGAGTATTTCAGCAATCTGAATAGTGTTAAGCGCTGCACCTTTTCGAATATTGTCTGAAACTACCCATAAATTTAGTCCGTTTTCAAAACTAATATCCTCTCTAATTCTGCTGACATATGTTGCATCATTATTAGTTGCTTCAAGGAAAGGTGTTGCATAACCACCATTCTCTCTTTTATCCATCACCTCGACACCTTTAGCATTTTCGAGCAGTTTTCTTGCATCTTCAGCAGTTAATTTCTCTTTTGTTTCAATATGTACCGCCTCTGAGTGACCATAAACTACCGGGATTCTGACCGCAGTAGGATTAACCAAAATTTCATCATCTTCAAAGATTTTTTGAGTCTCCCATACCATTTTCATTTCCTCTCTCGTGTAACCATTTTCTTGAAATGTATCAATATGAGGAATGGCATTAAATGCTATTTGCTTAGGATAAACATCAACCTCAACATCATTGCCATTTAAAAGGTTGGCAGTTTGGGTAGTAAGCTCGGTAATAGCCTCTTTACCACTTCCAGAGACTGCTTGATACGTGGCAACATTGATTCTAGAAATACCTACCGCATCATAGATGGGTTTTAACGCAACTAGCATCTGAATAGTTGAACAATTTGGATTGGCGATAATATTACGATTGGTATATTCAGCAATCGCATGAGGATTGACTTCTGGCACAACCAATGGAATATCCTCATCACGCCTAAAATGAGACGTATTATCTATAACAATACATCCTTGTTCTGCTGCTATAGGCGCATATTTCTCTGAGATGCTACCTCCAGCTGAAAATAATCCAATTTGAGCTTGTGAAAAATCAAATGTATCCAGATCTTGAACCACCCATGACTTCCCTTGGCAAGACACTTTACTACCTGCAGAGCGTTTAGAAGCTAAAGGATATAAATTTTCAATAGGAAAATTCCTTTGATCTAGAATAGAAATCAAAGTTTCACCAACTGCACCAGTTGCCCCAACAATTGCAACGTTATATTTTTGACTCATAATGTTCTAAGGCATTAAAAAAACTATAGATTATAAAGTACTAGGCCTAATCTTCATGAATATCTGCAATACTTTTGTAAATATAGTACTTCTAAAGAAGAATAATCCCTAGTTTTTTAATAAATTATGGTAGTCGCCATGGCAACTCACCATCATTAAACGATGCAGTGTAAAGTTCAAACCAAGTCTCACGACCCATCCTAAAATTCATTGCTTCAGAAATTTTTGCTATTCTATCTAAATTATTTGTTCCCATAACAGGGCAAATCTTTGCGGGATGTGCCAATAACCATGCAACAGCAACCGCAGCAATATCAACATTTTGATTGGCTGCTATTTTGGACAAAACCTTGCCAAGAGGACCCTTGCCCTTCATCAGTCTTCCGCCCCCAAGAGGTGACCAAGCCATTATAGTAGTTGCTCTTTCTTGATGAAAAGCAAGATCGCCATTTGTGAATCCATCAGTTGCAGCTAAAGAAAGTTCAATTTGGTTCGTAACTAATTTACTTTTCATAGCAGATTGCAAAAGATCAAAGTCCCAAGGTCTGAAGTTGGATACACCTACTTCTTTAACTTTCCCAGATAAAACAAGATCATCTAATGCCTTGCCAGTCTCAAAGTGATCCATAAAAGGGTCCTGACGATGTATTAATAACATGTCTAAATAATCTGTTGACATATTTTTTAAAGAGGCATCTACAGAATTAAAAATATGCTCCCTTGAGGTGTCATAATGACTTACTGATGCATTAGAATACCTAGAAGAGGGGTTTACTATTCCACACTTAGTAATAATCTCAATCTGATTCCTTAAGGATCGATTTTCCTTTAAAGCTTCACCAAACAATGCTTCAGAAGTGTATAAGCCATAAACTGCCGCCTGATCAAATGAAGTAATTCCTTGCTCCAAACAAATATTAATTTTTTCAAGAATATGTTTTGGTGATACATTGGTATCTTCAGCCAAACGCCACATACCATAAACTATTCGACTAAGGCTAGTAGAAGAAGATAGATTAATTCGCTCCATGAGCATTCCAAATTTGACTTTGATTAAACAGAGTTGTTGACTTCAATAAATTGTTGTTTCAATTTAAATTTAGTGCAAAGGTGTTCACAAAGGGCTTGAACCCCATACCTTTCAGTTGCATGATGACCAGCAGAAATATATGTCAGGTTATTTTCTTTTGCTACTGCTGGCGTTCTTTCAGAAACCTCACCACTAAGATAAATATCAACATTAAGGTTAATTGCCTTATCAATAAATCCTTGAGCTCCACCGGTACACCATGCAATGCTATTGACTGAATTATTTTTTCTGCCAAATATTTCAGGAACTCTACCTAACTCCTTTTGAATGAGTCTGGTAAAGTTCATTAAATCAGTATCTAAATCACCATGCCAGAGCAAACTGTCGTCAACTGACTTCATGTTTTTAATACCAAGAATTCTTCCCAGTTCAACATTATTTCCTACCTCTGAATGAGCATCTAACGGCAGGTGGTAAGCAAATAAATTAATATTGTTTTTAATTAGTAAATCAATCTTTTTTCGTTTGGACCCAACAATAACGTTAGACTCATTATTCCAAAAGATGCCATGATGAACAAAAATAGCATCTGCTTTCTCATCAACAGCCAATTCAATCAAATCTAGATTAGCGCTAACGCCACTGACAATTTTATTTATATTTAGACTTCCCTCTACCTGTAATCCATTAGGACAGTAATCTTTATATTTACTAACACTTAAAAAATTAGCGCAATAATTATTTAACTCATCTCTATTCACCATAATATTCCTTTACAGCCTCTAAAAGAGCATTATTTTCAATTGGCTCACTAATACTTATCCGAATAAAGTTTGAAAGCGCAGAGTCTGGTGAAAACCCTTTGACTAGGATGCCATTAGTGATTAATGCACTATGCAGTGAGTCTGCATTTTCACATCGAACAAGGAGAAAATTAGTTTGAGATGGAAAAACTTTTAACTGAGTAAATAAAGATAGCTCTTCAAAAAGACGCTGTCTTTCCTCAATCAATACTTCTGCATTTTTAACAATCCGCTCTTTATCTTGAAGTAAAAAATTGGCACTCGCTTGTGTAAGTACATTGATGTTATAAGGAAGTCGCAACTTATTTAGTTGGTTAATTGTTTCCTCGCTGCCAATTAAAAGACCAAGTCTAAGCCCTGCAAAACCTATTTTTGATATAGTTCGAAGAACTACTAAGTTTGAGAAATTAGAAATCTCAGATAAAAAACTTCTATCTGAGTAGGCATAATAGGCCTCATCAAGAACAACCAAGGCATCTGTAGTCTTTATAATCTCAATGATTACATCATAGTCAAAGGCATTTCCAGTTGGATTATTAGGATATGCAATAAATATCAGCTTGGGATTTTTGTTTTTTATAGCTTCGATTGACTTCCTGAGATTAATATCAAAATTAGAATCCAACTGGATTCCTTGATATCTTAAATGGGCATATTTTGACACCATTTCGTACATGACAAAACTTGGCTCAAAGCTCATAATAAGATCGTCCTCATTACAAGCAAGCGCCAATAACTGTATTAACTCATCTGAACCATTTCCAAGAAGAACTTTATACTCTTCTGGAATATCCATAAGATCTTTTAATGTATCCTTAAGTTGAGTGGATGCAGCATCAGGATATCTGTTAACCTCTGCCTTATCAATATACTCAAGAAACTCCTCTTTCAAATCACTTGGAACGCCGAAAGGGCTTTCCATTGCATCTAGTTTAAGTAGATTCTTAGATTCAGGAACATGGTAAGCATTGATATTCTTAATATCTGATCTTAACCATTTTTCAATAAAAGTCATTTTGATTTATAAGAAGCTCTAATCGGATGATACTGCATTTTACCAAGCTTTTTCGCATTTAATAAACATTGGTAAGTGTATTCCAGCCCCTCATCACAAGCATCTTCAACGGCCATTCCTTTTGCAATTAAAGCTGAAATAGCACTAGATAATGTGCAACCAGATCCATGAAATTTACCTGGTAACTTTTTATACTTATATCTGCGTTTTAAGATTGACTCATGATAAAGACGGTGCTCAATATCAACTTTAGAGGAGTCTGAAGTTGTCACTAAGACCCAAGAACAATTCAAACTTGAGACTGCTTCTTGCTCAGCCAGACCAGGAGCCAATAAATTGAGCTCCTCAAGATTCGGAGTAAGTATGGTACTCATTGGAAAAAGATATTTCTTCATGGCACCAATCATTTTATTTGAACTGAAATTTTCCTGGGTTCCAGACATCAGTATTGGATCTAGAATAACATTTAGTGATTTCTTTTTATTGAGCAATCGGGATATTGTTTTTATTTGACTTACAGAGCCCAATAATCCAATTTTTACTGTATTGAATGAAATATCTTCATCTATTAGATCGAATTGCTTTTCTATAAGACTATCTTTTGGCACCTCAAATGAATCTAATCTTTGAGTGTTTTGAGCAGTTAGTGATGTAATTATGGGTAGCGGAGTAAGACCAAAATAATTAATAGTTTCAATGTCTGCAGAAATACCTGCTGCTCCAGAAGGATCCAATCCTGAAAATAATAAAACAGAATCGGCTTTTGGCCTATCCATGTATTATTGTTTTTCTTTTTGAATTAAATAATCAATTACTTCAAAAATCTTCTCTTCACTTCCAGCACTAGTAGCGTTAACCATATACTTGCCATTGACAATAAAAGCAGGGACTCCAGTAATTCGATATTTATAAGTATTAGCTTTTGCTTTATTAACCGCAACTTTTACAGGGAATGACTTAAAAACCTTGTTCGCCTTATCTTCATCAACTCCATTTAACGAGAGCCAAGTTACAAAATCTTGCTGCGTTTTAAGGTTCAATTTCTGAACATGAATTGCATCGAAAAGTGAAGAGTGTAAACGGTCTAGCTCACCTAATTCCTCAAGAACATAATAGAATGTAGACCCAAACTCCCAGCCAGGAAAAACTGCAGGCTGAAGAACTAATTGAGCCGAACTATCCATAGTCTTAGACCACTCTTCAAGCATTGGGTGGACAGAGAAGCAGTGAGGGCAAAAATACCAAAACAACTCTCTGACCTCTATCTGATCCCCAGTTTCAGTTTCCACAGGCTTATCAAGAACAATATAATTTTTACCAGCAACAAACTCGGCCTGAGATGTATTGGCAAAGAAAACAAAAATTGCTAGCGCAATTACAGAGGTCAGTGCAGTAATTTTTTTCATGTTATTTGTCATTGTATGTTCTAAATAAAATTATAGTCAAAATAGATAATGCACACTCATTATTTGACGAAAAATTCTATTGCAGCATATGAATTGCAATGCAATTAATTGTAAAGTTTTTCAATATCATACTTATTCAGATCAAATGCCTTATTAGTCTCAAATTCTTCCCAAAGATTTAGGTATGAAACACGTTTTTCAGGATGAATGCCATCAGGATTAAGCTCTAAAAGGGGTGCAAGAACAAACGCATATTTAAGTATGTCTTTTCTTGGTACATTAATTTTTTCATCAATCATATCATCATAAATGACAAGATCAAGATCAATAATTCTTGATGAGAATTTTGGCGCTGCTCTATTTCTTCCAAGTGAGTCTTCAATTTTATGCAAAATATCTAATACTTCAGAAGCATTTTTATTGGTTTCAACATTGACTCCAACATTATAAAAATCTTTACCTTCAAAACCCTCAGATGGACTTTCATAAAGCGAAGAAACCTTGATTTTTTCAAAAAAAATATCAAGTTGATCTAATGCAGATCGAATATTTTTTCGTCTGTCTTGATTTGATCCAATATTAAGATGCAAAATGCTCACTAACTTTTAGTCCTCTCTATGATGACCCCAACTCCGCTAGCTCCAGTAATTGCTTCGCCCTTATTAAGGGTAAGCTTAACCCACTGAACATCGAATTCATTAAGTATTATCTGGCAAATTTTCTCTGCCAAAGTTTCTACTAGCTCAAACTTAGAATCTCTTACAAAGCTAGCCACTCTCTTACAAACACTCTTATAGTTGAGAGCCTGATCAATATGATCAGTCTTTGCAGCTGCAGCTATATCTGCTGACATTTCAATATCAAGCACTATGTCTTGACGAATTTTCTTTTCCCAATCATAAATACCTATCACAGTATCTATTTTTAAACCTTCAACAAAAACAATATCCATAATTCATATATTTTTCAAAAATAGTATTATGATACCTTTGTGATATCAACTTAAAACCACAATAAAATGTTTTCATTGATATAATTTAAGGCTGTAAAAGAATTTTATTTTGCAAATAATTTAGGAGCGCCGCTTGTTTTACTTTTTAATTGGAAGTTATTTATTGGGGTCAATTTCTAGTGCCATTATTATTTGTAAAATGTGCAACTTGCCAGACCCTAGAACGAAAGGCTCAAAAAATCCTGGCGCAACAAATGTTTTAAGAATTGGCGGGAAGTTGGTAGCTACTTTTGTTCTATTATTTGATGGACTTAAAGGTGCAGTTCCAGTTTTAGTGGCTCACTATTTTGGTTTTGATTTATTTAGTTTAACTATTATTTTGCTTTGTGCTTTTCTTGGACACGTCTTTCCAATCTATTATGGATTTAAAGGGGGTAAAGGTGTAGCAACATATCTGGGAGGATTAATAGGCCTAAACTTTTTTGTTGGATTAACGTTTTCAATTATCTGGCTAATTGTGGCAAAAGTAATGAAAGTCTCTTCAATAGCCGCTTTGACAGCAACAGTTTTATCACCAATTTATTTTTATTTCATTACAACCCATGATGTAAGAGCCACAATGGTGATTTTTCTTATTAATCTTTTTATTTATTTCACTCATCGAGAAAATATTAGAAGAATTATGAACGGCGAGGAGGGTGTAATTGGCTCCTAAATAAACTATTCAGTTTTAATACTTACCCCACGGTTTAATAGTGCATTAGCAACTAAAGTCAACACAATTATCATTGAAATAGGCACTAAAAAAGCTTTCCATAATTCTACAGAGCCTATACCTAGAAAGCCTAATCTAAATGCATCCATCATGTAATAAATTGGGTTAAATGCTGACAATGCTCGCCAAAAACTTGGCAAAATATCAATACTGTAAAACATTCCACTCAAATAAGTTAGCGGCAAAAGAACAAAGTTTGGAATTATTGAAATATCATCAAAAGTTCTAGCAAAAACCGCATTTATAAATCCTGCCAATGCGAACATAATTGAAGTTAAGAAAAAGGTTACTGTAATAATTAAAAGACTAAAGGCTTTAATTTCGACAAAAAAAGAAATCGTAAAAGTTACAGCTAGTCCAACACAAAAACCTCTAGCTATTCCTCCACTAACAAATCCCAGAAGAATAATCGAATTAGGCGTTGTTGAGACAAGCAGCTCTTCAAAGCTGTTATTATATTTGGTCATAAAAAAAGAAGAAACGGTATTAGCATAAGACTGCATAATTACTGTCATTAAAATAATTCCAGGTACGATGAAATCTATATACTCTATACCCTGCATCTGACCTATCCTACTGCCCATCAAACCACCAAAAATCAGCAAGTATAGTGAAGTGGTTATCACTGGTGGAACGATTGTTTGCACCCAAATTCTAACGAACCTCAGTATCTCCTTAATGACAATCGTTTTGTATGCAATCCACATATTAGTTTAAGTGGTAAGTGATAAAAAAAGTGCTTCTAGTCTATTTTGCGAACTCCTGAGATGAGAGATCTGAATATTTTGCTCTGACAAAGACCCAACCACATCAGATATAGAGACACCCTCTCCTTGAGAAACCTGCAAAGTATTCTCATCAATGACCTCACAGTCACAATCGCTTATTTCAATCTGTCCTGATATTTTCTCAATAGTATCAATAATAATGACCTGTCTTTTTGCCCTAGCTAGAAGCTTCTTCATATTTGACTGTTCCACTATCTCGCCATTATTAAGGATAGCAATATTTCTGCATAGAGATTCGGCTTCTTCTAGATAGTGAGTTGTTAAAATGATTGTCATACCTTCATTATTTAACTGAGTAAGGTATTTCCACATAGACTGACGAATTTCGACATCCACTCCTGCAGTTGGCTCATCGAGTATCAAAATTTTGGGCTTATGGATTAAGGCTCGTGCGAGCATTAATCGTCTCTTCATTCCCCCAGATAATGACTGAGCAACATCAAAGCGCCTATCCCAAAGCTCCATTTTTTTTAATAAAACCTCAGCTTGAATTTTGGCTTCTTTTCTTGGAATGCCAAAGTACCCAGCCTGATTGATAAGAATTTCAATATTTGGCTCATGGGGATTAAAATTAAACTCTTGAGGCATCAATCCAACCATTTTCTTTACCTCATTAGAGTGATTTTTTTGATTCAAACCATTGATTTCAACCTCACCCGATGTGCTCTTTAGTAATCCTGAAATAATGCCAATTGCAGTTGTTTTGCCAGCACCATTAGAACCAAGCAAAGCAAAAAAATCCCCCTGCTCAACACTTAAATTTATTCCCTTAAGCGCCTCAAGATTATTAGAATAAGTTTTTGCTAAATAATCGGTTGAAAGTGCAAGAGTCATGTTGTCTTTGATATAAGTATTGATAAAAGAATCATGATAACAATAATAACAAATAAGGGTTTTTCTTTTCAAATAAATTTTAACATTAACCGCCTTTCTCACATTAAATTTGGGATAATTACATGGTTCAAATTTAAAGCTATTTAATTAGTCCATATGCCTACTCAAAAAAACGTAGAGTTGCCCGATATAGGTGATTTTGATGCAGTAGATATTATCGAAGTTCTTGTAAAAGTTGGAGATACTGTTCATGAAAATGACAGCATCATTACGCTTGAGACAGATAAAGCTACGATGGAAATCCCAGCCCCGTTTGCTGGTAAGGTTACCGCCCTCTCCGTTAAAGTAGGAGATAAGGTAGCAAAAGGCGATCTCATTTTGACTCTTGAGAGCGAATCAGAAAATGCTGAAAGCCTTGAAGAGAGTCCTGAATCTGCTCAGTCAGTTGATCAGGCTAAAAAAGATGTTGCCTCAGAAGTTGTTACTAATATAGATGAAAAAAATGAAACTTTTAAAGAAGAAATTTCATTAAATCCTGATTCAAACTTTCATGCATCTCCATCTATCAGAAAATTAGCCAGAGAGCTTGGTGTCAGTCTTTCTGGAATAAAGGGAACAGGAAAGAAAGGCAGAATACTTGATGAAGACCTTAAATCTCATGTTAAAACTCTTCTTGAGAATGGGACTTCGGTTGAAGAAGTGGAAGTCATTCCTTTATCTAGAATTAAAAAACTTTCTGGAAAGCATCTATCGAAATGCTGGAGTACGATTCCTCATGTGACTCAATTTGATGAGGTGAATATTGAACAGCTAGAAAAAT